>JBIKRQ010000481.1:0-4508 GCA_044349155.1 Myxococcota bacterium
CCTTGCGGCCCGCGCGAAGCAGGAGCTTGTGGACATCGTTGTCATCGGGCGCCTCGTCGGCGACGAAGACACCGTCGTCGTCGAAAGCGCCATCGGGCACGAGCACATGAAAGTGCACGTTCAACTGACGTCGTGGCCAACATGGGCGAGCTGCAGTTCACGTTGGCGCCGCGGGTGTCGGTGGGCTTGCGCGTGCGCAACAGCAGCGACGTTGATGTGGCTCGCGCCAGCGTCGAGCTCACGCGCGTGGGCGACGTCGACGGCGTGGTCGAGCCTGTGTTGGCCGCTGCGCAGGCCGCCTTCGTGGGCGAGGCCGACGACAACGGGCGCGTGTCGCTCTCGGTCGATCCCGGGCGCTACCGCGTGACGATCGAGCCGCCGCGCGGTTCCGATGTGCCGGCGTACTCGGGGCTGCTCGTCGTCGACGGCGACCTGAACCGCACCATCACGTTGCCCGCGGCGCGGGTGTTGGCGGGCGCGTTGGTCGACGACCGCGGTGCGCCCGTGGGCGGGGCCTGGGTGCGCGTGTATGCCCAGCTCGTCGACGAGGGCGGGCGCGCCCTGTTGTTGGGCGAAGCGGTCAGCGGCAGCGACGGCGCGTTCGCCGTGTCGGTGCCCGATTTCGGCAGCGGCGGTGCTGGCCTCGTCAGCCAGTAGCACCGCTTGCGGTCGAATTCACCAGTAGATTCAAATGCTTGGCGGCGCGTTGTCGGTATTTGACCGTCGCGTGTCACGTTTCAGGTGCCTCGCCCGTGAAGGGGGCGGAGGTACGACATGCACGCAGACAACGCACAAGACGTGGTGGTGGTGGGCGCAGGCCTGGCCGGGCTGTTGGTGGCGGCCCAGCTGAGCGAGCAGGGATGGTCGGTGCGGGTGCTCACGGGCGAACACCCCGGTGGACGCGCCAGAAGCCTGCTGCTGGGCGGTGTGCCGGTGAACCCGGGTCCCAGAGCGATCTACGCCGGCGGGCCGCTGCAGCGGGCTCTGGATCGCCTGGGCGTGGTGCTGCCGGGGCACCGACCCGCCACGTCGGGTCTGGGGCTGTGCCGCGGGCAGTTGGCGCCGCTGCCGGCGTCGCTGCTGTCGTTGTGCACCACGCCGTTGCTACAGGGGGGCGCTGAGCGGCGTGAGGCGGCCCTGGTGATGGCGCGCATCAGCATGGGGGCTTTCGCACTGCAAGACGACACCACGACGATTTCCGCGTGGCTGCACCAGCATGTGCGGACCGCTGGCGTGCGCGCGCTCGTGGAGAGCCTGGTGCGCCTGACGACGTACTGCGGCGATCCCGAACTGCCCGCGTCGGTGGCGTTGCCGCAGCTGCGACTTGGGTTGTCGACGGGGGTGCAGTACATCGACGGCGGCTGGTCGAGCATGGTCGATGCGTTGGTGGCGGTGCTGCGCCATCGAGGTGTGCAGCTCGACGACGCGCGGGCCGACCGCATCGTGGTCGACGACGACGGACGCGCTGTGGTGCAGATGGCCTCGGGCCCGCTGCGCCCCGCCCATGTGGTGGTGGCGACGTCATTGTCGACGGCGATGTCGTTGTGTGGCGTGTCCACTGCGCGCGCGTTGCGTCCGGTGACAGCCTCGTGTCTCGACCTCGTGTGCGAGGCACTGCCGCAGCCAACGCGTCGCTTTGTCGTCGGCGTCGACGTGCTGCGGTACTTCTCGGTGCACACGCCAAAAACGCAGGAGCAGCCGGTGATTGTGCACGCGATGTCCTACGGCCACAGCAGCCGCGAAGACCTCGAGGCCTTTGTCGACGTCGTTCAACCGGGCCTTGTGGTGCGCGCCGCGCGCTATCTGCCAAAGATGGTGGTGCACGACGACCTGCCGCAGTCCCCAACAGCGAACGTGGCGCTTCCGCAGCAGTGGCCGGCGTCGACGTCGTTGCATGTCGTCGGTGCGGCCCAGGGCACAGCGTTGTTGGCGGATGGCGCCGCCGACAGTGCGGTGCGGGTGGCGCGTACGATCGGAGCGGCTCGATGACGTCGGTGGCTGAGCAACTCGAAGCGCACCGCGGCTTTTTGCGTGGCGTCGCCTACCGCATGCTGGGCGTGCTCGCCGACGCCGATGACGTCGTGCAAGACGCGTTTGTCCGCGCGATGCACCACCCACCCGCAGACCTCACGCGGCCGCTGCGCCCGTGGCTGGTGCGCGTGACGGTGAACCTTGCCCGCGATCGCCTGCGTCGTCGTCGTACCGCGATGAGTGCGACGTGGTTGCCCGGCCTCGTCGACGAAGCCGCACTCGCGTCGATGTCACCCGAAGCGGCCGTGTTGGCCCACGAAGGCATCTCCCTGGCGTTCTTGCACGCGCTCGAGGTGCTCACGCCCACGCAGCGCGCGGTGCTCGTGTTGCGTGACGTGTGCGGTTGCGAAAGCCGCGACGTCGCTGCGGCCCTCGACCTGAGCGACACCAACGTGCGCATGCTCCTGCACCGCGCCCGCCAACGGCTCGCAGCACGCGGCGTGACAACGTTAACGGCCTCGCCCGCGCAGGTGCACGCGAAGCAGTCGGCGGCCTTGTCGCAGCTCATCCAGGCATTGCTGACCGACGACGTGGCGTTGGCGACGTCGTTGTTGCGCGCCGATGTGGTCGCCGTGGGCGATGGCGGTGGTGTGTATGCCGCAGCATCGGTGCCCATCACCGGGCGCGAGCGCGTGTTGGCATTGCTGTTTGGCGTGCGTCGCTTCTGGCCCGAGGCGACGTCGTCGTTCACGCCGTTTGCGGTCAACGGCGCGCCGGCGCTGCTGATGTGGCGCATCGATCAGGTCGCACCACCAATGGCCCCGCGCGCCGCGTTGTGCATCGATGTCGACGACGACGGCGCCATCCGCCATGTGTACAGCGTGTTGGCACCCGACAAGCTTTCGGCGTTGCCGTGGTCGTCGTTGGCAGCCGTATCAGGGAGTCCGTGAGGGCTGCGGTTCGAGCGCGGCGTTGTCGTCGACGTTGACCGTCGTGCTGCCCGCGCGCAGCACGAGGCCGACGCCGGCCGCGATGACGCCCACGCCGGCGCTGACAAAGCCCGCGATCTCGATCGCTTCTGCCTGCACGAGGTCTGCTTCTTGACCCTGTTGCAGCTGGTTGAGCGCCTGTTGCGCCCACACTTCACCAACAATGACGACGACGACGCCGACGACGGCCACCGCCGCTCCTGACACAACGAGGATCGTGCCCGTGTCGAGGGGTGGCGTTGTTGGCAGCACCACGGGTGTTGCGGTGTTGGCGACGACCGTGACGACGACCGTGGTTTCGCCGTTTGGCCCGCGCACAACCACCGGGGTGGCGCCCACGGGGAGGTCGGCGCCGTCGTAGACCACACCGTCGACGACGATGCTGCTGCCCGCTGGCAACGCGCTGCCGTCGAGGGTGCCGAAGTGGTCGGCGTCGCGCAGACGCGCGAGCACCACGTCAATCGCTGCAGTTGCTGCAGGCCGCTGCCGCGCGGTGGCAGAGGCGACATCGATCAGGGTGAGGGTGGTGGGCTCGACGAGGATGATGCTCACGACGCTGCCGGCGGCTCCGGCGCGGCTGTAGCACTCGGCATCGACGCAGCCCGCCGCGTAGGCGGTATCGAGTTCGTCGGACTCGGTGGCGGAGAGCACGGTGTCGCCTGCGGCTGCGACGGCAGCGCGAGCCCGCGTGGTGCGTTCGACGCCACCGCCACGGTCGAACACGACGATGTCTGAGGCACTGGCCAGCGACGACCAGCAGGCGACAAGCAGCAGAACCACAGAGGGGTGAACAGCACGGGGCACGGCGGGGGAGTAGCACACGCCAGCACCATCGTCCTGACGGCGACGAGCACCATGGCAACAGCCCTGCTACCCTGCCGCCGTGGACGCCCTCGACTCCGACAGCGACGGCCAACTGCCCCGGTGGTTTGGCTACTACGTGCTCCTCAAGCGCCTTGGTCGCGGCGGGATGGGGCAGGTGTTTTTGGCGCGGTCGCCGGGTGTCGCCGGCATCGATCGCCTGTGCGTGATCAAAACCCTGCGCTCGCAGTGGACCAACGACCGCGAATACGTCGCTCGCTTCGTCGACGAGGCCCGCGTCGTCGTGCAGCTGAACCACCGCAACATTTGCCCCGTGTTCGACGTCGGCCAGGTCCACAACACCTACTACCTCGCGATGGACCTGGTGCCCGGCCGCGACGTGCAAGCCGTGATCGAGGCCTGCGCACAGCTGCAGGTCACGTTGCCCATCGATCTCACGTTGCTGGTCATCGGCGAGATTCTCGAGGCGCTCGACGCTGCCCACCGCTTGCGCGACCCCGAGACCGACGCGCCGCTGCACCTCGTGCACCGCGACGTCTCGCCCCACAACGCGCTGATCAGCTTCGACGGCGAGGTGAAGCTCATCGACTTCGGCCTTGCCCACAGTGCGCTGAAGCAGGAGCGCACGGAACCCGGCGTGGTGTTGGGCAAGATGGCGTACATGTCGCCAGAGCACGCGCGCGGTGACGTCGTCGATCGCCGTGCCGATGTCTTCGCCGTCGGCGT
>JBIKRQ010000111.1:0-16631 GCA_044349155.1 Myxococcota bacterium
TGGCGCAGCTCTCGACGACGAACACCTCATTTCTCGTCGAGAACCGACTGCCGACTTTTTCAGCAACCTGCTAGACGACATTGTCGGTGACTGAAAGGCCGTGAAGCGAGAGTGACGAGGTCAGTCGATGTCTCGGCGACGAGCCGCGATCGCCGGCGACGGCTTCGTTCGGCGGCCGAACAAAGCCAGTCTCTCAGCGCCGCTTCGGCGACAGGTCGTATGCGACATCGTCGAACGACGAGCGCGACGCTGCGCGACGCTGCGCGAGAAGCGTGATGGTTTCCTGGTCGCGCCGAAGGCGTCGTCCAAAGTTGGGATCGCCGAGCACCGAGTGACGCGATGACGTGAAGCGAAGCAACTTGACGACATCGGACCTACGAGCTTCGTTCGCCCGCCGAACAATGCACTCACTGCGGCAGAAGCACCTTGTACTTCTCGGCGAGCTGCCGTTGCCGCGACGGTGTGGTGACCTCGCTGCCAGCCACCCAGATGCGCTGCGCAATGCTCAAGACCTCGAGCGGATCTCCCGTCCACATCACGACATTGGCGCGCGCACCAGCAGCGAGCAGACCAGCGCGTTGTCCGTCGTGGGCCACGCCAAACAGGCGCGCGGGTGTTGCGGCAATCGAGGCGATGGCGACCGCACGCGGCAGACCGTTTTGCACGGCGATGCCGGCTTCTTCGCGCACGCGGGTGGTGCCGTTGTCGGTGGCCCACGACGTGATGATGACCTCGACACCCGCCGCAGCAAGCACCGTGGCCAGATCGTGACGCGCGTGCAGCGCATCAAACGTGAGCGAGCCCGACGTGCTCGGCACGACAATCACGGGCACCCGTGCCGCCTTGAGAGCGTCGACGACGAGCCAGGCTTCGGCACCGCCTTCGATCATCACGCGCAGCTGGTTCTGCTTTGCCAACGACAGCACCGCGAGGATGTCGGTGGCACGGTCGGCACGCACCACGAGCGGGATCTTGCCGTCGACGACGGGGAGCATGGCCTGCACCTGCGCACGCGCCACGCCGAGGTCGCGCAGTTCGCCACGCTCGAAGGCCGCCTGCTGCTTTTTGTACAGGCGTGTGTCTTCGAGCAGCTCGCGCATTGCAAGCGCCAATGCCCCACGACCACCGCCGAACTGTGTCGCGACGTAGCCATCCCAGCAGCCAAACATCGCCGCGGTGTCGACGGGGACGGCATCGAGTGCTGTGCGCAGCTCGACGATGCTGCCTTGCCCGACGATCAACGCGCGGCCCGAGGGAGCGAGGACGGCCGAGGTGACGCCTTCTTCGCGGTCGACGTCGACGTGCACGCTGAGCGGGTTGTAGCCGTCGGCGGCGCGAAACGCGGCGCGGATGGTGCCGGCGGTTTCGCTGTCGAGCAGGCCCTGCTCCATGCCGACGTCGAACAAGCCCACCTGACTGTCGACGGCGACAAAGCCCGGCGAAGTGACCGTCCCGCGGCCGTCGACGACGACAGCACCTGCGGGGGCCGCAACACCTGCACCGGCGGCGATGATCTTCGTGCCGTCGAACACGACGGTGCCGTGGGGGATGACCGTGCCGTCACCGACCTCGATGGTGGTGTCGACAATGGCGGTGGGCGCCGCGCGTGACGACGACGAAGCGACGATGCAGAACGCAACAACAACGCGCCACATCAGCGCACCTCTTTCGTGGACGTCGCGTTCGACGCGGGTGTGATGGTGGCCGTACCCGTGCCAATGCCGACATCGGTGGGCACAGCGAGGTGCGTGACGGGATCGAGGACGGAAACGCCATCGACGTAGACCTGCTCGACGGTGCTGTAGGTGGAAAACGGCGAGCCACTCCACACGACGAGGTCGGCCATCTTGCCGGGCTCGAGTGTTCCTGTTTGCTCGTCGACACCGACGGCCCACGCGGCGTTTGCCGTGATCCACCGAAGCGCGTCGTTGTCGCTGATGGTGAGGCCCAAACGACGACCTGCGGCCAACGCTTTGGCGGCTTCGAGGTTGAGCTGCCGAATCTCGACGTTGCTGTCGCTGTGGATGATGGCGCGTGCCCCCGCGGCGTGCACCATGGCGGCGTTTTCGCGCACGCTGTCAAACGACTCCATCTTGAAGCCCCACCAGTCGACCCACGTCGACACCGACACGCCTTCGGCGGCGAGGCGCGGTGCGATTTTGTAGGCCTCGACGGCGTGGTGAAACGAGCGGACCTTGAAGCCGAACTCGGCCGCGACGTCGAGCACCGCGTTCATCTCGTCGGCGCGGTAGCAGTGGTTGTGCAGGAGGATGCTGCCGTCGAGGACACCCACGAGGGTTTCGAGGCCCAGGTCGCGCAGCGGTGGCTCGGGCGGATCGTCGGGTTGTGGCGGTGGCGTGCCCGGCTCGGCAGGCGGCGTGACGACGGGGGCGAACTGCCGTTGCTTCCACGCCGAGAGGTCGCGCTCGTAGCGTTGCTGTTTGCGGCGGTAGTCGCTCGCGAGAATGAAGGCCTCACGCAACGACGCGACGTTGCCCATTCTCGTCGACGGACGCCCGCCCTTTTCGCCGCCGTACACCGCCTTGGGGTTTTGCCCGCACGCAAACTTCACACCCTGTGGTGCGCCCGGGAAACGAAGTGCGCGTGCCGACGTCGACGACGCCAGGCCCACCTGGCCGAGCTTGAACGTGGTGGAGCGGCCGCCGATGAGGTTCGCTGAACCCGGCAGCACCTGAATGGTGGTGACGCCGTGGGCGAGGGCCTGGGGCAGCGAGGCGTCTTGCGGCCAAAAGCCGTGTTCGCTTTCGACCTCGGGGGTGCGGGGCGCGCCGACCTCGTTGCCGTCGGCACCGCCGTTCGTTTCGGGCGTTGGGTACACGCCCATGTGGCTGTGGGTGTCGATGAGGCCCGGCGTGATGGTTTTGCCGCTGACGTCGACGATGACTGCACCTCGTGGGGCAGTGCCATCGCCCGCGCCGACCGCGATGATGCGTCCGCCTTGCACGAGGACAAAGCCGCGTTCAAAGACATCGCCCGCAGCAGTCATGACACGCGCGCCGCGCAGGAGCGTGACGGGGTGCGTTGGCGGGGCGTTGGGCGTGGTGGGGCGTTGTTGTTGCCGCGCGGGGGGCAACACCGGAACGGGCGGCGACGTCGACGTGGCGGCGATTGGCGTTGGCGACGATGTGGTCGTGGGCGTGGCGCAGGCGGCGACGAGACCGAGCAACAGCAGCAGACGGTGCATGGAGCCGTTTCACCCGCGACGGCGCTGACTGCAAGCCGACAGCGCGCCGCGGCACGACGCCGATCCCGCTTCGACTTCAGCGGGACGAATGAGCGCCGATGCATGTGTCGACAACGGGAGACCGACGTGAATCTTGGCGTTCGACAGCGGTTGGTGCTTTTTGCAGTGCTGGGCATCGCCGGCATGCTGGTCGTTGGCGCATCCGGGTACATGGGACAGGCGCTGCAAGCGCAGGCGCTCACCGACATGAGCGTCAAGCTCAAGGCGCTGCGCAACACCCTTGACGCCGACATGATGCACGACGCCCTGCGCGCCGATGTGTTGGCGGCCCTGCATGCCGCCTCGATCAAGCACGCCGACGAAGCGGCAGGGATCAAGGCCGACCTCGACGAGCACGTGGGCATCTTCAAGCATGCCGTCGCCGAGCTGAACGCGATGCCGTTGTCGCCCGAGGTGAAAGAGGCGGTGGCGAAGGTGTCGCCCACGTTGACGGCGTACGAGGCGGCGGCCGGCGACATCGTTCGCGCCGCGTTTGTCGATCTCGCTGGTGCTGAGCGCCTGATGCCGCAGTTCTCGGCGGCGTTTTCGATGCTGGAAACCAACATGTCGGCGCTGTCGAGCCTGATTGAGCAGCAGGCCGGTGCTGCAGAGGTTGCTGCACAAGAGACCGCCGCGTCAGGGCTGCGTTGGTTGGTCGTCCTCATCGCCGTCGTCGGTGCGCTGTGTGCGCTGTTTTCGCTGTGGACGATCCGCGCCATCACCCGCCCCTTGCGCGAACTGCGCGAGGCCATCGCTGAGCTCGCCAATGGCGACGGCGACCTGCAGCACCTCAAGGGCTTCACCGCCGAGTTCGCCAGTGTGCAGCAGGCGTTCAACACCGTGCTCGACGAGCTGGACCGACGACGACAGCAGGAACGCGAACGCGCCAACGCCGCGGTGCGCGTGCAACAGGCGCTGTCGGTGGCCACGGCGAACGTCGTGATCGCCGACCCAGAGTTGCAGATTATCTATGTGAATGATTCGGCGAAGAATCTGATGAAAAAGTATGGTGCGGCGATCCAGGTCGACCTGCCGCAGCTGCGGCCACAGGCACTGATCGGGTCGTCGGTTGCGGGCCTGTACCAAGCGGGTGCCTCCGTCCCACAGCGGGTGCTGCAGACGCGACAGTCACAGCAGCTCGCGAGCCGCGTTGGGCAGCGGCATCTGCAACTCACCACGTCGCCGGTGTTCAACGAAGCCGGTGTTTGCCTGGGGCTCGTGGTCGAGATCGTCGACGAGACGGCAGAACGTTCGGCCGCCGAACAAATCAGCGGCGTGTTGGCTGCGGCCGTGGCTGGTCAGCTCGACAGTCGGCTGGACGTGCAGCGCATGGATGGCTTCATGCGCACCATGGGCGAAGGCATCAACCAGATGCTGGATGCGATTGTGCGACCGCTGCGCGCGGCGGCCGAGCACCTCAGCCAGATCGCTGCCGGCACGATCCCGCCGCCGATTGGTGGTTCGTTCAATGGCGAATTCGCTATCATTCAAAAGAACTTGAACACGTGCTCAGAAGTGTTGCGAGCGATGGTCGACGACGTGGGCCGGCTGGTCGATGCCGCGTCGGCGGGGCAGCTGAACGAGCGCGCCGACGATGCCCGCCACTGGGGCGACTATCGACGGATCGTGTCGGGCATGAACCAAACGATGGACGCGATTGTTGGCCCCGTCACCGAGACGACGCGCGTGATGAGCACCATCGCTGAGGGCGACCTGACGGCGACGATGCAGGGCGAGTATGTGGGCGAGTTCGCGACCCTGTGTCAGGCCGTGAACACGACGGCGACGCGCTTGCTTGGGACCGTGACGCAGATTCGCGATGCCGCGAGCAACATCGGCAGCGCTGCAGCAGAGATCTCCAGCGGCAATCAGGACCTCAACCGTCGTACCACCGAGCAGGCCGCAGCCCTCGAGGAGACCAGTGCTTCGCTGAGAGGCATCACCGACACCATCAAGCGCAACACCGACAACGCTCAACGCGCCCGCGACCTGGCAAACACCGCGGTGCGCGACGCGGAAAACGGCGGTGTCGTCGTGAGCGATGCCGTGCAGGCGATGGCAGCACTCACCCAATCGAGCTCGCAGATCTTTGAGATCATCTCGGTGATCGACGGCATCGCGTTTCAGACGAACCTGTTGGCGCTCAACGCGGCCGTGGAGGCGGCACGTGCTGGTGAGCAGGGCCGGGGCTTTGCCGTCGTCGCTGCTGAGGTGCGCCAGCTGGCGCAACGCACCGCTGAGGCTGCCAAGGAGATCAAGACCTTGATCACGACCAGTGTGACCCGCGTGAAGGACGGCACACGCCTCGTGAACGCGTCGGGCGAGACGCTGCAGGCGATCGTGTCGTCGGTGAAGCACGCCAACGAGGTGATCACCGATATCGCTGAGGCCTCTGCTGAACAGCTGCGCGGCATCAACGACCTCACGGCTGCAGTCGAAAGCATGGACACCACGACCCAACAAAACGCCGCCCTCGTCGAAGAAGCATCGGCGGCGAGCGACGCGATGGACGCGCAGGCGCAGGGGCTCACACAGCTCATGGCGTTCTTCAGTGTCGATGGCTCGGGGGCGACTGCCGTGGCGACGTCATCGTCGACGAGAATGTCAGGGCGACGAAAGCGCTCGCGCCACACCGCGGCGGCCGCCGAATAGGCCAAAGCCTCAGCCAGCGCGTCGGGCCCGCACGCGCTGCACGACGACCAACGCCAACGGCACGAGCACGAGCGCACCGGTGCCAAGCGTGAGCCACGCTGCGGCCACGCCCGTCGACGTCGACAGCAGCAGTGGCGGCGCGCAGATAACGCCCAGCAGCAGCAGGAACACGGCCGTGGCCTTCAGGTCGTCGACGAGGACCGCCGACAGGTTCTGCTGCCGCAAGCGCACGCCAACGATGACCATGCCGACGAGCGCGCCCACACCGCCAGCACCGACGAAGCCCCAAAAGCCCCACAGCTGAAACCCCACCAACGTCGACGCGATGGTGACCAGCACGCGCACGCCGTTGCTCAGGGCCAGGCCACGACCATCGCCCGACGCGAGCAGCGCTCTCGACGAGGCTTCCTGCAAAAAGCCCAACCAGAACGGCACCATCAACAGCTGCGCCATCGGCCCTGCACCATGAAAGCCGGGCTTGTAGGCGATGACGAAGAAGGCTGGCGCCGTGGCTGCAGCGCCGAGAAACAGCAACATGCCCGCGGGAATGTAGGCGCGACGGGCACTCATCATGCTCGTCTGCAAACCGTCTTTGGCGCCGCGCCACGCTTCGGCGAGGACCGGCGTGAGCACGGAGTTGGTGACCTGCATCGACATCTGCCCAGGCACGTTGGCGATCTGCGTGGCGAGCCCGTACACGCCCAACAACGCGAAGCCCTCGAGCCGACCGAGGCTGAACACGTCCCAGCGCATGGCGGCGAACGAGAACAACGTCGACACGAAGATCCACTGGCCGAAGGTGAAGATCTCAGCGAGCGCCTCTTTGTCCCACGCAAACCACGGCCGCACCGATGGCATCACGACGAACGAGCCGATGAGCTTCACGAGAGCCGACACCAGCGCAGCCGCGACCAGGGCGATGACGTGCTGCGTGTAGATGGCGACGGGGATCGAGACGGCGAGGGCTGCGACCTGGGCGAGAATCTCGAGCGCGGTGAGGCGCCCGACGAGCAGCTGGCGTTGGGCGACGTAGACACCGGTGGATTCGGCCGCGAGCAGCAGCACCATCACCGAGCACAACGGCAACAACCACACGAGCTCGGGCTGGTCGTAAAACCACGCCATCGGCGCACCGAGTGAGGCGCCCACGACGAACAACAGCGCGCCGCGCAGCACCGACAACGTCCACGCGGTGTTCAAAAACGCGCGGTCTTCGCGTTGACTGCGAATAATACTCGCGCCGATGCCGACGTCGGAGATGAGCCACAGACCCGTGGTGATCGCGAAAATCATCGCGCTGACACCAAAGGCACTCTCGGGCAGCAACCGCGCGAGCAGGATGTTGCTCGCAAAGCGCAACCCCTGGGTGCCCAACTGCCCAACGGCCGAGATGACAGTGCCGCGCAGGGCCCGCTTGGTAACGCTCATGGCGCCACCCTGACGTCGTCGCGTCGGGCAGTGCAACCCGTCAGGCGTTGGTGTCGCTGGCCGAACGCGAGCGCGGGCGTCGCCACTGCAGGCTGATGAGGTACGTCAGCACCGCCATGCTGCCCGTCAGCACCGTCGCCACCAGCCAGGCCCACAGGTGACGAGGTCGTCCCCGTGGGTCGTGGTGCAGCGCGGCCCAGGCGATGCTCAGCGCAATGACGAGGTCGGCGAACACCTGCTTGCCCCAGTCGGTGCGCAACAAGACAAACAGACCCTCGAGCCCGTCGTCGTGCACCAGCCACAGCGACCACACCACAAATGTCACCAGGGAGCACACCAGCAGCAGCGTACGCATCACGAACCTCCTGTGTTGCTGACACCGTGGCTCGTGATCACGCCCGAGCAACTCCCTCAGGAGGGAAGTGTCCGGGGACGGCAGTGCGGTATGCCGTGTTGATGAAATCGCGCGTCTTTCCTGCGTTGCTCAAGAGTTGGCGTCATCGCCGTGGGTTGTCGCAGCTCGACCTCGCGCTCATCGCCGAGATGTCGCCGCGACACTTGAGCTTTCTCGAGACCGGCCGCTCACAGCCCTCGTCCGAGATGGTGTTGCGTTTGTGCAATGCCCTCGACGTCCCGCTGCGTGAACGCAACACCCTGCTGAGCGCTGCCGACCATCCTGCGCACTATCCCGAGGCTGAGCGCGAGGTGATGCCCGCCGAGATCGAGCGCGTCGTCGACCGCATGTGTGCCCAGCAGGAGCCGTATCCGCTGCTGGTGCTCAACAGCACGTACGACGTGCTGCGAACCAATACGGCGGCAGCGCTGTTGGTGCAGCACTTTGTCGTCGACACGACGGCGCTGGTGCCGCCCATCAACCTGTTTGACCTCACGTTCGACGCGCGGCTGGCACGACCCTTTGTCGTCGACTGGCAGGGTGCTGCCCGCGACCTCATCGGACGCCTGCATCGCGAGGTGCTCGCCCATCCGGGGGATGCCCGTCGCAGCGAGCTGTTGGCGCGCGTGCTGGCGATGCCCGACGTGCCGCGGCCGTTTTGCCAACCCGACCTTGAACGCGATGCCGCTCCGGTGTTGGCGCTGCAGCTGCAACGCGACGACGTGCGGGTCTCGTTCATAGCCGCCGTCACCGCGTTTTCTGCACCCCAAAACGTCACGCTCGACGAGCTGCGCATCGAGTCGTGGTTCCCTGCCGATGACGCGACGGCGGCGTGGTGCGCCATGCACCTGCGACCGTCAGGAGCGCTCGACGGGTAACGGCAGGGCGGCGATCGCCGCAGCAACGGCATCGTCGAGCGCAGCGTCGTCGTCGTCGTCGTCGTCGTCGTTGCAGGCGATGGTGAGCGGCAGCCCGCGCGAGGTGCGGCCGCGAATCGCGTCTTCGAGGATGGCGTGACCAAAGACGATCCGGCGCTCGCCGACGACGAGGATGCCGCCTTCATCGACCATCGCCAGGCGATCTTGCGCGCGCGTGCGCAGCCGGTTGGTGCAGGCACCGCGTTCGACGGCGAGGGCCACCTGACGACGACACAAAGCCCGCTTGGCCAACGGAAAGCGCCACCACACCAGCGCGTTCATCAAGTCGTGCAGGTTGCGTCGTCGACTGGGCACCGCACCGTCGACACACCGAGCGATGTAGCTGCCAGCGATATCGCTCGCGTCGAGCCCGGCAGCGAGCTTGCCTACCTCTGCGACAAACGGTGCCGCCGACTGCAGGAGGGCCTGGTAGTCGGCGACCTCGGGCCAGTCGGCGCACGAGGCGAGGCGATCGAGGGCGCAGGCGTAGTCGGCGAACCCCGGCAGCAACTTCCACTGCGCAGGCGCAAAGGTGCAGGCGAACGTGGGAGCGGCCACGGCGGCGTCGTTGTTCGCTCACGATGTGGATGCAAGCCACGTTGGAGACGGCCTGCGGCACCGATGTCGTCCCACTGTTGGTCAGCCGGCCACCTCGGCGCGGGCCCGGCGCAGCTGTCGCGCTCGACGCAGCACGCGCACCAACAACGGCACACACACCAGCGGACACGCCGCCGCGGTGAGCATGGCCACGTCGACGTGCACGACCGGCGACAGCAGCCACGGCACGCCACACGAGAGCGCCACCAGCAGCAGAAACAGCGCGAGCGTTTGCAGGTCGGCGCGCAGGGCATCGTGCAGACCAAGGCCGCGGGCGCGCAGACCGATGATCACCACACCCGCCAGGGCACCCACGCCGTTGCCGACGAGAAAGCCCACAAAGCCAAACTGCGTAAAGCCAATCAACGTGGCGACGATCGTGACGCCGACCTTGCTCGCGTTGGTCACCGCCAGACCCCGACCATCGCCCGCGGCCACGAGCGCTCTCGACGTGGCTTCTTGCATGAACGTGGCAAACACCGTGAGCATCAACAGCTGCGCCATGCCACCGCCGTCGACGAAGCGGTCTTTGTAGGCGAGCTTGAAGAACAACGGCGCCAACGTGGCCGCACCCAAAAACAACAACAGCGCCATGGGCACATAGCCCGCACGGGCCTCGCGCAAGCGTGCCGACAACGTCGACGGCCCGTCGCGCCAGGCCTCGGCCAACACGGGGCCCAGCACCATCGCGCAAAACTGCGTGGCCATCTGGCTCGGCACGCTCGTGACCTGAATGGCCAGGCCATACACACCAAGCACCGCAAAGCCCTGCAAGCGGCCAATGCTGAAGACGTCCCAACGCATGGCCACAAAGGCGAACAACGTCGACAGAAACACCCATTTGCCAAACGCGAGCAGCTCGTGTCGTGCAGCACGGTCCCAAACGAAGCGCATGCGCGCGCCCAACACCAGGTGCGTGAGCGTGGTGCGCACGAAGGCCGACACCACCGCTGCTGCAACAAGGGCAACGACGTGGTGGGTGGCGTAGCCAACGGACACGGCCACAGCGATCGAGCTGACCTGGGCTGTGACCTCGAGGGCGACAACGCGCTCGACGCGCACGCGCCGCGTGGCGAGGTAGAACTGCGACGACTCGGCGGCCTGAAAGAAGATCCGCAGCGCGCACAACGGCAGCAACCACAACAGCAGTGGCTCGTCGTAAAACGCCGCCACGATCGGCGCGAGCACACCACCAGCAACCAGCAGAAGGACGGCGCGCACAACGCCCATGGTCCAGGCGGTGTGCACGAAGGTGTCGTCGTCGCGGGTGTGACGCACGAGGCTGTGGCCAAGCCCAAGGTCGCTCACCAACCACAAGCCGGTGGTGATGGTCATGACGAGGGCATGCTGACCGAAGGCCACCTCGGACACGAGGCGCGCCATGATGATGTTGCTCGCGAAGCGCAGGGCTTGTGTGAGCAGTTGCCCCGTCATCGCGACGACGGTGCCGCGCATGGCGCGTGTGGCGGCTTCGGCCATGCTCAGCTGCCCGCAGGCGGCGGCGTGTCCCAGGCCTTGAGGTGTTTGTCGACGACGAAGGTGCCAAACGGCAACAGCGACGAGATAAACGTGACCACCGAGCGCGCAAACGTGAGGCGCCCCTCGACGAGCACGAACAGCAACGCGAAGCAGAACGAGACGAACAACACGCCGTGGGCCATGCCGACAGCGCGCACCGGCTCGGGGATGCCAGCGACGTACTTCAGCGGCATCGCGACAAACAGCAGCACGAGGTAGGAGAGGCCCTCGATAAAGGCCACGAGACGCAGGCGCCCCATCGACGACGACAGCAGGTCTTTCATGCGGCCCGTGTGCGGCATTGCGCGCGCGCCGACAACCGGCTCCATGCGGCGCTCGTGCAGCGCTACCGTGAACGCGAGGTGCACGATGTCGCTCGACTTGCTCATGGAGGCCCGCATTCGCGAGTGGCTGCAACGTTCGCCCGAGGAGCGCGCGCGGGTCGGTGCGCTGGCCACGCCCGGGCTGCCGCTCGAGGTGCAGTTGCAGCAGGAGATCCGCGCGCTCGACAAGCTGGCGGCCGCCACCACGAACGCCGCCGACGTCGCCGCCCTGACGCAGCGCGCCAACCAGCTCATGCTGCAGCTGATGGTGCTGCTTGAAAACGAAGGGCGCCCGCTGGCAGCACAACGCCTCGCCGAGACGCGCCGGCAGTGGAACGATTGAGCCCTGGGGGCCGGAACGCGGCGGAATCGGACCGGACGGCTGTCTGCTGCGCTTTCGTCGGCCGGGGCTCCGTGGAACGTTTTTTTGCGCGACCCCGTATGGTGACTTATGGAAACAGCAGTCGCCCCGTGGCGACCATGGGAGACAGGGTAGGACACCTGACTACCCCACCCGCTGGAGTCACCGTTGGCCACGAAGAAGCAGCCCCAACCATCGCCGTTGCCGCCCCAGGCGGTGTCGTCGTCGTTGCGGCCGATCGTCGTCGACACGCGCGCCGTGTGGCTCGTGCTGGGCCTGCTGGCGCTGTTGGCGGTGCTGTACGCGGTGCGCGGCGTGGCCATCACAGTGGTGTTCGTCGCCGTCGTCACGTTTTTGTGCGAGCCGCTGGTGGTGCGCCTTGAGCGTCGTGGGCTTGGCCGCTCGGCCGGGGCTGCGGTCGTGATTGGCGGCCTCGTTGTCGTCGTGCTGGGTCTTGCTGCCCTCGTGTTGCCGGCGTTGATCGCCGACCTCTCGCAGTTGATTGGCCGCTGGCCCGAGCTGTTGCAGTCGGCGTCGACCTTCGTTGAGCGCCTGACCGGGTTCGTGATTCCCACGTCGGTGAAGGAACTCTCGGGCGCTGCCGGTGCCGCATTGTTCGAGCAGCTGTCGCCCGTGGCCGCGTCGGGTGGCGCGCTGGTGGGGCAGGGGGCGTTGAGCATCGCGCGTGCTGCGGCGTCGCTCGTTGGTTCGTTTGGCGAGGGCGTGCTCGTCGTGGTGTTTTCGTACTTCGTGCTCGCCGAGTGGCCCGCGGTGCGCACGCTGCTGGCCACCAACGCACCGACGTCGTGGCGCGCGCCCGCTGCGCACTATCTGCCGCTCGTTGAAGAAGCACTCAGCGCACTCGTCGTTGGCCAGCTCACCGTCGCCGCGATCATGGCCTGCATCTACGCCGTGGGCTTGTGGATCGCAGGTGTGCCGGCGGCGTTGGCGATCGCGGTGTTGTCAGGTGCTGCCTACATCATCCCGTTTGCGTCGGTGACGACGTGCATGCTGCTGTCGACGGCGTTTGCGTTGCTCGAGCTTGGTACGCAGGCGCTGTGGCCCATCGTTGGTGCGGGCGTGTTGTGTGCGGTCATCCAGGTGATCGAGGGCTACCTGCTCACGCCGCGGATCGTCGGCGAGAAGGCCGGGCTCTCGCCGCTGGCGACGTTGACCGCGGTGCTGCTCGGCGGCAGCTCGGGTGGATTTCTCGGGGTGCTGTTCGCGTTGCCAATCGGGGCGGTGGTGGCGCTGGTGTTGCGTGAGCGTTCGCGCTCGATCGGTGTTGAGGTGGCTGCATGAAGACGACGTCCCTGCCTGCCTTCGCGTTGCTGGTTGCGCTGTTCGCAACGGTGTCGCCGTCGCTGCCGGCCCACGCCGACGACGACCCGTCGGTGGCGGCCTTCGTCGCCATCAAGAAGGACGTGGAAGCCCTGCGCGCCGACAACGAGAAGCGCCGCTTCCGCCACCACTACGAAAAGCTGATCGTGCGTTTGCAGGCGACGGCGAACGCCTACAAAGAAGGCAGCCGTGCCGACGACTGCGCCTATGTGGCTGCACAGCTGCTGGAAGAACTCGCGACGGTGAGTGCCGTTGCTGCCGACAAGAACGCGGCCGTTGAAGCGTTTGCGTCGATGGCCGAGCGGTTCCCGAAGAGCAACCTCGCCGACGACGCGCTGGTGGCGGCGGCCCGCCTCACCGACGACGTCGTGCGCGGCCGTGGCTTCATTGACCGTGTCGTGGCGATGAAGACCGCCGACATGAAGAACGAAGCCCTCGCTCTTCGTGCAGGTCGCTTCGCCGACGCGAAGGTGAAGGCCGCGCGTGCGGCACAACCAAAGAAGTCGAAGGCGGACAAGTCGGGCAAGGAGCCCGTCGTCGTCGACGAAGCGCCCATTGAAGCCGCGGTGGTTGCCGAAGTCGTGAAGGCCGAGCCAAAGACAGAGCCGAAGGTGGACGCGAAGGCAGAAGCGAAGACCGAGCCGAAGGTGGAAACGCCGAAGGCCACGTCGTCGACGATGACGCCCGCGCAAGCCCTCGCGCGCCTCGAGGCGCCGAAGCCGACAGCCCCCGCAGTGCCTGCTCCTGCGGTCGTTGTGCCGGCACCGGTGCGCCCTGCAGCTGCTCCTGTTGTTGTGGCTGCAGCCCCCGCTGTGGTGCAAGACGACGTCGACGAGAGCATCGCCCTGGTGCCACCCACCGGGCAGGTGAACACGATCCCGCCGACGCTGTCGCAAAAGCCGTTGGCCGAGATGATGGTGCCCTCGCAGTTGAGCCCGCCTGGCAAGGGTGACCACCACAACGAAGTGGCCAAAGCGAACACGGCGACGCCCGCCGCTCCAGCGACGACGACGACGGTGGCCACGACGCGGCCGACGAGCCCGCCGATGTTGTTGCCCGAGCGCCCAGGTCCAAAGACGCCGTCGCGCAAGGTGATGGTGATTCGTCACGAGAAGACGCGCACGGAGTCGGTGGTGCGCTTGCGCATCTCGGGCGAGGTGGGCGTGCTGCGTGGCGAGGTGCCGAAGGCGGCTGGTGGTCCGCGCAAGATCTTCTACGACGTGGCCCCAGCGAAGCTCGGCCAGCGCAACATCCAGCCGATCGAAGTGCACGATGGCGTGGTCGCGCGCGTGCGGGCCGGCCAGTACGACGTCGACATCGTCCGTCTGGTGATCGAGCTCGAAGGCGACAAGGAGCCGTCGCTCAACATCACGAAGAAGCCGTTTGAACTCGTGCTCACAAGCCCCCTGCCGCTGCCAAAGAGCGACATGGTGGCGGGGGCGACACAGCAGCCGCAGCCTGCTCCCGTCGTCGCTGCGCCTGATGCTGAAGAGGTGAAGGCGCGCTTGAGCCAGAGCCTGGGCAAGATCGGTGCTGAAGATGGCGTGTCGATCAGCCAGCAGCTTGGTCTGCGTGTGCACCGCGTTGTTATCGATGCGGGCCACGGCGGTCACGACACCGGGGCCATTGGTCCAACGGGCGTGCGCGAGAAGGACGTGACGTTGGCGCTGGCGAAGTTGGTGAAGGAAAAGCTGAATGCCGAGCTGCCCGACATCGAAGTGATCATGACCCGCGACGACGACCGCACCCTCGCGCTGCAAGATCGCACGAACACGGCGAACTCCGCCGCCGCTGACTTGTTCATCTCGATTCACTGCAATGCGAGCCCGCACCGTCGTGTGCGTGGTGTTGAGACCTACTACTTGAACATCACCCACGATCGGTACGCGATGCGTTTGGCCGCGCGCGAGAACGCTGAGCTGGGCGATGGCAGCATCTCCGACCTCGACTTCATCCTCGCCGACCTCGCGATGAAGTCGAACGTCGACGACAGCGTGCGTCTGGGCCGCTCGGTGCAGAAGGCGTTGATGAAGAAGCTGCACCAGAACTGGTCCGACGTGCCCGACCTCGGGTTGAAGCACGCGTTGTTCTACGTGCTGATGGGCAACCACATGCCGTCGATTCTGGTGGAGACCTCGTTTCTGTCGAACAAGATTGAAGAGCGCCGTCTGGATTCGCCCGAGTACCAGGACTCGATCGCCAACGGTGTTGTCGACGGTGTGCGCGCCTTCGTCGCCGACCGTCAGGCGTTCTACACCGCGCCGTGAACACCCTTGTTGCCCACGTGCTGCAGCAGCTCGCCGTCGATGGTGTCGACGGCGATGCCGTTGCCGCAAACCACAGCGCCGCGGTGCAACAGCGGGTGCTCGACCTGGTTGGCCCCTTGCCCGAGGGCTGGGCGGTGCTGGCGTTGGGGGGCCTTGCACGTCGACAACTGCTGCCCGGCACCGATGTTGATCTGCTCTTTCTGCACCGCGATCCGAACGATGCGATCGGCGCGGTGGTGGACCTCGGCGCCATCGTTGCGCGCTTGTGGGATGCCGGCTTGAAGGCGAGCTGGTCGGTGCGGGCGGCCGCCGACCTCGTGAGCTTGTTTGAACTCGTCGACGGCAAAGACGGCCACGCGGCGATGGCCCTGCTCGAGGCGCGTCCCATCGGCGGCGATCTCCCGTTTGCGAAAGCAGCCCTCACGCAGTTGCGGCGCAGCCTTGGCTCCACACGACGACAACGGTTGCTGCTGGCGCGCTTGAACGAAGCGTTTCGTCGACGGGCGCGCTTTTTCCATTCGCCGGCCCTCGTTGAGCCCGACGTGAAAGACGGGCCCGGCGGCTTGCGCGACGTGCACCTGCTGGGCTGGGTGGGCTTGTGCACCAGCGGTGTTGACGTCGACGTGGCCGATGGCGACACGTTGCGTGCGTTGCTCACTGCGGGCGTGTTGCTGCCGTCGGAGTTCGACGCCGTGGTCGCTGCCCGCAGCGCCCTGCTCACCGTGCGTGCTGCGCTGTTGTGCACCTCACCCGGCGAGCAGCGTTTGCATGCTGCCTCGGCCGAAACGGCGGCACAGGCAGTGTCGTCGTCGTCACTCGAGTCGGGGATGCGGCCGGGCGAGGCCCTCGTGCGTCGCGCCACGCGGGCGATGCGGCAGTGTCTGGTGGCCGTGGATGATGCATTGGTGCGGTTGCTGCCGCGCGATGTGCCGTGGCGGCTGCGCGTGCGTCAACCGCGCACAGCGGCGGGCCTGGGCGACCTGTTGTCGTCGACGGAGACGACGTCGTTTCCGGGGCCGCTCACGGGGCTGCTGGAGCGTGGCGTGTTGTCGAGCATCCTGCCCGACATCGATCGCCTGCAGGGCCGCGTGAAGCACGACGGCGTACATGCGTTCTGCACTGACGCGCACCTCGCACGCTGCGGCGACCTTGCGTTGGCGTTTGTGGGGGGGGCGTCGTCGACGACGTTGGGCGATCTCGCCCTGCCTGCACCGCTGCGGCCTGTGCTGTCGCGTGTGGAGCGCAGCGCGGTGGTGGTCGCGGGGGCGTTGTTTCACGACATCGGCAAAGGCCTGCCGGGCGATCACTCCGAAGTGGGCGAAGCGATTGCCCGCCGTGAGTTGCCGCGCCTGGGCCTGAGCGACGACGACGTCGAGGACGTCTGCTTCATCATCCGCCACCATCTGCTGCTGTCGAACACCGTGCAGCGCAGCGACCTGGGCGATCCCCGCGTGATCGACGCGCTCACCGAAACCATCACCACCACCGCACGCCTCGACGCCCTGGCACTCGTCACGTGGTGCGATTGGTGTGCTGTTGGTCCGGGCGTGGGCACGGCATGGAAGGGGCGCTTGTTGGCCGACGGTGTA
>JBIKRQ010000112.1:0-16628 GCA_044349155.1 Myxococcota bacterium
CGTTGCTCACACGGCGCATGCAGCCCGCCTTTCCATTGCTGGAAGGGTGGCCTGCCGGCCGCGTCGCGCTTCACGGATGGGGCGATGTAGTTGTCGCTGACGGGGCGATGTAGTTGTCGCTCAGCAAGACCGCCGCAAACCGCGTCGTGGGCTCGGCTCCAAACGTCTCGAGCACGTGCTCCGTCGACGTCTGGTCTTCAAATGCGACAGCACCCTCCACCGCATGACCAACGGCCTGCGCGAGCACCTGGTTGGCCTGCTCTTTCGCGGCAGCACTTGTCTTCGAGTCGGTCGACACGAAGGCGTACACGCCAACCATCAAGGTGGCAGCGCTGGCGCCGACGAGCAGCCCCATGAGTTTGGTTCGCAAACGGACTTGCATGTGGTCTTTCGAGCGGCCCCAGGAGCCGCAGACGTCGGATTTCGACGTGCAGAAACGAAGCGCTCGACACCGTCGAGCGCTTTGGGGGTCAGTTGATGGCCAGCACTTTCACGCCGGGTTGGTTTCGCGCGAGTTCGGCTTCGGCTTCGCCCACCACCGAGATGGCGCCGGGCGACGAACGCACGCGACCACAGGCCGCAGCAACGTCGGTGACCACTTCGGGCGAAGTGCCAACAAGGCTGCAGATCCGATCGACGATGCGCTGCTGGGTGTGCGCAACGCGTGGTTGGAAGTGCCGCTCGTTGGCGATGCGCTGCAGGTGCGCCTCGGTAAGACCTACCGCCGCTTCGGTCTGTACAACGAAATCCTCGACGCCACGCCGACCTTCATCGGCATCGAGCCTCCCGAGCTGTTCGACAACGACCACCTCATGCTCACGCGTACCACCAACTTCATGGTGCACGGCACGTTGCAGCCTGCCGACTTCGCGACGGTGAAGTGGGCGCTGACCACGGGCAACGACGAACGCGCGGGGTTGTCGATCCCGGTGGGCGGCGACCTGCGCGTCGAGCTCGCGTCGATGTTGACCCTCGGCACCAGCTTCTACTGGAGCGGTGGTGATGCCGTCCCAGGGCGCGGCATCGGCGACGGCTCGCCGCGCGGTGGCGTCGTCAACTGGATGGAGAAAGACAACTACGGCGTCTTCGGCGGCTTTGCGCAGCTGCAGACCAACGGGCTGTTGGTGCAGGCCGAAGGCTGGGTCGCGCCCCACAGCGCGGTGCGCGACGAAGCGTCGGTGCTCGCGCTCGCCGATGCTGGCCTCAACGCCACACAGCGGGCCCGCTACTTCGTCAATGGCGATCCGAGCCAGGGTGTCACCGACCTCAACGTCGACTACCTCGTCGCCACCGCCTACGGCCGTATCGGCTACGAACTTCAGGTCGGCACCGTGCAGGTCATCCCGTACGGCCAGTTCGACTGGTACTCGAATCCTGAAACGATCCTCGAGAAGGACTTCGGTGGTGACGGCGACGAAGCGGGCCTCGCCGACGATGGCCAGTTCTACAAGTTCACCGGTGGTCTGGTGCTGCGCCCCGCCCCGCCCATCGCGCTCAAGCTCGACGGCAGTGCTCACGTGATGAGCATCAATGGTGCTGCTGCCTGGTACCCCGAAGCGCGCGTGTCGTTCTCTTACTTGTGGGAGCTGCCCTCGGTGTCGATGCAATGAGCACCACCACCACGCACGTGAAAGGAACCGTCGTGAAACGCCTGCTCAAAACCGCCATCGTCTCGATGCTTGTGATGTCGGCTGCGCCCGCGCAGTCCGCCGATGAGCGCTACTACGCCGTCCTCAACGCGAAGAACCCAACGCGCACCGTCCACACCGCCGACGTCAAAGCGCTGTTCATGGGCACGACGTCGTTTTGGAATGGTGTGGTGCCGGTGAAGCTCGTGGGCCGCTCGGAAAAGGGCGTCGGCGCTGCCTTCTTCACCGCCGTCCTCGGCACCAACGCCCAGCGCTTTCAACAGCACTGGACCACGCGTCAGCTCGCGGGCCTCGGCACCACGCCCGAGATGCTCGACGACATCACCGCTGTCGCAGGTCGCGTGCGGTCTTCGCCTGGCGCCATCTCGGTGGTGAGTGAAGCCGAAGTTGCTGCGGCGCGCGCGCTGCCGGGCGTCAAGGTGCTGCCCATCGAATAGCGACTGCTCTCGACGAACTTCGACCCGTCACCTGGAAGGACACCATGCAACGAATGGCTCGTCTCGCTGCTGCTCTCGCCTTCGCTACGATCGCTGCGGCAGCACCCGCCTCGTCGGGACCGGCTCGCACCTTCGTGTTGCTGAACGCCAAGAATCCCACGCGCACGGTGGCGACCAGCGACGTGAAGGCCATCTTCATGGGCACCCAATCGTTTTGGAACGGCGTGGTGCCGGTGAAAGTCGTGGCCCGTCCTGAATCCTCCGTCGGCAACGGCTTTTTCGAGAGCGTGCTCGGCACCACGTCACAGCGCTTTCAGCAGCACTGGACCACCCGCCAGCTGGCCGGCCTTGGCGGCGAGGTTCAAGAAGAAGCGGTAGCGCTCCATGATGGTGCCCTGGACCATCATGTTCAGCTGCGGGAGCTCGAAGCCGTACTCGAGCCCACCGGGGGTGACGTCGTCGCCATCGCGCTGGGGCACCATGCCGGCGACCTCTTCGACAACGTCGATGTAGCCGTACAAACGCGCGTCAAAGATCTTCGGCGGTGCCGCGGCGAAGTCGCCCCAGCCAGCGGCGGTGTCTTCGGCAACAGCTTCGGCGGCGACAGCAGGAGCCTCTGCAGCAGGTGCTGTGGCTGCGCCAGACGCTGCAGGAGCCGCTTCGGCCGCTGGGTCCGTCGTGGCTGCGGGTGCCGAAGCAGCGTCCTGCGCTGCAGCAGGAAGAGCGAGCAGTGTGGCGGTCAACAGCGCGGTCGTACGCATGGAACTCCTGGCATATGTGCGCCCATGCCATCGGACCGTTGTTGCCGAAGTTGAAATTCGCCTCAGTGTGTCGCGACGCGTTCACGTGTCCGCGAGGCCGCGCCCGAAGCACGTGTCGACGAGACGAGCCGGGTTTTGGGGTCAGCGCACACATGCAGTTCTGCGCATCTCCTGGATCTCCGACCGCCAGAACCGCTCAGTCCTGCGGCAAGCACGGCGGGGAAATCACGCTGATGCCGTCGATGCGCGCCACCACCAGGCGGTCGTCGACAACGGCCGCGGCCATGGCGGCGGATGGCAGTGGCAGCTCCCACTCGATGGCCGGTGGTTCTGCAGCGAGGTCGACCGACGCGATGCCGTGACCGCGCTGAAACGACACGTCGACGGTGTCGTCTTGCTGCCAGGTGCTGAGCACGGCGCGTGGCCACTGCACACTGAGCAAGCGGTGGTCGACGGAGGTACTCGCACCGCCGCCGCCAACATACGGTTGACCGCTCAAGCGCTGCCGCAGTCGCACCACGGGCGCCCCGGGCACCGTCACGTCCAACACCAGCAACAGTGGTGCGTTGTCCGTGGGCGTCAGCAAGAGCACCCACGCGCCACCAGAAACGCCGCTGTGAAACCGCAGGCCGGTGAGGTCGGGATCGTCGAAGACCGCCTGCATCTGCGGGGCGCTCCCGTCGCTGATGTCGAGCAGCACCGCACGGCCCTCCACCATGATGCTTGCAAATTGTTCGGCGTCGTTCACGTCGGTCGAGATTTGAAAGTTCGGGCCTGGGTCAACCAGTGCGGTGTCGGTCGTGCCAAGGACGGTCAGCGTCGGCGTCGGTGCATTCAAACAGGCATCGAGCACCACGGCGCGCCCCTGAAACAGCCCAATGCCCGAGCAGCCATCGACGGCGGGTGCTTCAACGTGGTCAATGCCAACGAGCCTGAGCGCCTCTGGTGAAACCAGCAGCGACTCCGTCACGTCGATGCGACCAGGACCAGCGAGAGACGATGAGAAGAAGAAAAACGCCCCGCTACGCAGGGTGAGCGCGTCAAACGGTGGTTCACGTCGTGTCGGGTACTCCCACGACGGCGTGAGATGCTGCTGGCCAATCAACGCCGCCCCTCCGACCGCCACAGCAATCGGGCGAAGTGGTGTGGGCTGGTCGATGGCTTCGGGCGCCAGCACGGCAAAGCCCCCGGTGCCATAGGCCAAAAACGGCGCGGCGTTCGAGGAGGTTTTGACGAGTCCGTCAAACGCGGCAGTGGGCAGCTCGAACTGGCTGCCAGTGCGGCCCACCGCGATGAGACCGTTGGCACCGCGGGTCACCGCCACCGCGTCGATCGCCTGCAAGGTGTTGGAGGTGGTGGTGTGGAAGCTGACGTCGGGGGCGGTGGCGGTCACGTCGTTGATGATGAGCTTTTGCAGCACGGCCTGGCGCGAGTAGTCGCCGCCGTTGAGCAACACGGCACTCTCGTTGTCGAGCAGGGCGATCGGGCGGGATTTCGCCAGCAGGTCTCGCCGTGCGCCAATCACCGGCTGCTCGGGATCGTCGAGGTCGATGAAGATCACGCTGCCTGGCTGCGACGAGACACTGCTCACCACCGCACGTCGTGCGCCAACAAGGCCGAACTCCAGGTAGCCGCCGAGGGCCGAGAACTGCGCGACCTCGGTGCTGCCAGCAAGCGACAGTCGAAAGATGCGTGCGGGGTCGCGAGAGGTCTCGTGCGAGATCGCCAGACCATGGCCGCCGACGACGAAGCGGGCACAGACGGGGTCGTCGTTGAAGCGCTGCTGCGGGCTGCCATCCAGGGGTACTGCCAGCAGATCGTTGGCACTCGTGATCGCGTCGACGCCGACGCAGCCGTAGGCAACGCCATCATCAACACCCAGCAGACGAAAGGCACGGTCCTCGAGGACAAACTGGCGCATCACCAACAGCAGCTCGGCATGCACCACGCTCAACGTCGCGGGCAATTCTGTGCCGACCGCACGCAGGCTGTTGCCCACCACCACCAACGAGCCGTCGCCAACCTCGGCGATCGCATCGGGCAGCGACACCGCCCGGCCGGACCCCGTCGTCCACGTGGCCTCGTCTGCCGACAACGGTGTGTGCATCAGCAGTCGATCGGCGAGCACCAACGACGCCTCCGCTGTGCCCGAGCCCAACACCACAAACGTGGGATCCCAGCCCGGAAAAACAGCGGTGTCGGTGGCAATCGTCGTCGAGAACAGCACCTCGGGCGGCAACGGGTTGAACGTTCCGGTGCACACGCCTTCGCCGCACGCATCGTTGGCGGTGCACACGTTGCCGTCGTTGCAGGGCGTGTCGTCGGGGATCGAGATCGGCAAGCAGGTGTGGGCGATGCACAAGTCGATGCTGGTGCAGGGCGTGAACGCGCCACACGGTGTGCCATCGGGAGCGGGCGGAAACGTGCAGCCGCGCGCATCAGCCAGGATGTCGGTCGGCGCGCACACATTGAGCGAGCAGACGTCGTCGTCGCTGCAGGCGCTGTTGTCGGGTGCAAAGACGCAGCCCACGTCGGGCTCGCAGCGATCTGCCGTGCAGTCGACGGTGTCCTCGCACACGATGCCTTCACCAAGGCAGGTGCCATCGAGGCACTGCTCGTTGCGCGTGCACGCGTTGTGGTCGTCGCATGGGCCCGTCACGTCCGCGTGGAGGCAGCGTCCTTCGTCGTCGAAGGCGTCGCTGGTGCAGTCGTTGTTGTCGTTGCAGTCGGGGGCAGCGAGCACGACCACCACGAGTTCGACGTCGATGACACCGGTGCTGGCATCGCTCTCGATGAGCAGGTTGCCTGCGGCAAGACCAGCCGGCGCATCGGCTGCGGGAGCAGCGCTCACAACAATGTCGAGACTTGCGCCAGGCGCAAGCGCTGCGGGAACATCGACGTCGAGCCCGAACACCGATGGCGCCGGCGGCTCGAGGCGGATCGTGTCGAGCGCAACATCAGCACTGCCAACGCTCGTGAGGTGCAGCGTGTACGTGTGTTGTCTGCTGGCGACCGTGTCGGGAAACACGACCCGCGTGGCGTCGATCGACAACGCCGGCACCAGCACCTGCAGCGACTCACCCTCGCAGTTGCAGCCCGAGAGCAAGAGCAGCAACGCCGACACGATCCAGCGGCTCGATCTCATGGTGTGATGCAACGGTGCTCCCTCAAGTGCGATCCCTGAGCAGCGCGTACGCCGCGAACAGGCGGATGGTGGCACGGCAACGTCGCGATGGGTAGGTCTCTTGCGCGGGCATCACCACGGCTTGCACTCCTCTCGTTCAACCAGCGCGCCGTTCGTGGCTCTCGGCAACGGTCGGCACCAGCTCGGTGCGTGGCGCAACTGACACACGTGGCGCGGGCGTGCTGAGCACGGCGATGGCGAAGAGGGCCAGGACGACGAGCACGACGAGCACGACGAGCACGACGAGCACGACGAGCACGACGAGCACGACGAGGACGACTGCACGGGCGCGCGCTTCGCCTGCTAGACGGCGACTGCCCGCGCACTGTTCTCAAAAGCAGTGGAGGCCGATGGCGCTTGAGCCATCGACCTCCTTCGCCCACGGCAGAACAGACCTCAGCTCGCTACTTCTGCAAGGCGTAGTCGACCCGGGTCAACGCGTCGCTCTTCAGCGTGAAGCGGGCAGCACCCGCCGCATCGAGGGTGGTCTTCACCGACAGCGGCTGGCGCACCTTGCCGTCGAGGGCCCATTCGCTGTCGGCGGCTTCAAGGATGATGCTCGCGAGCTGCGACCCGAGGCTTTCGTGGTCGGGCACGAGTGCCAACGTGCCAAAGCCGAAGGCGGGATTCACCAGGCTGGTCACGCCACAGACCACGGGCTTCTGCGCGAGGTCCAACGCCGGCTTCCAGCCGTCGACGATCTGGTCCTGACGAAGCAGGCCGTTGTCGTTGAGCACCCACAGCGCATCGGCACCGCGATCGCGCAGCTCGCGAACGGCGCGGCGAATCTCACGCGGCGTCGGACGACTGCCCAGGCGAACGCCAATGATCTCGAGCTTCTCCTGTTCGGCGAGCACACGTTGTTGCTCAACGTAGCTGTCGAAGCCTTCGCGGTAGATGACGCCCACGCGGCGAACGGGCTGCTCCACCAACGAGCGCAGCTGACCGAAGCTCGTGATCGCCGGCACCTCGTAGGCAATGCCCGTGGCGTTCTTCAACTTCACCACCGCCTCGTCGGCGAACGAGGCCATCACGACGAACGCTGGCGGAAACGCTGCGCCTTCTTGCTGGGCCTTTTGCAGCAAGGTCACAGTGGGATTGTCCATCACCACGAGGGCAACCGCACCAGACGTCGCCACCGCTGCGGCAAAAGCAGCTGGGGCGGTTCCTGCGGGCACGTCGATGGCGACGACGTCGTAGTCGCTTTCCAGTTCGTCAGACAGCGCGTCGTACACATCGAGGGTTGCTGGAGTTGCTGGGCCGACCACGGCAACAACGGGGTTGCTCGTTCGTTCGGCCGCCTTGAACCGCAGCTGTGGTGCTTCGGTCGTGGTCGCGCATGCCTGCAGGAGCAGCGCGAGGGCGAGGAAGAGACGCGTCGAGGTCATTGTTCCTCCCAGGACGAAACACCAAGGTCGGCGAGCAGTTTTGCCGGCAGTGCGGCGATTTTCGGCTTCAAGCTGGCGTCGACAATCGCGACTGCCGGCAGACCGATGGTGGCCCCGGAATCTTTGGTCACAAGGGTCAAGGCGGTGCTGGCCTTGATCTCGGCGAACGACGATGCAGGCACCAACACGGCGTCGGCCATCTTGAACTGCAGCAGCGGCATGATGTCGTCGATCTTGGCCACCGGCGTTGTCTTGGGTGGCCCACTGAGCTTGAGCGCAACAGCAACGAAGGCGGCGGTTTCTTTGCGGCCAAGCAAGTCGATGGTGCCCACGTTGATGGCCGACAAATCACCCAACGGTGCCGTCGAGACCAACACGAGCGGCTCTTCGCGCCCGGTCTTGCCGTTGCCCTGCAGGGTCACCTTCAAGCCAAGGGCCTTGAGCACCTGCGCTCGAGCGATGACGGCAGCGGGCGGCTTGTCCTTGAGCGCATCGCGAAGATCTTTGATGCGACCAAAGGCGGTGACGTCGACGCCGCCGAGTTGTGCCTCGAATGCTTTCTCGATTGCCGCCGGTTTCGCTGTGGTGTGAACGAAGATGTACACCGCAGGCGCGTCGGCGAATGCACGCGAGCTTGTGAGCATCAACAACGAGAGAACCAACCAACGCAGGTTCATGCTGCTTCCTTCATCGACGAGGCGTCTGGGAAGTGGAGAGAGAACGTGGCGCCACGACCAGCCTCAGAGGCAATTTCGATACGGCCACCAGCAGCGACGACGGCTTCCTTCACCGCCGACAGTCCAACACCGCGGCCCGACAAACTCGACAACGCCTGTGCCGTCGACATGCCGTCGGAGAACAAGGCGTCGACCAGGTCGCGCTCCGTCGCCGAGGGCAGGCCTTTCTTCTGCGCGCTGGCCCGCACGGCGGCCCAGTTGATGCCGCGGCCGTTGTCGGCAATCGCGATCACCACTTCGTTGCCGACGTGGCGAGCGCTGAGCGTGAAGGTGGGCTCATCGGTCTTGCCGGCCGCCACACGCTCGTTGACCGACTCCAAGCCGTGGTCGGCGGCGTTGCGCACCAGGTGCGACAGCACACCCCACACAGCGTCGTAGTGGCGCGGCAAGCGAATGCTGCTGTCAACGACGACGCGCAGGTCGCCTTTGCCGAGTTTCGCCACAATCGCGCGGGCCGCATCACCAAGGCGCTGCAGGTGACGCTCGGCGGGATCGTCGTACCAGCTGGTCAACATGCCGACGGTCGCATCGACGTGACCGGCGCGCAGTTCGCGCAAGGCACCGTCGAGTTCTTCGGGGTTCACCTCGAGCTGCGGCTTCCCGAGGCCGAGGGTGCGTGCGGTGGCGTAGGCGACGTGGATCAAGTCACGCAGCGGCTCGGCGTAGCGGGCCAGGGCGGCCGACGGTGCTGCACCATCCGCCACATCGTCTTCGAGGGCGTGACACATCGCAGCGACGCGCTCGAGCCCATACACGGCCGCGTTGCCCTTGATGGTGTGCGCTTCGCGCTTGAAGGCAACCTCGTCGTCGACCACGTCGTGCAACGTCGACGTGCGCTGCAACAGGTCGGCGAGGAAGCGTTCGTACTCGCTGCGGTCGCGCACCACGCCGCGCATGATGGCGAGGGTTTCGCGCTGGCTGGCTTCTGCTGCGGCGTGGGCCAAACGCTCGGTAGCGTCGGTCAACACGACGAGGAGGTTTTGCAACTCGCCGTTGCTATCGGTGAACGGCAGGTAGCGGATGTCGAGGGTGCGGTCGCCGACGACGGCCTTGCGGGGCAGCATGTCGATGCTGCAGTCGAGGGGCAGCATGTTCTCCTGGCACTGCTGAAAGGCCATGCCGAAGTTCACGCCGGCGCTGTTGTCGCTGGCGGTGAGCAGCTCTTCGAACGCGTCGATGCCACGGCCCACACCCAACCAGCGGCTGAAGGCGGCCGAGCGTTGCGGGCCCATCTTGCCTGCCGCGTCGAGCATGACGAGGCCCTGGTCGATGTTGTCGAGCACGGCGCGCATCTCGCGGTTGCGCTCTTGCAACTCGGCAGTGCGTGCTTCGACTTTCGACTCCAACGTCTTGTTGAGGGTCTCGAGTGAGCGGTAGGTGTCGTCGAGGTCACGCACCATCTTGTTGAAGGAGTCGCCGAGGACTTCGATTTCGTCACCGGTCTTCACATCGACCTGCACGGTGCGTGAGCCACCGGCCAGGGCGCGTGCGGCATCAGCGATACGCTCGACGGGGCGAGAGATCGACATGGCGGTTCGGCGCGACGCCGCCACCGTCACAACGCTGAGCGACAGAATCGCCATCGCCAACATCGCGATCGTCCGCTTCAGCGCCGCGTCGCTTTCTGCTTTGTCAGCGTCGATCAGCGCGCGCATGGCTTGCAGGCTCAGGCCGTAGCGAACAGCACCGATCACTTCGTCGTCGACGATCACGGGTGCTGCCACCTCGAGCACGTCGGTGTTGTAGACGTGCGTGCGGCGATCGCTTGGCTTGGGAGGCATCTCGAACGTCGGCAGCTCGGTGGCTTTGTCGGCGTCAGACGTCTTGGCAGTGGGCGACACGTGCGCCCAGACCTTGCCGTTGGAGTCGACGTACTGGCCGTAGATGACATCGTCATCCTCGTCGACGGCGCGCTGCACGAGTCCCTTGACGTCGGAGAACGCGTTGTCTGACGCGAGGCCACGCAATGCGAGCGCATGACTGCCCGCGAGCAGACGGCCCTTACTCTCGAGGTGCTTGGTCAGCAGCTGCTCGGTCTGCGCCTGGGCATCGCTGGCTGATTCGCTGAGTGACCACGTCACCACGGCCATCGACGAGGCGGCCAGAAACATGGTGGTGCCAAGTGCACCGGCGAGGAGTTTTCCCTTGATCGAACCTGTTTTGGCCATCACAGCCTCCGCAGGAAGTGTTCGGCACACACCGCACTTCTTTGAGTGCAATCAATAGATCCGCGCTGCGATCAGAAGAAACGCCGCGATCGTCTGCGCGTTCGTGGCTTTTGCGACAGCGTCCGTTCGGTCGTCGATCAAGATCCGGCTGGGCGCTCAAGCTGGTTTGCACCGCGTCGATTGACCCAGCGATGCGACGAATCACAACCACCATCGCAACGCTCCTCACCGTCAGTGCAGCCATGCCTGCTGCTGCCGACGACGACGAGCTCAACCTCAACGCCCTGCTCCAGACCGACCTCACCGTCGTGTCTGCGACCAAGACCAAGCAGACCATCGCTGAGTCGCCGGCCGTCGTCGACGTGATCACCAGCGATGACCTTGCCAAGCGCGGCTACCGCACGGTGGCCGAGGCCGTGACGTCGTTGCCAGGCCTGTATGGCGTCGACGATTGGGCCTTCACCGACATCGGTGTGCGTGGCGTGACGGGCGAGATGCGCGGCCGCAGTCGCCTGCTCAAGGTGATGATCGACGGTCGCCCTGTGTCGTTCCGCGCCGACACCGCCAACTTCGTTGGCCCCGAGATGATCCCCATCTCCGCCGTCGACCACATCGAAGTCATCCGCGGCCCCGGCTCAGCACTCTACGGCGCGAACGCGTTTCTCGGCGTCATCAACGTCGTCACCAAACGCGCCTCGTCGTTGAACGGCACCACGGTACGGCTCACCGGCGAAGTTCCGCAAGTGGGTGGCTTTGGCGGTGGCGTCGAGGCTGTTGGTGGCGGCTCCCTTGGCCCCCTCGACATCATGATCGCCGGCAGTGCCGCACGTTTCGATCGCAGCGGCCAGAAGCTGCCGTGCGGCTCGGTCTACCCCGACGCCGACGATCCGTGCGCGGAGCAGTCGGCGAAGGTCGAAGCCGGCCTGTTCGACCGCGTCTCGACGGAAGACATCAGCCAGCCGCGCTCGCTGGTGGCCACCGTCGACCTCGATGTCGCGCGCATCTTCAAAGAAGACAGCGGCCGCTTCGGCAACTTCCGCCTGCTCGCGAACTATCAAGAGATCGACACCGCCGCGCCGTACGCCGACTGGGGCGTGCTGTCGTACTCCCAGGCCGTCGACGGCAACGGCGATCCCGCTGGCGTCGCGCCCAACACCGGCAACCGCATCGGCCTCGCCAACACCACGGTGTCCACGAACTACACGCTGGGTCTGTTCGAAGACCAGGTCAGCCTTGGGGTCACGGCCGGCTATGCGCGAGGTGGTGCCACGGGCAACGATCGCATGCGCGATCAAAACCTCACCGACTCTGCAGGCCTCACGAAGCAGCGTGCCCAGTACGGCTTTCAGGGTCTCGACCTGGCTGTCGACGCGCGGCTCACGCTCATCGAAGGCCTGTTCGCCTTTGGCGGCGGTGGCGCCAGCGTGATCGACGACGTCACGTTGATCGTGAGTGCCGACCACAGCCGCGACGACGTGAGCTACGCGGAAAACGCCTTCGCGCAGCCCGTCGGCTACATCACGAGCACCCTCGAAAACACCGGCGCCCTCGGCCAGCTCACCGGTAACTTCCTCGGTCGTCGCCTCGGCTTCGTCGCTGGTGCCCGCTACGACACGTACCTGGGTGCTCAGCTCACCGACGTGCAGCTCGACCGCGTCACCGACCCCGAAACCCTGTGCGACGGGCGCGTCTGCTACTCGAGCTTCAACTACCGCGCCGGCCTCACCGGTTCGCCGCTGAAGTCCATTGGTTCGTTCGTCGGTGGTGGCGCCATCATTGATATTCTCTACCTCAAGGCACTTTACGGAACTGCCTATAAGGCGCCAGACCCAACATCGCTCTACCACGACGACTACATCGGCGCCTTCCCCCTGCGACCAAACGTTGATCTGGTGCCGCAGACGGTGACTTCGATCGAAGGCGTTCTCGGCATTGAGATGCTCGGCAAGCGCATCCAGGGACAATTCGTTGTTTTCGACAATGAAATTGAAAACCTCGTCGCGTACCAACCGGTCAGCGGCGGCGTCCAGGCCCGGAATGCCGCCCGCGCACAGACGATCGGTGTCGAGGCCCAGGTGAAAGGTCGGCTTGAGGGTATCGGCGAACTCGGTGTCAACGCCTCACAACAGACGTCGACTCGCTTGTTTGACAGCGAATTTGCCACGAACATTCCCACGACCTTCGCCTACCCAGACCTGATGGCGGGTGGTTGGATCACTGCGGACCTGGGTTGGTCACCAGTCATTGTCACCGCCAAAGCTCGCTACATCGGCTCCCGTGTGGGCAGCCCCCTCAATGGCCGCGACGACAACGAAGACTCCATCTACCGGCTTGACCCCTATCTTCTCATGGACGCCTTCGTGACCACCCGTCCACTCAAGATCTTCGATGCGTCGCACGATACCACCATTGCCTTCAATGTCAGCAACATCCTGAACACCAGCTACGTGGTGCCGGGATTCCAACCAGCAAGTGGCACCGACCTCCCAGGCCGTCCTCGGGTTTTTCAGGTGACCGTTTCGCAGTCCTTCTAGGAGGTGCAATATGAAAAAGATCGCGCTCGTTCTGACCGCCACGTCTGCCCTTGTTGCTTGTAACACTGAGGAGGAAAAGAAGTCCGGCGACACCATTCGCATCGCAGCCATGTACAGCGATACGGGTAGTGAAGCGACCACAGTGACGGCACTTCAGTACGCTGCAACCCAGATCAATGAAGCGGGCTTCATTGACAAAGACATCGAGATCATTCCGTCCCTTTTCACTAGCGAAACAGATCGCAAGGCAAAAGCGCAAGAAATGGTCGATGACTTCGGTGCTGTTGGTCTCGTCTCGGAGTTTTCGTCGACGGCGCTGCAAATTCTTCAGATCACCCAGAGTAGTCCGTATGACTCGATTGTGAGTTGCTCGGGGTCTTCGACGAACCCAAAAATCAACAACCCCGAAACACCGGATGCCGCTGACGGCACAATTGGTGCCGATCGAAACGACACCCTTTATCGCACCATTGCAAATGACCTTCAGCAGGCGCGACTTGTGTGGGGCCTCATCGAAAACAAGGAAAAGCTTGCGCTCTTTACCGTCGATGACGCTTACGGCAAAGCATTCCTGAGCGAACTCACATCCTACGCAGCAGCCGACAGTGTCGATTTTGCTCACCAACAAGAAGTTCCGGTTGGTGGCGCGGCTTCACTCTATACTGAAGCAGCACAAACTGCACTCAGCGGCAATCGAGATGGCAGCGTCTCCACGGTTGTTGTTATTGGATTTACCGGTGAAGCTGGGCAAATCCTGAAGTCGCTCGTCGAAGCCAACCCGCCCTTCGCTGGCGAGATCATCTTGAGCGATGGCGCTGTTGACCCGGCAACGTTCGTTTCCCAGACGGGCGCCCTCGCGACGTGGCTTGGTGTGCCTGGAAACAGTGTGCGCGCCACAGTGCCCGACAATGCGTCTGGGGCAAATTCTGCCAGCTTTGAGTCGGCATTGCAGGCTGCAACTTCGATGGGTGCTCACGATTCAATGCTTGCCTCTCACGTCGACTGCTTGTTCTCAATGTCAATGGCGCTTGCCGCTGGAAGTGCTGACGGCCTGTCGGGCGCCGCAGCCATCAAGGCCGGCATGCTGAAGCAGAAGGACTCGGCCCTTGCTGGTGCGGCCGACATCGTCACCATTACGCCTACGAGCCTCGCAGATGTCGCTGCGGCGGTGGAAGCCGGCAAAAGCCTGCGTCTCGATGGCGCCAGCGGTGTGGTGACCTACGACGACGACGGCGACCGTGCGGTGCAGCTGTTCTCGGTGATGGTGCCCCAGGGGACCGGTCCGTTTGACTGGGCTGTCAGCCAGACGTGGGACGCCGTGAACAACGAGTGCATCTCGGGCTGCTGACTTCGAAGCACGACCAGGAAAGCGGGCCCGTCGAGGGCCCGCTTTTTTATTCTCGAACCCTGATCTCGCAGCGGGTTGAGTTGGGCGCCGCGGCGCCGATGAAACAGCTGAGGCGCAAATGACGAAGCGAAGTCATGGTGAAGTTCGGTTCCGTGCCGTTGTCGGCGTCGTCATTCCCGGCGCCGGCGAGACCCTGTTCAAGCGCTGTGGTGTGCCACTGCTGAGCGGTCCCTGGCGGCCACCCGTCGGCGAGCTGTTGCACAGCAGCGTCGCGTTTACGGGCGACAGCGCCCGCGGCACGCTGCACCTGTGGGTGCCGACGACGCTGACTGTGGCCGCACCGATCGGCAACGCAAGCGCCACCGACTGGGCCGGCGAGTTGGCCAATGAGTTGCTCGGTCGACTGACCCGCCGGCTCACCGCACGTGGTCACGTCTTTTCCATCGGCACGCCCCACGTCGGCGGCACGCCTGGGCACAAGGTACCCAGCCCCGCTCATGACGCCCTCGCCTGGACCTTCAGCAACGCCGCCCACACCGCGTGGGTCCTGCTCGAGGCCGAGGCGGCGGAGTGGTTCGCGGTGGGCGAAGGACTCGCGGGCGCTGCCGTCGAGGGCGACCTGCTCATCTTCCCAGAGTGAACACCGCGTCCTGCAGATCATGCGGCATCGTTGGGTGAACAGATCGAACGCTGACGACGTCAGCGCGCCTCACAGCACGATCCACCGCACTCGACGCAGCAGGTCATGACCATGCGCAAACTCGCCAGCATCGTCCGTGTCGACGACATCATTGCCATTCCCAAAGCCGACGCCATCGAACTCGCCCGCATCTCTGGCTGGCAGTGCGTGGTGAAGAAGGGCGAGTTCAACGTTGGCGACGTCGCCATCTACCTCGAGATCGACGCCGCGCCGCCCGACACCGATGCGTTTCGCTGGCTGTGGCAGAAGAAAGACGACGCAGCACCCACGCCGCGTCCGACGTCGCTTCGCATCCGCACCATCAAGTTGCGCGGGGCGTTGTCGCAGGGGCTGCTGTTGCCAGTGAAGGCGTACGGCTGCGAGGGCATCGACCTCGGTGTCGACGTCAGCGAGCGCCTCGGCATCACCAAGTACGAGCCGCCAGCGCCTGTGGGTGTGGGCGGGTTTCGCGCGCCGTTTCCCGCGATGGTGCCAAAGACCGACGAGATGCGCGTGCAGGCCGTGCCCGCGGTGCTCGACGAGCTGCGCGGTGCGCCGTGGGTGGCCACGCTGAAGTGCGACGGCACGAGTGCCACGTTCGTGTTGGTCGATGGTGAGCTGCACTGCTGCAGTCGCAACCAGTCGGTGCTCGACGACGGCGCGAGCTTTTACTGGAGCATCGCGCGGCAGTTTCAGATCGAGGCCGCATTGCGCGCGTCGCCGACGTTTGCGGTGCAGGGAGAGATCGTGGGCCCAGGCATTCAGAAGAACCCGTTGGGGCTCGCAGAGAAATCACTGCGCGTCTTCAGCATCTTCGACATCGCCGCCGCCCGCTTCCTCGACGACGACGCGCTGCGCGCCTGGTGCACGCAGCACGGGTTGATCGCGGTGCCGATTGTTCATCAGGGCGAGGGCTTCGACGAGTCGGTCGCGTCGGTGTTGCAGTTGGCCGAGGGTCTGTACGAGGGCACCAGCAACGAACGCGAAGGCATCGTGGTGCGTCCGCGTGGCGAGCGCTTCTCCGAAGCACTCAACGGCCGCTTGTCGTTCAAGGCCATCTCCAACCGCTTCTTGCTGAAGGAAGCCTGACGACGACTGACGACGACTGATGATAAAAAGCACGAGCAGCGTTCGAGCCCGGTCGAACGCTGCTCGTGCATGTTTCACGACCACGTCGCGATCAGCCGCTGGGCAACAGCACCGACGACAACACGTGCACGACACCATTTTGCGTGGCGATGTCCACGGCGGTGATGGCGGCATCGTTCACGATCACTGCACCATTGTCGATGTTGAAGACGAGGTCGTTGTCGGCGAGCAACGACGCTTCAACGAGGCCATCGCTGATGTCGGTCGACAACACCTCGCTGCCCACGGCGTGCAAGAGCAACACATCGGTGAGCGACTGCTGATTCGCAGGCTGCAGCAAAGTGTCGACGGTGCCAGCAGGCAATGCCGCGAACGCCGCGTTCGTGGGTGCAAACAACGTCGCCGGACCAGCGCCAGCGAGTGTCGTGCCGACGGCAGAAGCGGCAGCACCAACAGCCGCCACCAGCGTCGAGAACCGCGGTGACGCCGCAACAACATCGACGATCGTGCCCGGGAATTCCCCAGGCACGAGCACAGCGTCGATGACGTGGATGATGCCGTTGCTCGCTTCGATGTCGGTGATCACCACCTGCACGCGACCGTCGAGCACCACCGTGTCGCCATCGACCTGAATGTCGACGTCCGCACCGTTCA
>JBIKRQ010000482.1:0-4482 GCA_044349155.1 Myxococcota bacterium
CGACGGCGGCGTGCCCTTGGGTTCGGCGGGCAGAGTGGGCTGCTTCGCGGGTTTGCGCGCGCGCTGCGGACCACCGTTTTTGCCGGTGCGCGGGGCGGGGCCGGCCTTGGCGGCTTTCGCCGGTCCTTTGGCCTGCTTCTGTGGGGGTGATGAGGACTGGTTCTTCTGCTTGGTCATCGCTCCGACCTCCGTCGGTGCTCAAGGGACGATGTGTTGCCGGAGCAAAACATCGATAAGGACATCGCCTGCTGCGGCTGCCGGTGCAAGGTCAGATTGAGCCGATCACTCAACCCTGGACCTTGTCGTCGTCGGGCACCTCAACACCAAAGACCAGTGTTGACGTGGACTTGGCAACCTTGCGCGCCTGGCCAAGGGCGCGCTCAAGAGCGTCGAGGGCATCGGCACTCTCTTCTTCGGTCTCGTTCGACACGAGACCAGGACCATCACTGCGAAACAGGTCCATCACCATGGCTGGACCCGTGTCTTCGGTGACGACGGGGGCAACCCCATCGAGTTCCTGCAGCTGCTTCAACGTGGGCAGGTCGTTGAGCGACTGCAGGTTGAAGAAGTCGAGGAAGGCTTTGCTCGTGCCGTAAAGCAGCGGGCGGCCGACGTCTTCGGCTTTGCCCAAAATGCGCACGAGCTTTTTGTCGAGCAGCGCCTTGAGCGCGCCCGAGCAGTCAACGCCGCGGACCTCTTCGATCTGTGGCTTGGTGACGGGCTGGCGGTAGGCGATGACGGCGAGGGTTTCGAGGGCCGCGCGCGACAGCTTCTGCGGCTTGCCGAGCTGCATGCGGCGCACGAACCGCGCCTGGTTCGCCTGCGTGCGAAACGTGAGGCCACCGTCGACCTCGATGAGCCGAAAACCCTGGCCCACGCTGCGCGTCGGATCGCTCCAACGACGAAGCAGCTCGGCAAAGATTTCGCGGACCTGTGCCGCCGTGGGCGGGGCAGAGCCGGCCTTGCCCTCGAGGTGCGGCAGCTCGCTGCTGATCACTTCCTTGATGCGCGCAGGCGAAATCGGATCGGCCGAGACGAAGCACAAGGCTTCGACCGCGCCGTAGACCCACTCCTCGACGACAAACGGGGTGCCGTCGAGCGGGGCCGAGACTTCTTCGCCGCTGACGCGAACAACAACCACGTCTTGTTCGACGTCGCCGTGATCGCCGTTGTCGAGGAGCAGGTCGGGGTGTTCGCCGGGGAGCGTGGTGGTCATCGGGTTCCCTCAGAACTGAACTCGTCGACGTCGGCCAGACGGGTGTTGAGTGCGGCGTCGTTGTCGTCGTCGCGCAGGTTGTCATGCACTGGCGCAATCGTGATCGCGTTCGTTTCCGCGTCTTGCTGCAGGCGCACCAGGCGCAGGCGCGCCATCTCGAGCACCGACAGAAACGACACGATGACACTCCGGCGCGTGCGCGGACCGAAGCGGTCGACGAGCTCGGCGAAGGTGAAGGCCATGCAGCTGCGATCGCCGACGAAGATGTCGACGAGCTCGTTGATGCGGGCCCCCACCGAGATGCGCTCGACGAGGACCTCGTGGATCACGGTTTTGCGCTGGCGCTTGAGCAACGCGTCGAACAGGCGGATGAGGTCGAACGGGTTGACGTCGTTGAGCTGCAGCGTGTCGACCTGCTCGGGCACCGGCTCGTCGTACAAGGCGGCGATGAGCGGGCGCGCGTACACGTCGCGGCCGAGCTGGGGCAGGGCGTCGAGGCGGGCCGCAGCGTCTTTGAAACGCTGGTACTCGAGCAGGCGACGCACGAGTTCGGCGCGCGGGTCGAGTTCGGGGAACGGCAGCTCGAGGGGACGCTCCTCTTGCGGCAGCAGCATCTTCGATTTGATGTGCGCCAATGTCGACGCCATGACGAGGAATTCGCCGACGACGTCGAGGTTCAAACTCTGCATGCCGTCGAGCACCTTGAGGTACTCCGAGACGATCAAGCGGATCGGGATGTCGAGGATGTCGACCGCGTGTTTCTCGATGAGAAACAGCAGCAGATCGAGCGGGCCCTCGAAGGTTTCTTCGACGCGAACGCGCAGCAGCTCGCTCTCGGGCGTGGGCAGGTAGCCGTGGGCGTCGCGTGAGGTGAACGTGCCGCGGGCTTCGATCGAGTAGTCGTCGCTGCCGGCACGAACGACCGCGAGCCCGTCGTCGACGGGAGGCAGTGCGGCAGCGGCCGCGGGCGTGGCGGTGTTGGGCCCCGGTGGGTCCAACGCGGACGGATCGGTCATGCAGCTCCGGGCCTCACGGCCTGAGAGGATGGCCAGTCTGATAGGGGCCCGACCCACCGGGTCAACCGGGGTTGGCGACGTCGGGCGACTGTAGCGATGACGATCGTGTGGACTGTGGCGTGCGTGCGCTTCGCATGGCGCGCAGCCAACCACCCGAATCCCCTGAGGAATCGGCCCAGAACCTGGCTGACGCTTGAAGTGGCCAACTGTTTGAGTTCCGCGACGGTGGCCCCCTATGCTCCGACCTCGTTGGGGAAGAGAGACCTTCATGGCGTTGGTTCGTTGTCCGAGTTGCGGTCGAGTTGCCGACGGCAAGATGTGCTTTGCCTGCGGCTACGAGTGGCCCGAGGGTGGTGCCGCAGCGCCGCCGTCGCCTGCGCCGTCGCAAACCTTCAAGATCGCCGCCCCGACGTCGTATCCGACGGCCGCGGTCGTTCCGCCTGCCGCGCCAACACCGCCGGCGATGCCGCCAGACGATGGCGAGATCGATCTCGACGTCGACTTTGATGAGCGCCGGGCCAGCGACAGCTGGAAGCCCGACGCCGACGTGCGTGCGCCGTCGCAAACCCTCGGGGCGTTTCCCGAGACGCGGGCGCCGTCACAAGCCCCTGGATCGTTTCCGCCCTCGTTCCCCCCGCCGAGCAGCGCCTTTGGCGCACCGGTGCCGTCGTCGTTTGCACCGGCGTTTCCCACGGCGAGCGCGTCGTTTCCGCCGGCGTTTCCGTCGGCGAGCGGGGCGTTTGGGCCTGGCGCGTTTGGTGGTTTCCCGGCGAATGCCTTCAGTGCGCCGCCGTCGTCGCCACCGGCACCTGCCGATTCGGCGTGGCCGCCGCCAGCTGCTCCCACGCCGCCGCCCGCCGCCGCGTGGCCTCCTGCTGCGCCTGCAGCGCCCACACCTGCCCCTTCGGCCCCCTGGGCACAGCCGGCAGCGCCCACGCCTCCGCCGGCAGACGCGTGGCCCGCTCCGGCCGCCGCTGCTGCGTGGCCGCCGGCGGATCCGCCGATTCCCGCGATTCCGGCAGCGCCCGATCCGTGGGCCGGTGCAGGGCCTCCTGCGCCAGCTCAAGCCCCCACGCCCGCCGTGCTCGACCCGTGGGCTGGTATGCCGGCGCAGGCCGCCCAGGGGGCTGCCACCGTCGCCGTGCGCGCGCCGTCGATGAACTTCGGTTCGTCGCCGTCGTGGGTGTCGAATCCGACCGTGCAGGTGCCTTCGAACGCCGGTGCGCTGCTCGCTGGCCTTGCGCCGTTGCCCTCGGTCGCGGTGACACCTCCGCAGATGCAGGCGCCGGTGCCGCAAGCCGCGCCGGCGTCGTTGAGCGGGCTCTTCGATGGCATCAACGGCACTGCCGCCGAAGCACCCGTTTCGACGCCTCCGTCGGCCTTCGACGACGACGGCTTGAACTTTACGCTCGAGCCTGGCGCGACGTTGGAGCCCGATCCGGTCGAGGCCGTGCCGGCTGCGGCAGTGATCGGCACACGTCCGCCGTCGTCGCGTGGCCTGGCGATCGAGCTGGCCGACGACGCAGCGTCGGTGCCGCCTCCTGGCGCGAGTGTTGGCGTTGATGGCGGTTTTGCCGAGTTGGATGCCCTCGATCTCGACAGCCCCGTCGACGACCTGCTCGACGTTGCTGCCGACGAAGCAGAACTCGTTGAGGAGACGTCGTTCGAGATCGCCGAAGACGTGCCGGAACCGCCGCCACCGGCTCCTGCGCCTCCTGCGCCCCCGGCAGCTCCGCAGGCGCCTCCGCCAGCGTTCGCAGCCGCGGCCGACGACGACGACATGCCGACCTACGTACCTGGCGTGGCGACCTATGCCCCAGAGGCCGACGAGTCCTCGTTTGCCGACGTCGACTTTGCCCTCGAGCACGATGTGCCAGCGGGCCTCGACGGCGAAGCGGCGTTTGATGCTCTGGGCCTGGAAGGGCTTGGTTCGAGCGACCTCGATGCGATCGACGTCGACGGCAGCCTGGATGCGTTGGCCGAACTCGATCGACAGATCAGCAGCGCGGAGTCGGCGTTGGCGTCGACGGCCTCGTCTGCGCCGTCAGCACCGTCGGTGCCATCGTTGTCGGGGCGGGTGGGGACGCTCGCTGAGAGCCTCGAAGCCGAAGGCCGCATCGGCGACGCGGCGATGCTCTACGAGGTCCAGGCGGTGTTGGCCGCAACAGGGCGCTGAACAGCCGCCGCTGCGTGAGGTTGGAGTTGATCGGCGGGGAGGTGTCCCCGCCCAGGCTCACCGGGTCCGTCAGG
>JBIKRQ010000483.1:0-4481 GCA_044349155.1 Myxococcota bacterium
CAGCGTGACGGCGTTTGTCGCCGCCGAGCCCGTGGCCCTCGCCAAGGCCAACTGCGTGCCGCGCGGGGCTGATGCGAACGCCAAGCCGTCGACGTGCACGAACCTCGACTTCGGCCCCGTCGCGATTGGTTCGTCGGCCGAGCCGATCGAGACGCGCGCGGGCCTGAGCTTGAACGTTGTCGTCGTCAACGATGGCAACAAAGACCTCACGCTCCAGGGTGCGGTGATCAACGGCGGCGGCGACTTCGTCGTGCAGTCGTTTCAGAAGGGCAGCTTGCAGGTCGAAGCGCCCGTGATCATTCCTGCGGGCCGCTCGGGCGACTGCGGCGACCTCACCGGTGCCGACAACACGGCGATCATCTCGATCAAGTACGCCCCGACGACGATCGGCGCGAGCGTGGCCACGTTGCAGATCCTCACCGACGGCGCTGAAGGCAGCACCATCGACGTGCCGCTGGTTGGTCAGGGCTCCGACACCAACCTGCTCACCAACCCCGAGATCGTCGTGTTCGGCGACGTCAGCGAAGGCAGCACCGCCAGCGAAGACGTGCTCGTGCAAAACGTGGGCACCACCGAAGCCAGCGTGAACGAGAGCTGCATCGATCTCGAGGACGACGGCACCTGCGACGGCCTGTGCACCGGTGCCGACAGCGCGGCCACCCTCGACGGCACCCTGAAGTGCGCGGTGTTCAAGTCCAACGGCAGCACCGACGGCAAGGGCTTCGTGCTCGCCGCGACCGATGCCGCGACCGGCGGTGACGACGAGCGCACCGTCACGATCGACTGGTCGCCCACCGCGGCCACGCCAGCGATCCCCGCGTCGGCAGTGCTGTTGCTCAAGAGCAACATCCGCAACAACAAAGTGTTCAAGGTGGGCATCTCGGGCGGCAACGTGGGCGTCCTCGACGTCACGTCGACCACGCCCTGCGGCAACGACCAGTGCGTGCAGGCCGAAGGCACCCTCGCCGACACCACGACCTGGACCGGCAGCACCACCCTCACGCTGCAGAACTCGGGCACGGCGACGCTCACGCTGGGCGCCATCGCTGCCGAGGCCGATACGCCCGCCACCATCGTCGACGACTGGACCATCGGCGCGCCCGGCACCACCACGCTGGCCCCCGGTGCCTCGACCACGTTGGAACTCACCTACGCCAACGCCGACTTCTCGGGTGTGGATGGCTTCAACCTGATCGTCGAGCACAACGGCGTGTTGAGCCGCACGCTGGTGTCGGTTCGCGTCGTGCCTCCCGCGGCCGAGTGACGTCGACCATGAAAGCAGGCGGGGGCGCTGACGCCGGCGCTCTCGCCCTGTTGGCAGTCGGTGTGGTGTCTGTGGCGGCCGCCGCGGTGTTTGTCCGGCTGGCCGCGGCCCATCCGCTCACAGCGAGCTTTGTTCGTCTGGCTGTCGGCGCGGTGGTTCTCCTCGTCATCGCCCGTGCTCGCCAGCACCGCGTTGATTGGCGGGGAAGGCTCCCCACCCGCCCCTCAAGAGACTCACCTCGTCGTCAAAACCGCAAAGCCGGTTTTCCCTCCGAGGTTCGGTTCCCTCAAGGTGCTGACCTGCGTCGCTCGGTGCTGGCGGGTGCTTTGCTCGCGGCACACTTCGCGCTGTGGATCGGGTCGCTCTCGTCGACGACGGTGGCCGCCAGCGTGGTCATTGTGTGCCTGCAGCCGGTGTTTGCGGTGGCCATCGGCCGCGTGTTTCTGCGCGAGCACACCCCTGCCCTCGTCGTCGTCGGCATTGCCACCGCCCTCGCGGGTGCGGTCACCATCGCGTTCGCCGGGGCCGAGAGCGGCGCGTCGAGGATGACCGGCAACGCGCTGGCACTCGGCGGGGCCATCACGATCGCGCTGTACGTGTTGGTGCAGCAGCAGCAGCGGTCAGACATCGTGGCCACCTCGGCGGTGGTCACGACGGTCGCGGCGCTGTGTGTGCTGCCCCTGGCGCTCGCGTTTGGAGCCCCGCTGACGCCCCAGGATGGCCGCCAGGCCTTCTGGCTGCTCCTGCTCGCGCTCGGACCGCAGGTGATTGGCCAAACGGCCCTGAGTGCCGCTTTGCGGCGTTTGCCCGCGAGCGTGGTCTCGGGCTCGATCCTGGGCGAGCCGGTGGTCGCGACCGCGTTGGCGGCGGTCGTGCTCGACGAACACGTCGGCCTGCAAACGCTGCTGGGCGGTGCCGTCACGCTGTGCGGCGTGGTGCTGATCGTTCGAGCGCAGCAGACAAAAACCGCTGCACCATCAAGCCATTAGCCGGCAGGTTTCACAGGTTTCACGGCCTTGACCGGTGGCGTCGGCGGCGGCTTCTTGCCCGGCGGGAGCTTCGGCTTTGGCTTCGGCTTCACCAGCAGCTTCTTCTTCGGCTTCACCGGCTTCTTGACGACGGTCGGCGTTTTCCCGGGCGACTTCGTCACGACAGGCGGCGGCGGAGGCGGCTCGACGACAAACGTGGTGTTCAACTCGGCGAGCAGGTCGGCCGCAAAGCTCGCGCGCCAGTAGGCCTGCAGCGCATCAACTTTGTCGTCGTCGGTGCCCGACAACAGCTGGTCAGCGCGGCTGAACTCAACACGCAAACGCGCCGGCACTGCGGTGATCGCGGCGACCTCGGCGGCCGACGACAACGCCTGCTCGCGCGCGGCCGCCACCTGTGCCGTGAGCGCTGCGCCCTGGGCGACAACACCGTTGCTGTAGCCGAGGCCGAGGTACTTGTTCTGCAACGTCGACGACGACAGGTACGCCTGCGTGGCCGCCGCCAGCGCCAACACGTGGTCGACGTCGGTGGGCTTGCTGCCAAAGCGCGCAGCGAGTGACGGCCCCTCGGCAGCGGCAGCCCAGGCGGGCTCCATGAACGCGAACGAGGCGGTGTCGGTGAGGCCCGCACGCGACTGAAACGACGACGTGCCCGCAGCACCCGCCGCCGCCCACGCGTTCGCCAACGACGTCAACTTCGGCAACGACACACTGGCACCGCCGCCGGGGATGGTTTCGGCAAACGCGAGGTCCATGCGCGCCGCAGCCAACGTGGCCTCGGCACGCGCGAGGATCGGGGCGGTTTTCACGAGGACGAGCACGAACGCGTTGATGCGCTCGCTGTTCATCGCATCGGCCCCGCGCTCGAGCTGCTTGATGGTGTCGACGGCGACCTGCAGGCCGTCTTTGCCCGTGCCGACGAGTGCCAGGCCAGCGATCACGCTGTCGGCGGCGAGCACCGCGTTGACCGCACCACCGGCAGTGCCGCCCGAGGCGAGGGCTTCGCCCACCTCATCGAGCATCGTGTTCGCTTGTGCTTCGAGCTCGAGGTACGGCAACAACACCGCAAACGCCTCTTCGAGCTTGCCGTCGCGCGCGGCGGCGAGGATCGCGAGTTCGTCTTCGGCCGCGGCCGTGGCGACGGTGGCCTCGAACCACTTGCGCTCAGCGGCCAACAACTGCCCGGCATCTTCGAACGTCGTCGCGGCCTTCACCGCGGTGAGGATCGGCGCGTACACCCACGACAACGTGTCGCGCAGTTCGGGCGACAGCTCGTTGAGCTGTGGCTGCACACGCGAAAAACCCGACTCTGCCGACGCACGCCACATGTCGACGCGGATGCCGAGGGCTTCGGCGACGTCGTCGGGGGCCTTCAACTGGTCGGCCGTTGTCGTCGGTCGCGCGGGCAGCGCCACGCCCGTGAGTTCGCGGTAGGCATCGCGCAGCGTGGCGACTTCAACGACGCGAACACCGAGCGCTTCGCCCGCCGTGACGAGGTCGACCGCTTCGTTGGTGCGCGCATCGACCACCGAGCGCTGGCCTGCGGGCACCACCAACACGGTCTTTTTTGCGGCAGCGGCGGCGGCGAGCTTTTGCGGCAGATTGACGACGGGGCCAACGGTGCCGTCGGGGTTGATGCTGCCCGTGATCGCCACGTCGGGCTTGAGCACGTCGCCACGCAACTGCGCAAGGAATGCGGCACTGGCCATCAAGCTCGCGTCGTCGACGTCGGCGTCGGCCTTGAGCACAAACCGGTGGGCCAGGATCGACTGCCGCGCCGCAGACGACGACGTCAGCGCCGACGCCCACGCCGTCGAGAGCCAGCGTTTGTTCACCGCGGACTGTGGCGGCGCGCCCTTGACGTCGACGACGATCGAAGCCGCCGTGCCCGTCTTGTTCGGCTGCACGAGCACGCTGCCGTGGGTGACCGCGTCGGGGCCAACGAAATCGACGTCGACGGGAGCCGACTGCGACCACGCGGGCAGCGACAGCGACGAAGCAAGAGCAGCGACGAGAAGACGACGTGAATGCACGCCGCACGGTCACACACGGGCGCCTTTTGACTCAAGCGCAGCACGTCTGGTGACCGGCTCGCCGAAAGCAAAAGAAAAACGGGCACTTGCGCGCCCGTTGTTCATGCCGTGTGCCTGAGCAGCTCAGGCCGCTTTGGCGAGTGCGGCGTCGGCGGGCAGCGCGCGCTGCTCTTCGGGGAGGTGCTTGTTGTAGACGGC
>JBIKRQ010000484.1:0-4478 GCA_044349155.1 Myxococcota bacterium
GTCTGCTCCCGAGCTGCTGACGAAAGCGCGGCACTTTCGCGTCGACCGTTTCAACAGCGCTCCCGCACCACAAGTGGCCACCGCGAATGGACGCACGACGACGACGTTTGTGGCGACCATGGTGCCGGCGCGTCGACCTGAACCCCTCGCGGTCGATGCTGACGAAGAGCAGCCAGCGATCGTCATCTCCCTCGACTTCGACGATGCGATCACGCGTCGGCTGCGCGCACCAGCGCTCGTGGCCCACGCTGACGTGGATTCGTGGCTGCGACGCGTCGCGCAGCACGTGGCCCAGCGCGGCAGTGACGACGAGAAACTGCAGCGCTTGTTCCGCTTCGTCGCCGAGCAGATCACCGAGGCCGACGCACCTGCAAACGCGATCGCCACGCTTGCCACCGGGCGCGGTCAGCGTTTGCCGTTGCTGCTGGCCCTGCTGCGTGCGGCAGAGCTGCGGGTCACCCCCATTGCGCTGCACAACGTGTTTGATGGCCCGCTCGACCGGCCGACTGTTGGCGCGTTTCCAACCCTGGCTGTCGTCGTCGATTCGGCGTCGACGCACCTGATGGCCACACTCGGCGACGCGCTGGTGCTCGATCGCTTGCCGGCGACATTTGCGGCTGCTGCGACGCTCGACCTTGAGACCGGCGAGCGCGGTGCGGTGCCCGACAGCGCCATCGACCCCGATGTCGTCGACGTGCGCATCGACCTGTCGCTCGCCAACACCGAACCAAAACTGACGGGCCTGGTGGCGGTGAGGGTGCCGACGCTGATCGGCGATCAGCTGCGCGCCGGCATTCGGCAGGCAACCCCAGAACAGCTTGCGCACTTCATCGAGGCGGGGCTCGCCGCGAGCTTTCCTGGCATCGTCGCGACCAATGTGACCACACCCGACCTCGACGCCGTGGCGCAGCCGCTCACCCTCGTCGCCGACATCACCGTCGACGTCGACCCGAACACCGTGCGCTTCGAGCACCTGTTCAGCCAGGGCGCGGCGGCGGCGTTTCGGGCGGCATTTCCCCTGGGGCTGCTGGTGCAGGTTGCGGAACGCGAGACGACGCTGCGGGCGCGTCCACAGCGCGAACGACTCGAAGTCACAGTGCACCTGCCGCCGTCGGCCAGCTTCGTCGACGTGCCGCCCACCGCGAAGCTCGTCGCTGGACCGGTGACGCTCGATCAACGGGCAGCGGTCAACGACGGTGTCCTTGTGTGGGAGCGCTCGCTCGATGTCACCGCAGCAGCCGTGCCGCCGTCGTCGTGGCCCGAAGTACGCGCAGCCCTCGCACCGGTGCTCGCCGGCGCCGACGCACGCCTGGGCTTCGTGCGCGCTCAACCAGCAGGCGGTGCTTCGCGGTAGCGCGGAACCCAACCCGCAGCGTCCTTGAACAGGCGCACGCAATGGATGCGTGACGACGACGTGAGTTCGAAGCGGTGGTTGCGGCCAGCGGGCACGACGATGAGGTCGCCGGCTTCCACCACCACGCGCAGCCAACGATCGCTGGTGGCGCGGATGTCGAAGATGCCCGCACCATCGAGAACGAAGCGGACCTCGTCGTCGTCGTGGATGTGCTCGTCGTCGAACTTCTTCATCACCACCGCGAGCTGCGGCGTGTCGGGGGACAACCGCACCTCGTCTTGCGTGATGTAGCCGCGCTTGCCCTTGAGCTCGTCGAGCACCGGCTGAAACGCCACGGGATCGAGGCCGAGGTGCTGCGCGTGGATTCCTTCACGCGCGAGGACGTCGGGGCCAAGGACTTCGCCAGAGGTGCGCCAGGAGACTTGCATGGTGCCGATGTTAGCCGGGCGGCGTCGCTGGATCGATGCCGAGCCGCGCCATCTCGGCGGCCTGCGACAACAGCTCGTCGTAGCACTCGGCATGGCGCTTGGCCGCGAGCCAGTCCTGCCCCCACACGTAGATGCCGTGGCGTTTGACGAGGACAGCGTGCGTGCCCGGCTGCTCGTCGATCGCCGCACTGAGGCTGTCGGCGAGGTCGCACTCGTGCGCGGTGTTGGCGATCACGGGGATGCGGTGCACGTCGCGATAGCCAACGCCGGCCAGCCCCTTGAGCATCTCGAGGTGCGTGAGCGTGACGTGGTTCTGCTGCGCACGTTCGGCGAGCAGCGTGGCGACGACGGCAGCGCGGCTGTGGCTGTGGATCACCGCACCGGCGTTGCGCTGCTTCATCGCCGCCAGAAACAGCGGCCGACACTGCGAGACCGCAAAGCCCGTCGACGCATCCGGACCGCTGACGACGTCACCGGCGAGGTCGAGTTCGAAGATCCACTCCGGTTGGATCATCTCTTTCTGCACACCCGACGGCGCCATGAACACGCGATCGCCGAGGCGCACCGAGATGCCGCCGCCCGTCCCGCTGACCCAGCCCAGCTCGTAAAAGTGCCGACACAGCGAGACGATCACGGCGCGCGCGTCGTCGGCAGAGGTGATGGCGGTGGGGCGAAGGCGGCCGTGAGCGTCGACAATCGAGGTCATGCGCGCATCCTGACGTCGACGCAGGCGCGAGAAAAGGCCTTCCGCGCGTTAGCGGTAGCCCTGCGCCTGCAACGCAAACAGCTGCGCATACCGCCCCTGCTGCGCGACCAGGGCCTCGTGGCTGCCTTCTTCGACGATGCGCCCGCCCTCGAGCACCAGGATGCGATCGGCCATGCGCACCGTCGAAAAGCGGTGGGAAATCAAGATCGCGGTCTTGTCGCGCGCGAGGTCCTGGATGCGCGCGAACAGTTCGGCTTCGGCGCGGGCGTCGACGGCCGCGGTCGGCTCGTCGAGGATCAACACATCAGCGGCATCGCGCATGAACCCGCGGGCAAGGGCGAGCTTCTGCCACTGCCCACCCGAGAGTTCGCGTCCCTCTTCAAACCACCCGCCCAACATCGAGTCGTAGCCGCCCGCCGTGTCGACGACGCCACCAGCCCCCGCTTTGTCGACGGCCGCGGTGATCGCTGGCAGGTCATCGCGACGCGCGACATCGCCGACGCCAACGTTCTCTCGCACGATCAACTGGTAGCGCACGAAGTCCTGAAAGACGGCGCCGAAGCGGGCGCGAAGTGCCGTCGGGTCGACGTCACGCAGGTCGACGCCACCGATCCGAATCACGCCTGCCGTGGGCTCGTACAACCGCAGCAACAGCTTCACGAGGGTGCTCTTGCCCGCTCCGTTCTCGCCGACGAGCGCGACCTTTTCCCCTGGTGCGATCGTGATCGAGACGTCGTTGAGCACCGGCGTGCTGCTGCCCGCATACGAAAACGACACGTGATCGAGCTCGATCTTTTGTGGACCTGCAGGCACCACCACAGGCGCACCGCGCGGGCGCTCACCGGGCGCGTCGACGTCGAGGTAGGCAAACAGGTTCGACATGAACAGCGCGTCCTCGACCATGTCGCCGATGCCCGACAAAATCGCCTGAAACGACTTCTGCGCCTGACGAAACGCCGCGAGCGCCAACGTGAGTTCGCCAAGGGTCATCGCCCCGGCCGCCGCACGGCGCGCGACGACGAGGTAGCAGCCGTAAAACGCCACCAACGCGACAATGCCGAACGCGCCCAACCACGCCGCACGCCGACGCGCGAGGCGCTGGTCCTGCACCACCATCGTGTCGAACAACGTCGTGAAGCGATCGAGGAAGAAGCGGCCAAGGCCAAACAGCTTGACCTCTTTCACCGTCGAGTCCCGCGTGAGCACCCACTCGAGGTAGTTCAAGCGCCGGCCCTCGGGCGCGCGCCACGTGAGCACGCTGAAGGTCTCGTTCGCGAACTTCAGCTCGGCGACAAACGCCGGAAGTGCTGCCACACACAACACCGGCAACGCCCACATCGCCGTGGAAGCAATCAGCGCGCCCCACGTGACCAGCGTGAGGACGTTCTCGAGGACGCCCAACAGCGCGAGCGCCAGGCTGAGGGGACGGCGGTCGGCCTCACGACGCGCGTTCTGCATCTTGTCGTAGAGGTCGGCGTCTTCGAAGTGGCGCAGCTCGAGGGCGAGGGCTTTCTCGATGACCTGCACCGTGAGCAAGCGCTTCAAGCGTGCCGCGATGTGCTCGCGAACCACCGCCTGCGTCTGGCCCACCATCGCCTGCATGACGACGAGGGCGAGTTCGATCGCAACGGCCACAGACACCGCGTGCGACGCCTGCGCATCACCTGCTTGTGCCGCCACCACACCATCGACGATCTGCTTCGCAACCCACGCAATCGCCGCAGGCACCACGGCCTGGGCGAGGGTGAGCAACAGCATGACGACGAGGGCGACGGGAGCCGCGCGCCACAACAGCTTCAACGTCGGGGGCGCCGTACGCGCCACCAACAACGACTGATCGATGCGCGCGCGCCATCCGGTGGGCGGTGGAGGATCTGCAGCACGCTTTCGACTGGCCATGCGCACCTGTAGCGACGCGGTGCGCTGCTGTCCCGCTCGTTGTCGCGCAGGCGATCAGGGCCGCGCTTCGACGACGCCAAGCTGCACCAGC
>JBIKRQ010000485.1:0-4471 GCA_044349155.1 Myxococcota bacterium
ATGCTCAAGCACCCGACGCTGACGAGGCAGAAGGACAATCGGCGGTGAGCTTCGCGGCATGCGAAGCCCATGATCCGAACGATCACGAAAGGAAAGTGTGGTTAACTCCGTCTCGTCGCACTAGCAGCTGCGCAGTGCCGCCGAAGGCGTTCGCCGAGCTGCTCACGTCTGTGGCGTGACGACGCAGAAGCGCCTGCTGCCGCTGGCGCGCCTTCGGTGGTCTTGGTACCGCGACGGCATGCTCACCCGTCGAGATACCCTTCGCTTGTCGGCTGCTTCGTGGTTGTTGGCGGGCATGCCGCGCGCGCTCGCCGAGCCCGTCACGGGGCCGCGCTACTTCGTCACGCTGTTTCTGCGCGGCGGCATGGACGGCGTGTACACCGTCGACCCCAAGGTGCGCGCCGACGTCGATGCCGACGTCGACATCCCCTACAAGCCCGACGAGATCATCGACACGGGCACGCTGCAGTTTGGTCCGCACTTCGCGAAGCTCAAGCCGTGGGCCAACAAGCTCGCCGTTGTGCGCGGCATCCAGGTCCACATCGCCAACCACGAAAGCGGCGCCTACCAGATGCTGCGCATGCGCACGGGCGTCACGGCAAACATCCCCAGCCTCTACGAGATCATCGGTCAGCGTCGTGAGCAGCCGTTGGCCAGCGTCACCCTCGGCGATTTGTCGAGCTTCGACTTCACCGGTGGCAGCCTGATTTCGCCCACGGGCGGTGGCGGCACCACGGCCCTCGAAGCGATGGACGAGATGTCCGACGAGCAGCTGGCGGTGCTGGCGCGTTCGTACCAGCGGCACCTCAAGGGTCTGCCGTCGTCGTCGTCGTTGTCGGAAAAGCAGCTGCAGATGAAAGAACACCTCACGCAGGTGTCGTCGTTTTTCGATCGCGCCAAAGACATCCCGCGCTTCAAGTACGAAGACTGGGGTGGTTCGCGCGACACCGCCACCGACCTGCAGCGCACGCTGTGGTTTCTCGAGAACGACCTCACGCGCGGCGTGCACATGAAGGTGCTGAGCGACTGGGACAGCCACTACCGAAACGCGATGAAGCAGACGAACTCCAACATCCCGTTCGTCAAGGTGCTGTCGCGGTTCTTCGACGAGCTGTCCACGCGCCGCAACAAGTTCGGCACCCTCGCGGAGCAAACCGTCGTCATCGTGGGCAGCGAGCTTGGTCGTGTCCCCGCCCTCAACGGCAACGAGGGCAAAGACCACTTCCCCGAAACGAGCCTGATGTTCTTCGGCGCTGGCATTCGCCCCGGCAGCTACGGCGTCACCGGCAAGCGTATGGAAGCCACGAAGACGTCGATCATCACGGGCCAGCAAGACGAGACCGGCCGTCGCATCGAGCTCGACGACATCGGCGTCACCATGATGTCGCTGGCTGGTGTTTCGACCCCCCGCACCTACGGCTACCGCGGAGAACGGCTCAAGTTCCTGGTTGGGTGAACCCACCGTTTCTTGTGCCGTTTCTTGTTTCGCTTGAGGCTCTCTATGCGTCGCATTTCAATTGTCGCTCTGCTGGTGCTCGCCGCCCTGACCTCGTGCAAGAAGCCCGCAGAGGGTCCCGCCGAAGTCGACGTGAAGGCGTTGCCGACCGAGGCCAAGCTGGCGGCCGACCTGCAGCTGTTTGCGCGCGGCAAGAGCCTCGATGACGACGACGCCCGCGCTGCCGGCGCGAAGTTGAAGGCGGGTGGGGCCGCGGCTGTCGAGAGCTACGTCGACGGTCTGCTCGACAAGGGCCTCGGCGGCAAGTTCGCGCGCGAGCTGGTGATTGCGCCGGGCGCGCCGTTTCGCGATCGCCATCCCATGCAGACCAGCTACACGATGAAAACCACCACTGATGGTGGAAAAGATATCTACTATATCCGCGAACCTTGCGCGGCGAAGGACGCGGTCAAGGTCAAGCCGTGGTGGGGTGGTGGCGAGGTGCTCGTGTGCCCGTCGTCGTACCGGCCCGAGGTCAAAGGCGACAAGGCGGGCCGCACCTGTGGCGCCACCATGCTCGACATCAAAGACTCCGACGTCTGCGGCTGCGGCCCGATGCTCGTGTACTGCCTGAAGGACAAGGAGATGCGCGACAGCTTCCGCGACCTCCTCGTCAAAGAGGTGTCCGACACCGCTGAGCACATCGTCGACAACGACCTGCCTGTCGATCAGCTCTTCACCATGAACGAGTCGGTGGGCAACCTCGCCACCGAGTACCTGTACCGCCGTTCGCGCGTGGTCTCGGGCGAAGATGCAACGAAGCTGTTTCCGATCGAGGGCTACGGCTCGTCGAAGCTTCGTCCTCGTCACGAGCCCATCCCCGGCTTTCACGCCGGCGTGCTGTCGATGCCGGTGATGATGTACTCGTCCGACGCGTTGCGCGGCGTGATGCGCAACTTCTACGAGTCGATGTGGTGCACCGGCGTGTCGCGTTCGTCCGTCGAGACCGAGCAGGTGTTGGCGCTCAAGAAGGTCGACCTGCGCGTGGGCGATGGCTGGAAAATGCTCGCCGAGATGAACATCTGCACCGACTGCCATGCCCGTCTCGACTACGGCATGCAGTTCTTCTGGGGCTATCCGTCGTCGACGATGGGCGTCGACTTCAACATCCACATGGCGCGTCACGGCAAAGGCCCGCTGTACGGCAACGACATCAAAGACGAGCGCGGTCAGGCCGACCTCACGCCCAAAGGCTTCGGCACGTTGGCCACACAGCAGCCCGAGTTCTCGGCGTGCATGACCCACAAGATCGTCGACCACGTCTACAACGGCTCCGCCACGTCGGAAGACTTCGAAGCGGTGCGCGAAACGTTCTCGAGCACGCGCCGCATCAAGCAGACCATGCGCGCCGCCCTCATCCGGTACGCCCAGCGCGAGCTTGCATCACCGACGACGAAGCCAGCAGCGGCAAAGAAGCCCGACGCGTTGGCCGATGCCGCCACGTTGCCGGTGCACGCCGACCTGCCGGCTGGTGCTGAGCGCATCCCCGTGTCGCCCGCCCTCAAGAAGTTGATCCACACCAACTGCCGCGAGTGCCACGCCGACGACGATCGCATCCCGCTGTTGGGCGACACGCTCACCGAAAAAGAGATGGCCTACATCCTCGACCGCGTCGCCTTTGGCGCGATGCCCAAAGACACCGACGAGATCGACGACGCCACCCGCCGCGCGTTTGTCGACGAGGCGAGCAAGGCACTGTTCGCCGACGATGCCGACCGTAAAACCGCTGTCGCCTACTACGGCGCGATGATGCGCAGCACGCCGGTGCACCGCTTCTCGTCGTTGCTGACGAACGTGAACGCCGCCGCCGACGCGAGCAAACCCTTCCGCCCCAGCGGTACGGAAACCAACGTGAACTCGTCGCTGTTGGGCTACTCGCCAAGCCTCAGCTTCATCCAGGGCATCACCGCGATGAAGGCCTGCAGCAGCAAGAAGGGCAAAGAGCTCGAGGCGTGTGTCTTCGCCGCCAGCCGCCCTGAAGTGATCACGGCAGGCACTGCACCGTAGTCGCCGCTGTGGACGTCGTTCTCGACGTCGGCGCTGTCGTGACCAAAAGAAAACGCCCGCCGATCGGCGGGCGCTTTCATTTCGGCAGAACCGCGTCGAACTACGGCACCGGCACGGCTTCAAACACCTGGCGCACGATGTCGTCGGCCTTCACTTCTTCGGCTTCGGCTTCAAACGTGAGCGGCACACGGTGGCGCAATACATCGAGGCCGATGGCTTTGACGTCGTCGGGGATGACAAAGGCGCGGTGGTTCAAAAACGCGTGGGCGCGTGCCGCCAGGTTCAACGCGATGGTCGCGCGCGGCGATGCCCCCGAGCGAATCAACGGCTTGAGCGCTGCGAGCTTCTTGCCCAGCGGCCCCTGCACGTTGTCGGGCTCGCGCGTCGCGAACACGAGGTCGACGATGTACTTCTTCACCTTCTCGTCGACGTAGAGCTGGCGCACGCACGCCGCGGCCTGCTGCAGCTCCTCGGCGTTGATGATCCCCGACGTCACCGCCGACAGCGGGTCGGTGGGGCCTTCGGTGATGCGGTCCATGATCAGCCGCTCTTCGGCACGCGTGGGGAAGCCCACAACGATCTTGAGCAGGAAGCGATCGACCTGCGCTTCAGGCAGCGGATACGTGCCCTCCTGATCGACGGGGTTCTGCGTCGCCATCACGAAGAACGGCTTCGGCAAATCGAAGGTCTCGCGACCAATCGTGACGCGCTTTTCCTGCATCGCCTCGAGCAGCGCCGACTGCACCTTCGCCGGCGCGCGGTTGATCTCGTCAGCGAGCAGCAGGTTCGTGAAAATCGGCCCACGGCGGGGCAGAAATTCGCGGCGCTCTGGGTCCCACACCGACGTACCGGTGAGGTCGCCCGGCAGCAGGTCGGGCGTGAACTGCACGCGCTTGTCGTCGAGCTGCAGCACCTTGGCCAGCGTGGTGAGCGTCAGCGTTTTCGCCAGTCCAGGCACACCCTCGAGCA
>JBIKRQ010000113.1:0-16541 GCA_044349155.1 Myxococcota bacterium
CGCAACAAGTTCCTCGGCGGCATTCTCAACGCGGCCCTTGAGCGGCCCATCTCGGCAGCGCATTCGAAGTTCGACGGCAAAGTGCCCGACGGCAAGCTCATGGGCACCATCGTCGCCGACACGGTGCGCATGGTGCAGCGCTACACAAAGGCGATGGAGAAGTCGTCGCATCCCGGCTTGCTCACCGACATCGAGAACTACGCGCGCAACATCACCAGCCTGTTTGCGCAGCACAAGCCGCACGACGATCGCTTCCCCCTCGAGGCGCGCATCGACTCGCTCTACACGGGTCTGTACGTGCTGAAGAACCTGATGATCATGCTGTACCCGTTCGTGCCCACCACGATGGAGCGTCTGCGTCTGGCGTTGAACCTGCCCGAGAGCGTCTTCTCCCTCGACGAGCTGGGCAAGCCGCTGCCCGCGGGCCACGTCCTCGGCGCGCAGCAGCAGTACTTCCCCTCCGTCGACGCGCCCGCAGAGGCCTGAACCGTCGACGCCCGCCAACGAAAAAGCCCCTCATTCGAGGGGCTTTTTCATGTGCCTGACGTCGGGACCTCAGGGTTTGCCGCCGTCGTCGGGCACGCCGCACGAAGCTCCGCGTGCGGGGTCGAGCCAGCCTGGCAACGAGCGCTGCAGACGGGCGCGTTCCGCCTCGTACGTCTGCTTCAACGCCGCACAGCGCTCACCGGCGTACGTCGTCGCGAAGTCGGCCGCTTCGAGTGCGCGATAGCCACCCGCAGCATCTTTCAAAAAGCGTGCGGAAAACGTCGGACAGCCATCGCTGCCTTGCGCGAGCACGCGGCCCACGGCTTCAAACGCGACGGTCTTTGTGAGCCATGCCTGCTCGCAGGCCACGCCGTTGTACTTCCAGAAATCGCTCACCACGCCCTGGGGCGTCTTGTTGAACGAGTACCAGCTGCCTGCGGTGCGAATGGCCCACGACCCACGCGGGATCGAAAACCCCTTCAGCCACGTCGACAGCGGCTGCGGCTGCTCGCTGCTGGCGAGGTCGATCACGAGTTCTTCGCCGGTGTACGACACGAACGTCAGGGCGACGTGGTAGGTCCAGTCCACGCGCGGATCGAGCGAGGTCTTCATCGGTTCCGCGCGCAACGGCGACAGCACTTCCATCAGTTGCGGCGTGAACACCCACACCTTGCCCACGCGCTCGCGCGTCGACGGCGGCAGCATCGACCACGCGGTGTGGGCGCGCGATTCGCAGCCGTTGAAGTAGTAGCCCTGCCGGGCCCCCACGCTGCGGCCCACGCTGCTGAGCACAGAGGCTTCGTCGACGCTGAGGCGGGCCGTAGGCGGCGCCAGGTCGGTGCGGTGCTCAATCCAGCTCAGCGGGGTCTTGGGCGCTTCGGCGTGCACACCCACAGCACCCAGCAGCGACACAACAAGGGCGAAACAACACAAGCGCATGGTGGTCCTCTCGACGTGCCTGCGCACCTGCCACAAGAAAGCCCCTCAAACGAGGGGCTGTGTGGACGCAACGGCGTTTTCGGCGCTTTCGGTCACTCGATCGGAAACGGGCCGTGGAACGCTTCGGCGCGCCCGCGGCCACCGCTTTGGTGCACGAAGAACTGCTGGCGCGAAGCGTCGACGTAGGCGGTCTGGTTGACGCCGTCCCACATGCTGGGCATGCCGCGCGATTCGTCCCACAGCGGCACCTGCAGCATGGACTTGGCACCGTGGGGCGCCTCAGGCAGCGCGGTGCTGGCGTCGAGGGTGGCGGTCGCAACGAAGGCCACCATCTGCTCCTTCATCGCCGCGCGGTTCTGGCCGATGGGCAGGTTGTTGCGGGCCATCATCGCTTCAAGGGCCGACATCGTCCGCGCGGTGGTCTGCACCTCGGGCGGACGGAACGACATCGTGTGGCCATTGCTGGCGGGCAAGGCATGGGGCTGGGTCTTGTCGTACAGGTCAGCCAGCACCTGGGCTTCGCCATTGCTTACCGAGGGCGCCACTTCCGCAGCGATCTTCTTCACCTCGGTCTGCGACAGAATCCGGTTCTGCGTGGCGGCCTGGACTTCGCGCTTCAAGCCCGTGATCGACATGGTGGCTCCCTCGTGTGGCGTGTGTGCTGGCGAATAGGCGCACCGCACACCGCCTGCAACGCCTGCTGCTGTCAGTGGCGCAACAATGCGAGCTGCATCACCACCATGCCCACCTGCCAGGCCAACGGTGTCCAAAACGATTGCGTCTTGAGCCACAGCAGCGTGGTCGGGACAGCGACCGACACCGTCGCGATTCCAGCCCACATCACGAGCTTCGCCGGCACCTCCCACAAGCTCAGGTACGTACCAACCATCAAGGCCTGCCCGAGCACCGACAACGCCACCAGCGGCACGCCAGGGGCGTTCAGGGGCGTCACCGCCAGGTGAAAAAAGCTCCGTTCAAACACGGCATGGGCCACGCCGGTGGCGATGGCGACGCCCACAACGAGGTCTGCTGGCCGGTCCGAGGTGCCGAACAAGACAAAGAGCAGCACCTGCGCCAGGCCACCGCCAATGAGGGCCGCCACCGCCGCCAGTGGCGCGAACCGCTTGAGGGCGTCGGCGGTCTCGGTCTGCTGGGCCTTCCCGCCCGCGATCAGCAACGCGATGGTGGCCAGCAGCAGCACGCCGTGACGAAGCACCCAGGGCATCGACGACGGGTGATAGCCCACGTCCTCGACAACATGCCCTTGCAGGCCCAGGCCGGTCAGTACCGGTACCGCCACGACAGCGACGGCTGGCCACACGAGGGTGCTGGCGTCGATCTCCACAGCGGCAGCGCGGCGAGCAGCCACCACCTCGGCGCGTCGGGGGTGCGTTTTCGCAGCAGCGGCCAGGAAGCGGCGTCGGGCGTTTGCGAGGTACGTTTTCGCGTCGGCCTCGAGCGCGATGTCAAAGGCCGCAAGCTGGACATCGACGACGGTGGGAAACGTTGCCGAGGCTTTCGCGATCGTCTCGAGCACTTCGGCGCGCAGGTGCATCTTCGTCCACCGGGCGCGTGCGGCAGCGACGACCGCACCCGGGTCGTTTGGCGCCAACTCTGCCCAGCGGCTGGCATCGGTGACGAGGTCTGCCACCGCCCCGGCAGCGAGCCCGCGTGGAACCACAGCCGCCAGATACTCCCGCTCCAACGACACCGCGTTTTCAGGCGTTTTTGCGTCGATGTTCAGTTCTGCAGCGCGCCTGGCGACGTAGGCGTCAAGGGTCTCTTTCCGCCAGGCAGCAACGACAACCGCCGGCTGGACCGACGCCAAATCCAGCGACATGACCCCCGTCAACGACGACAACCGCGGCAAGGCGGTCGGCAGCGGACCTGGTGCCACTGCAGGCCCCCGCTTGAGGTGGCCGGTCGCCAGCACCACCACGAGGGCGGCGGCAAGTTTGCGGCGCGTTAGGTCGTCGCCAGCGAGGCCCAGCACCTCATGAACAGCCAGGGGCAAGCGGCCCTCGATGGCCTGGAGCATGCGGCGGGCTTTGTCGTCCTCGAGGGGGACTGAAAACGCCTCGCCCCGGTGGACCGTGTCACCAGGAGCAATCCCGGTCGCGGTCAGCATGCTGCCCACGTCGCCGCAGACGATGATGGCCTGCTTCAGGAACTCCAGGACGTGGAGGCCTTCGCCGGCCTCAACGTTTGCGGCGGGCTCGGCAATCGCGCGCAAGGGGGCCTGGGCCTGCAGGAGCCGGCCGAGGTCAACGGCCGCCACAATGCAGCTGAGCTTGTTGACGACGCCTTGCGACAGCACCTCGGTGCGAATGAGCTCACCGACCGGGTCTGGCCCCCCGCGCACAGCGCCCGCTGCTTCCTCAGAGATGGTCCGCGAGCGCACCGCCATGTCGAGGAACGTGGCGCCACGCGTGGAGGCGCTGCTGGCACGCATGATGACGCCGTTGGCGTACGACAGCGACACCACCTCGGTGTCGGTCGCCAGAACGAGGTCACCCATACCGTTTTTGACCGAGGCGATCACGAGTTCGACCAACTCAAGCCCAGACACCAGCACTACGTCGCTCATCGTTCACCTTCGGTTGGCCTTGCCTCACGTACCATGAGCCCCACGCAACGCCCCGGCGGGCTGTCTCGCACACTTCACGGTCAGTGGGGAATCACAGGGTTGATTCAGCGGGAGCGCCGACCAGGTTGGCGACGACTGCGACACTGCCAACGGCGCCGAGCGCGATCGCCAGCGTGGTCATCGCGTCCGACGCCGTCGCGCCCATCACAGCACCAAAGCGCGACCCGTCGATGTCGTCGGCCCGGCCGTAACGCAGTGCGTCAACGTTGGACTGCGCAAGGTACCCAAGCCCCACGGCCGCCCCGGCACAGCCCACAGCAGCCCCAAACAGGGCCACGGGCGTCAGCCACACATTTTCGGCGCCTTCGACCGCTTCTGCGGCGGCGGGCTCTGACGTTGACGGCGCCGCGGCTGGTGCCGTCTCGACAACAGGCGCCGGCGCGGGCGGGGGCGGAGGTGCCGCGACAACTGGTGCCGGTGTGGGGGCAGGGACTGGCTTGGGTGCCGGTGTGGGAGCAACCGCAGGAGGTGGGGGCGCCGCAGCGATCGGCCCGCGTTTGCGGTAGGCGTTCACGACGCGCGCAATGGCTTTGCGCAATCCCTTGCGATCCTCGGCATCTGCGAGCCCCACCGTGGTGGTAGAGACCACAGCGCCGTCTTTTCCCACCACCACCACCTCGACGGCGAGGCTGCCGCCAGCGGTCGTCAAGCGCGCCGCGATGACGTCTTGCGACCGGCTGGTTGCGGCGGCTTTCGCGGCGGCGGTCGCGTCACTGCCAGACCCGGCGATCCGCGCGGGGGCAAAGCCGAGTTTTTCGGCGTCGGCCTCGAAGTACGCCGCGAGCAGCTTGGCGTCAGCCGGCTCCACGTCGGGGCCGGTCAGCAACGGGATGCTCACCTGCGCAAACGCTGGAACGGCCCAAAACGCACCGAGCAGCAGCACAAGGACCGCAGAGTCTCGAAGACGGCGAACATGACGATAGATGCTCACGGGAACGCTCCGCAGAACAATCATGGAAGTGACACGACTTCGAGGAAGGCATTCGATGCTGGTTCGCCGTTGGCGGCGCAGGCATCAGCTTCGTAGACGATGGCGGTCGACCCGCCAGCAAGCGTGGCCACGCGCGGTGCCTGGGTCAGGCCACCCGACAACAGCGAGGACACCTCAATTGCGCTGCCGACCTCGACGATGCGCAGGGTGCCGGCGTCGGGCGGGTCGGCGAAGCAGAAGTCCTCGGTGCTGAGCATCGAGACCACCACCGTGGCGCGTCCGGCAGTCGGCGCGACGATGTCGGCCGTGGACGCCGTCGCCGTCGCCTCGTGGGCCACGAGTTGGCGCACGGCGGAGAACGTGGGCGGGTCAACGGTGGTGTCCACGGTGACAAATTGCACGCCGTCGTTGTTGGTCCAGGCCACGTGGAGCAGCCCCGAGGGGTCCATCGCCAGCAGCGGCTTGCTGGTGGCCGACAAGCGTGTCGAGGCGATGGTCAGCGGCGGCGTCACCGGGATGGCGGCGGCGGGATCGAGGGGGACATCGCGCAGCTGCAACACGCGACCACCAGGGGTCAACAGGTTCCAGGCCACCCAGGCGCGGCGGTTGGGCAGCGCTTCGGCATCGAGGGCGACGCTCGGGGCCTCCAGGGGCGTGTTGCCCGTCGGCGAAATCTGCACGGCCGCCGACCAGACCCCCGCCGCGCGAACGACCTCGCTCTCGTAGCCCGTGCATTCTGCGGTGCAGTAGGCCGCAAACGCGATGTAGCGCGTGCCCTGGCTGCCTTCGACGGCGTCTCGCTGCTTGACCCAGGCAACCACGGTTTCGCCGCCAACACCGCTGACCATCGCGGGCCCAAAGTCCAGTTCTTTCAAGCCATTGGCGTTTTCGAAGTCCGCACTCACCACCACGGTCGGGCTGAAGCGCAGGGTGGCCAGGTCGGGGTCGAGGGTGCGGTGCACGAGGGTGCCCTGGGGGTCGTCAAAGCCATCATCGATCCAGGCGATGTGGGTCACACCGGCGTTGTCGACGGTGATGACGGGGGTGCTGCTGGCGCCCACGCGGGGGTCGTCGGACACGTTGACGATGCGCTGCCACCCATCGGCCACCATGCGGCGGAGAAAGACACTTGGCGGCGGGCTGTTCTGCAGCACGCCAGCGGTATTGCGCACGGTGCAGACGGGGCTGCCGCGGGCAAAGCAGTCGTCCTCCCACGCCGTCAGCAGCTCGCCACCGATGCCGCCAGCGACGGTGGGGGCCACGCGCCCGAGCATCTCGCCGGCCACGATCACCCCGGTGTCGCTCACCAGCTGACCGCTGGGCACGAGGTGGACGGTGATGCTGGTTGCTCCGCGCACCTCGGCGCCGATCAGGGCCTGAGCCGTCAGCACGATGCTGTCGCCGAGGTTGCCGTCTGGCACCTGCACGGTGGCCGTCCAGACGCCGTCGGCGACATTCTCGCTGGCGGCCGCGCACGGCAGCGTGTCGTCCACGCAGATGTTGACGCCGGTGGCGAGGTCCGCGGGGTCCTGCAGCGCGACGCGCACCACGAGCGGACCCGCTGGCACCAGCGACGCCGCGACAGGTTGCAGGAACTCGGGTCCCGGGTCGACCGACACCTGCACGTCGACACACACCTCAGCCGAGACGTTGCCGACGAACTGGCGCTCGCCCGCCGCGACGTTGGGGTTGGCCACCTCGCCGTCGAGGGGCACGACGTCAGATGATTCCACACACAGGCGGTTCAGGCCGCCCAGCAAGCGCACGTCACCCCGCCAGGTGGTCAGGCCGTCAGCGCCGGTCAGCACCAGGCACGTCGAAAACGCTTCCGGCGGGCACGCTCCGGCCGGGCAGGTCTGCTCGGTCACCGTGACCTGACGCAGGCAGACGTCGCCGTCGAACGCCTTCACGCCGCTGAGGACCACGTCGAGCTCATCGGTGGCGCGGGGTACGCCAGCCAGGGGACCGGAGGTGTCGGCCACGACCAGCGACGACGGCGCCGCTGGCGCCTCGGTGTCGCGCCGGATGAAGTTTGGACCAACGAAGGCGCTCACCTGGCCATTGGCATCGGCCGTGTGGGCCTGGAGAAAGACATTGATGCCGCCCGTGGAAACGCTGTTTTCAAGTGGCGCGACGAAGGTGCGATCCCCCAGCGGCACAACCTCGACCACCTGAGCACCCGCGGCAGCGTCGCAGGGGTCCTCCAGCGCGCCGAGGGACGCCGGCACGCTGCACACCCGCACGAGGTGCCCCGCCGTCGCAACACGTCCGCGGACAACGATGTCGTCCCCCCGGACCGCGCGTCGAGACGCCGGCAGACTCGTCGCCAGGATCGGGCAGGCGCTGTTGGTGCCGCTGAAGCGGTAGGGCCCAAGACACTGCAGCGTGGGGGACGTCAGCCCTGCCACCGCCACCACGTTGACCACCACGGGGTCGCTGAGGTTGCCGGCTGGGTCAACGGCACGCACGGTGACCGTCGTTGTGCCCGTGGCGGCCACCGGCACAGCAGCGTTCCACAGCGCGTCGCCAGCCGCGACCTCTGTGCCATTGACGGTAATCGTATCGGCGCTGTCTCGCGTACCACTCAACTCAAAAATTCCACTGGTCTCGCCGGCACCAATAATGGCGTTACAGTTGCGGGGAGCAGTGGCAGCACAGCTTGGGAATGAGATCTGCGGCGGCGGCGGCGGCTCCGTATCGAGGGTGACGCTGATCGGTCCAACCCGTCGGCTTTGCACGCCAAGGTCGCGTTCTGTGTACAGGTAAATGTCGTTTCGGCCAGCCACCAAACGTACCGCTGTCGTGAAGCGGTCTGCGGCACACGTGCCAGCCAGTGCAGCGTCACCGGCGGCGTCAACGCTCGTCGTCGCATATACCTTGTGACCCGCGACACACCTGGTGCCTGTGATGGTCAAGGTGGTCGCGTTGGTCACCGCGGGGGGCGGCGCGGGAATCGGTGGCTCAGGGCGCAGCCGAACGGGCACGGCCACCGTCACGACCTCGCTGCGGTTGCCGTTTCCGCCCTGGGTTTGCAGCTCCAGCTCGTGGTCGGCTTCGGCAAGGTCGCGCGTGACAACCCAGGCGCTCGGCGCCGCTTGCACTTCGAGCGCGCCGTCGACGACCAGCTGGGTCCCTTCGACACGGGTGCCGCGGAGCGTCAGCCTGGCCGTGGTGGCGGGGGCGTCAAACACCAGCGGAGTCTCGACGGCGTCGACCAGGGGTGGCGCAGGGAGGGTGGTGTCGAGCACGACCTCGATGGTCGCCAGGTCTGCCGCCGAGCGGTTGCCGGCGAGATCGCGACAGCTCGCCTCGATGGCGTTTGGCCCTTCGTCCAGGGTCACAGACACCACAAACCCGCCCTCATCGGCGACCACGTCGGTGGCGTCGACTGGAGTTCCGTCCACCGAGAGGTCGAGTAAGCAGTCGGCGCCTGCTTCGACGGTCAGCGTCGTCTCGAAAGGAACGACACCCGCTGCCAGCGGCGCGTCGGGCTCGATCACGTTTGGCGCCTGGGGGGCAATGGTGTCGAGCACGACGACAAATGGCCCCGCTGGCTCGCTGGTGACCGCGGCGCCGTTGGTGGCGGCGACGAAGATCGTGTTGCTGCCTTCAACGAGGGTGACGCGCCCAGCGAACGTCTCCGCGTCTTCGAGGGGCCGCAGCTCGGTGGTCCCCACCCCCACCACCTGGGCAGACACCGAGGTGAGCGGGACAGCATCACCAGACACCGGCAGCGCGGCGACGCGCGTGATCGCCGGAAGCGGAGCAACCAGCGGTGTCTCCGGGGGCGTGTTCAGTGCCGCGAGCGCCGCCAGCACACCGCACGAGCAGCCGGGGGCCAGTGGCGTGGTTGCCACCACCAGCCCAAGCAAGAGGCGACGAGTCAAAGGGCGAAGGCGTGTCATTGCAACGGTCCACACATAGAGGTGACGGTCGGCATGAGAGCGGGGTCAACGCGCAAGCAGCGGCCAGCGTTTTGGTGGCGAACGCCATCGGATGGGCAGCCAAAGTCGGCTGGGTCAACACACTCGTCGCCAGGCAGGACCTGCTCGCCGCCGTAGAAGCGGTTGTAGATCTCGACGTTCAGACAGCGGCCTTCGGCAAACAGGTCGATGGCGTCGTCAACGCCGGCTGCCGTTGCTCCGGTCATGGCTTCGTTCATCCGGTGCCACCAGCACTCGGTCATCGCCGTGACCGGGTCCGTCGGAGCCAGCACCACCAGCGGTGCTTCGCCCGTGTAGACCGTGAAGTTCAACAGGTACTGCAAGGTCATCGCGATACCCTGTCGCCAGGCGTGGGTCGAGAACGTTGCATCCTGCACTTCGCCAAGGTCAGCGAACGAATCCTGTACGTTCATGTAGATCTCGCTGAAGAACTCGAGATTCGTTTGCAGCTTCCGGCCACCGCAGTTGGGGTCGAGGCGGCAATCGAGGGCGTCGACACCTTCACGGAAGATCTCAATCCGGTCGGCAACCCGCGCAAACGGCCCCGGCAGCTGACAGAACCCGCCGACACACACGTCGCCGCTGACGTTGCAGTCCTCGCGCGCAACACAGGTTTCCAGGCACACGCCGTCCAGGCAGCTCTCGCCGATGGCGCAGTCGACGTCGCTGACGCATTCGCCGTTGTCACGCAAGGCGCTGGCCACGAGGCTTTGGGGTTGCACGCCACCGGCGGCTGTCCGGCTGATCGACTGCTGCACCACCTGAGCGAGCTCGCGGCCGTAGTCCGAGTCTGTTGCCGTGGCGAACGCATTCAAGAACAAGCGCTCGGCCCGGCCCTGCGGTGCTGCCTCTGATGGCGCTTCAATCAGGTGCGGTGCGCGGCCGTAGAAGGCTGCGACCACGCCGTCATCCAGCAACACCGACATCTCGTCGAGCGTGGCACCGCTCAGGCGCACGCCTTCGTTGGGCCTGCCCACGGCCGCTTCGTTATCGGCCGTCGCGATCGTCGCCTGTGCCCGCGCCAGAACCAGCGCCGCAGACACGTTGTGCTGGCGACCGCGGTAGCTGCCCACCGGGTTGTCGAAGCTCAGGTGTCGACCAAAGCCAAAGACGTTCCAGGTCTGTGTCGCCATCGGCGCAGCTGCGTGCAGCTCAACAAGACGACGCACCTCCGACCGGACAGCACGCGAGACGTAGCGACGCACGGGCGACGAATCCACGCTCGAGGTCGCCGGCGTGAGCGACGTGACGGCCTTGAAGAGTTCGAGGCTGGTCGTCGGTGGCGATTCTTCGAGGAAGCCCGCGGCCCGCACAATGCTCGCCCGCGCCCTGAGCGCGCCGCTGCGGAAGGCGGAACTCGTGGTCAGGCGGTTGACATTGCTGGCAGCAATCCAGCCGCTGTCTGGCGTTGTGCCATCGCCCGGGGCGTACACGGTGGCCAGGCCCGTCTCGAGGTTTTGGATCCGGAACGGCCGTTCGGAACTGACGGTGTTGCCCGCGACGTCGCGCGCCCGCACCGACATCGCCCAGGCGCCAACGCCCAGGCGGGCGAGGTCGAGCTTGCCAGCGACGCACACGGGGCTCACGCAGACCTGCTGGACGGCGGTCGGGCCGCTGCGCAGCGCGTCGGTTCCTGCAGCTGGGGTCGCCGCAAAGATGGTGGTGGGTGCCGCACCCGGGTCGTCGAGGGAGCGCAGGGTCACCGAAACCTCGCGGATACCCGAGTCGACGTCGCCGAGCGCGTCGGTCGCGCCGATGGTCATGTCGAGGTCTTCGCCGATGAACACGTGGGGCCACGTGGTCGGGTCGTTGATGTCGGCAAGAACGGTCTGGGTGAAGTCGTTGCTGGCGAGGAATTCCGTCGGCAAGGCCGAGGTTTCAACGGTCGGCGCCGTGCGATCGATGGCGAAGCACACGTCGCGGTTCGATCCCTGGCGACCCAGGGCGTCGACCACCACCACATTCAACGGACACGCGGTGACGTCTCTCGTGAAGCGCGCCACGAAGGAGCCATCAGCGCCCACCTCGGTTGTTGTCGGCTGGGCCACGCCTTCAATGCGCCACTGCACGCGCTGCACCCCGGCGGCGTCGGCCACGGCGAAGCAGTCGGGATTGTTTGCGTCGCAAGAGAGTTGCAAGCGCACTTCGGCGTCGCTGGTGCGGTAGCCGCTGGGGGCGGCGACGACGTCAACGTTGAACGAGCTGTTGACCACGGTCACGCGGCTCGAGGCCTGGCCCAGGCGCAAGCCAAGGCGCCCAGTCCACGTCGCCACCGAGGTTCCGATCGGCAAGCACACTTCGGGGTTCACCTGCGCAGGCCCACCCACATTGTGGGTGAAGGTCACATCGCCCTCCTGGCTGGCGAGACACAGGTTGGTGACCCGCGGCTCGGGGAGCACCACGCGCGTACCCAGCGAGCCATCAGGACGCGTGCAGTCGTCGGCGCGGCCAACGCTGAACTGCGGGTCGACGGCGAGCCGCAGCGCCGCTGAGTCGGTGGTGGTGACCGTGAAGCTGCTCGTTGATTGGTTGCCCGAGGCATCGCGGGCGAGCACCGGCACGACGGTCGGCTGGTCGAGTACAAACGTCGGCGGCAGCACAACGGTGACGGTTGGTGCAACGTCGGCGTTGTCGGTCACGCGCACGGTAGGTGGCGTGAGGAGACGACTGTCGGTAATGCCATCCTGCTGCGGAGAAACACACTGCAGAACAACATCTGAAATCGGACGAATCGCTGGCGGCGTTGTATCGCGAACAACCACGGTCTGGGTCAGCGATGTCACTTCATTGAAGCGGTTTCTCGCCGTCCAGGCCACGTTGGTGGTGCCAAGGGGGAAGATCGCAGGAGCGTTGCTGCTGATGCGCGGGCGCGGATCGCGGCAGTCGGTCACCCCGGGGGTCGCCAAGGCGGCGGCCGAACCCTGCGGCGTCTGCGCCTCAATCACCACGTTTGCAGCACCCGCAGCAAAGCGTGGTCGCAAATAGGCCTGGTTGACAGCCGCGAGTCGGCCACTGCTGATCGGCGTCTGCGTGAACCCAGCAGGCGTCGTCACCGCCAGGCGTGCACGCGCGTTGCCCAGGCCCTGCAACAGGTCGAAGCTGATCTCGTTCCAGCCAGCGCCAAGCTCCACATTGGTCTGTCGCTGCACCGCCGCGGAACGACGGACGAAGTCGTTCAACACCACCGCGCCGTTGACCGTCAAGCGTTGACCATCGTCGGCCAGGCTCGTCAGCACATGCTGTCCAACCTCTGCCGCGGGCACGAAGTAGCCGCCGTTGAAGCGCACGGAGTACTCGTTCGTACCGACAAGCCGCTGGGCCGGCGCCGACGGGGCGCTGTAGTCGATGGTGGACTGGAGTTCATCAAGCACACGGCCAGTCAGGTTCGTCTCGTTGAAGAACGACGCTCTGATCTGCTGGGTCAACAGGTCGCTCTCCTGCGGTGTACAGGCGGCGACGCCCTGCCCTTCGGTCGTCACATTGCCATTCAAGTCCGTGGCGGTCAGCGCATAGGTGTAGGAGCCACGAACATCGCCCAGGGGAATCTCATGAACGAGGCGAGTCGTTTGGCCAACAATCGTCTGCGTCGCGCCACCGGCGAGGGTCAGCGCTACGTTGATAACGGTGGGTTCGTCGGTCTCCACCGCGAGGGTGGCGCGGGCCGGCGTCGTCGCGGTCGCTGGCATCGCCGAGGCGATGAAGGACTTCAAGATCTGTGGAGGGCGGCGGTCGGTGTTGTCCTTCGGTACGGCGAGGAATTCGGGCGGAATGACTTGTTCAGGCAACGCCGGCGTACAGGTCGCACACGCGTACGACAGCTGCGCAAAAGCAGACGAAGACGCCTCGGCCATCTCATATACAAATGTATGCCAACCCTCGGTCAACTGAATCGAGAACGACTGCCGAGACGGCCCGCGGAACTGCGTCACCGAAAAGAGCGTGCGGTCATCGACAATCAACAGCTGCGTATCGTCAGCGGTACCGATAAAGGTGTACAAGCCACCGCGCGGAGCGAAGACCAGGCCGGTCCAGCGCACGGAGAAGTTGTCGCCGTTGGTGCCGGTCAGCCCGCCGAAATCGCCGAATGGGTCGCGGTCGGCCAGCTCAGGGAAGTCGATCTGCCGGTCGAGCCGCTGGGCAGCAGCGTCGGTGAAGGTGCGGTCGCGGAAGTATGTACCAATCACGCCACCAGGCAGCGGCACGAACTGTCCAGTCGCCATCGAGAGCACCTCGGTGGAGCGGGCAGTTTTGGTGATGGGTGGCTCCGACTCAATGGTCAAGTCGGCGCGAACACGCCAGAAGTAGGTTGTCCCCTGCGACAGCGGGCGGTTGGCGGGCAGCGCAAGGCTGGTCGCCGTCGTGACGCCTTCAAACGTGGGCGTGGGGTTCAAGTGGAAGCTCTGCGTCGCCAGCTCAACCGTGTAAATCGGCTGCGACTTCTTGCGCAGAGCCAACGTCCGTACAATCCCGTAGTCGCCAACATTTCCAACACCATCCACAGCGCGAACACGCCAGAAGTAGATATTGTTCGGCTGCAGCGGGGCATCGTCCGGCAAATCAATCCGCGTGCCTGGCCCGCGCACGGCGTGAAGCACAGTGCCGGGATTGAACGTGTTGGTCGTGGCGATTTCGAACTCGTATTCGAGATCTGGTTCAAGCTCGGCCCAGGCGAAACCGGTCGTCGCATCAAGCACTTCATCACCAGAATCAGGATACAAAACACGCACGATTGCCGGCGGTTTCGTGTCTGGCAGATTCAACATGTGCAGCGGCGATGACACTTGCTCTCGGCCAGCACCATCGCGGGCCGTGACCCGGTAGAAGGCCGTACCAGCCTCGGGCAAGTCAATGGTCCGCAGGGGCAGCTGGGTCGTCTCGGGCAGCGTTCGTGCGAACACAATGTCGGCAGCGCCGAACGCTGGCTGGGTCGCCAATTCGACCTCATACGACAGGCGCGAGCCCACATCGAAGAGGCGACGTGCACTGTCGATCGAGCGGTTGCCTGCAGCGTCAACAGCCTCGACAAACCAGCGGTAGCGGCGACCACGCTCAAGCTGCAAGCCAAGTGCTGCGCCGTCGACTGCTGTCGTGGGGGCCGGCACATCGGTGCGGACAAGCTCAAGCTCGCTCGTCTGGTCGACGACGACGATCCGGTAGCCGGCCGCATCAGCAATGGGCGACCAGGTAAAGCCCGGTGCGCGACCAAGGATCGTGGCCGAGTCTTCCGGATAACCGGGCAGCGGCGCCTGTGGTGGCGTCTGGTCGGGGAAGTCGACCAGGTGGACGGCGTTCGCCGACGTCAAGCGGGACGTTCCATCGACCGCTTCGACACGCCAGAAGACGGGGCCGACACGCAGCGCCTCGTCGATGCTTGCACCACTGGCTCCAACAGGTCCCTTCAGCTGCAGGAAGTCGATGAAGACGTTTCTGTCACCGACAGCACAACAGAAGTCATTCTCGAACCGCAGCGAAATCTGGTGATCCCCGGGTCGCAGGTCGAGGGGAACACGTATGGTTTGCGGGGTCGTCGGATCGCCAAAGACGGTCCGTGTTGTGACCGAAACGCCGTCAACAAGGATTGCAACACGGCTCAGCTCCGCACCAACAAGTGCAGCGTGGGCCCGGAAGGAGAGTTCATATGTGTCTCGGGCACCGGATATTGTGAACACCGAGCCAACACTGCTTCCACTGCCACACAAATTGACGTAGCCGCCGCTGATGCTGCAATAGGTACGTACGTTCATGGCGGTGCTTTCGGCCTCGCGCTTCTCGTCCACCAGCGGATTCACCGGTTCCGACGTCGTCAGCTGCGTCTCTGACAGGTTGTCGCGCTCGAGCAACACCGTGGCGGTCTCAAAGCCCGGGCTGGTTGCGGCCTGCAGCCGGTAGCGCAGGCGCGGGGCGACGGTGAAGACGACAGGGTTGTTGTCAACACTTCGGTTGCCGGCAGCGTCGACAGCGACCACGGTCGCCCGCACACGAGCCTCGCGCGCCAGGTCAGGAAGCGACCAGTCGATGGCGGTGGCGGTCGTCGGGCCCAGTTCGGTCTGGGTGTTGGCGTCGAGGTTCTCGACGACCACGATATAGTTTGCAGCCTCGGCAGCTGGTGACCAGGCAAACGCCGGCCGGGCTGACAGCACCTGGTCGCCCTGCGCCGGATAGGACAGCTGCGGCGTTGCGGGCGGGAACAGGTCGGGGAAGCCCACGACGTGGTCCTGTGTGGCGCGTGTCGTCCGCGCCGCGCCATCTTCGGCGACGACGCGCCAGAAGATGTCGCCGCGAGCCAACAAATCGTTGAACGAGGCGTTGCCCACGGGCCCCTCGACTTCGATCGCGTCAGCGAAGAAGTTTCGGTCGGTCGGCGTGCAACAGAAATCGTTCACGAAACGCACACCAAACGTATGCGAACCGGAGCGCAATTCGACGTTAACGGTGACCACTTCTGAGGCAGGAAACTGGCTCGTCACATCACGTGTCAGGACCGGCGAACCGTCGACTTCGATCACAGCCTTGACAGCACCGAAGGTGGCCAACGGCTGCGTCTGATTGCCGCTCAGGCGCGCACGGAGGGTATAGGTACCCGGTGACGGCACACGAAGGCTCTTGAAGCGCGTGCCATTGCTACAGAGATTGACAAACGTACGACCACCATCTGATGCAGTGCCACAAGAAAGGCCTTCCCCGAGTTCAAGTTCAAGGATGGTGTTGGTCGGTGCGGCGGTCGTCGTGCCGCGGTCAAGGCGGGTTTCAACGATGTTCTCACGGCGGGCAACGACGTTGGCCTCGGCAAACGTCGGCTCCGTTGCGGCCTCAAAGCGATACTGGGTGCGGCGGGCAACGGTGAAGCCCGTAGTGATGGTCGCCGGAGACTCGTTGCCCGCAGCATCGACCGCCGTCACGGTCCACGCGAACGCGGCTCCGCGGGTCAGGTCAACGGTCGTGTCGAGCTGGGTGGCTTGCACGCCAGCGCGTTCGAGCACCGTCGCCCCCGCCGTGTCGACAACACGAACGCGGTACGACGCCGCGTCTGCAACGGGGTTCCAGACGAACGCTGGACGCTGCGAGAGAACCTCAGCGGCCAACTCAGGGTAGACCGGCAGTGGCGCTGCGGGCGGGGTCTCGTCGGGGAAGCCGACGACGCGCGTATCAGAGGACACCAACGCCCGGTCGGTTCCGTCTGTCGCAGTGACACGCCAAAACAGGTCGCCGCGGGCGAGCAGCTCCTGCAGTGTACCGTTGCCGACCGGTCCTTCGAGCGACACTGCGCCAACAAAGAGATTGCGGTCGGCCGGGCTACAGCACAACTCATTGGTATAGCGGAGAGCAACCGTATGATTGCCGGTGGCCAGTTGGCGCGTAAACGTGAACCGCTGCGGCGCATCGCGCCCTGCGCGCACCTCGACTTCGTCGACAAACTCGCCGTCGACGGTGACCGCCATCCGGGCGCCCTCACCATTGACGATGACGCCGTAGGCCTCCACCGTCAGCAGGAATTCCCCTGCCTCGGCGAGCGGTTGAAGTGGGTAATTCCGTACATGGTTCTGGTTGCACAGCGTGGCGAAACTGCTTCCTGCTGCAACGACAGCACCGCAGT
>JBIKRQ010000486.1:0-4465 GCA_044349155.1 Myxococcota bacterium
GTCGAGGGCCTTGGCAAGGGCGGCGGCGCGGCCGCTGTCTTTGGTGACGCTGCTGCTCGGGGGCGGAATCTTCGACGCCATGGTGGCTCCTCCAGGTCGTTTCTCGTCGTCAAACGAAAGTACGGGGGCGTGCTACCACGGCAGCGTCACTCGCGACAACTTCGGCCTACCGCGCGGCCCGCGGCTGCGGTCGGGCATCGACTTGTCGTCGTTGCGCGCATATGGCCCGGGGATGCTGCGCGCTCCTTCGTCTGCCTGGTCAGCCCTCGTGATGGCGGCAACTGTGTCGTCTGGGATCGCCGTCGTTGGCTGCTCGGCGTTTGAGACCAACCTGCAAGACACCAGCATCAGCGTCAAAGACACCGCCCGACAGAACTTCGAGGCCGCCGAGGCTGCCCTCTCGGCGCGCCGCTTCACCGAGGCCATCAAGTTCTTCGAGGCTGTGAAGAACAAGTTCCCGTACTCGAAGTACGCCGTGCTCTCCGAGCTGCGCATGGCCGACACCCACTTCGAGCGCGAGCACTGGCTCGAGGCCGCCGACGCCTACCGGATTTTTGTGCGCTTTCACCCGCGCCACGAAGAGGTCGCCTACGCCACCTACCGTGTCGCCGTCGCGCACAGCCGCGCGATCGAAAACAACGTCGCCTGGATCCCCTTCGTCGACGCCCGCGAAAAAGATCAAAGCTCAGCACGCGACACCATCCGCGCCTGCGACGACTTCCTTGGTCGCTTTGCCAGCGACGCCCGCGTCGACGAGATCAAGAAGCTGCGCGCCGAAGCCCGTGGCCGCCTCGCCGACGTCGACCTGTTGGCCGCCGCGTTTTACGAGCAGCGCGAGCGTTGGCAGGGTGCTGTGTGGCGCTACCAGCGCGTCGGCCAGGAGTTCGCCGATACGAACAAGGCGGCCGGCGCGTTGTGGAAAGCGGCCGAGTTGACGTCGTCACACTTGAACAACGCCGACGCCGCCAAGGCATTGTACGAGCAGCTCGTGCGCGACTACCCCGAGAGTGCTGAAGCCGCCAAGGCCAGGGCCGCGCTCGCGGCACCTGCACCCTGACGGCTTCGTGGTCGTCGCCCCGCGAGCGACCTCAGCGACGACGACGACGACGCAGCAGCGCCATCGCCAACACCGCCAACGGTGCTGTCTCTTTCGGCGTGGCGCCGCACAGGCCGCCGTAGTTCGACGGACCAACGGCACAGACGTAGCGGTTGTCGCTGGAGTACGAGCAGGCGTAGGCGCTGCTGCCGCAGATGCTCGCGTCGTCTTTGCAGCTCTTTGCGGTGCACAAGCCGCCGGGGACGCCGCTGTCTTCTTCGTCGAGGCACTTGTAGCCATCGGGGCAATCTTCGTCGTCGCAGGTCACGGTGCACACGCCGAGATCGCACAGGCCACTGCCGCAATCGCTGTTGCGCTCGCACAGTTCACGCGTGGCGAGGTCGCCGTCGGCACCGCGGACGCATTCGCCGTCTTCGCAGCCAGCACCGACGTCGCAGTCCATGTTGCCGCGGCGTTCGTCGCACTCGGCGTCTTCGCCCTCGCCTTCGCCTTCGCCTTCGCCTGGCTCGCCTTCACCTTCGCCTTCGCCTTCCCCTTCGGCGGCAGCCACGGCGAGGTCGCCGCGCATCGCGAGCTTGCCCTGGCAGTTGATGCACGAACCGCCAGTGGACTGCAGGATCTGAACGACGGCGTCACGGTCGAGGCTCGGGTTCAGATCCACCATCAGCGAGATCACACCCGTGACGTGCGGGGCGGCCATCGAGGTGCCCTGCTGAAACGAGTACGGTGAGCCGTCTTGAAACATCGACAGGCTGTCGTCGGTCGCCGACAACACGCCGTACTCGATGCCGCGCGCCTGCTCGCCGCCCGGGGCCACAATGTCGATCTCGTCGCCAAAGTTCGAAAACGACGAGAGCTGAATGCTGCCGCTGCTCGTGATGCCGTACGCGGCGACGGCCACAGAATCGGGACAGCTCGCCGGCGAGCCCACGTCGACGTTGTTGCCGTCGTTGCCGGCGGCGACGACGATGATCGACCCCGTCGAGGTCACCGCCTCCCAGACGCTTTGGGTGTAGTCGTCGCAGGGCGCGTCGCTCACACCGAGCGACAAGTTGATCACGCGAGGCTGGTCCTCGACGGCAATCGGTGTGACGCCGTCCACCTGGTAGCGGCTCATCCACAAAACGGCTTCGTTGATGTCGACGGTGGAACCGCCGCAACGGCCAAGCGCCCGCCCCGTGACGAGCTTCGCGCCGCCGTTGATGCCAGCGATGCCGATGCCGTTGTTGCGGTTGGCGAGGATGGTGCCTGCGACGTGGGTGCCGTGGAAGCTGTCGCCTTCGCCCTGGCAGTCGTCGCCAGCGTCGGTGGCATCGCTGTCGCGGCCGTTGCCGTCGTTGCTGGCCGAAGAATCCGAGACGAAGTCGAAGCCCGTGCCCTGTTTACCCGCGAGGTCTTCGTGGTTGAACAACGTGCCGGTGTCGACGACGCCAACGCGACTGGCGGTGCTGCCCGTGGTGACGTCCCACATGGCGGGCGCGCCGATGGTCTCGAGGTGCCACATGTAGTCGTAGAGCGGATCGTTGGGCGTCGACAGCGTGTGCCACACCCACACCGCGGCGACACCGCGCAGGCCGGGCACTTTCTTCTTCGCGTCGTCGACGAGGGCCAGGGTCGCGGTCTCGGTGCGCGCACTGCGGTCTTCGAGTTGGATCCAATCGAGCGAGCGCTTCTGCACGACGGTGAGCGTGCGCCCAAGGCGATGGCTCACGAGGGCGGCAACCTTCGCGGGATCGGCCTTTGGTGCAGCGCGCACCAGCAGCTGCCCGGGGATCACGCGCGTCTTGGCGCCGATGGTGGTGTCGAGAGGCGGCAACGTCGTCGTGGGGGCAGCTGTCGCCGCCGTCGCAAAGAGTGCCGAAAAAACCAGAGCCGCACGCAACATCATGACCTCCGTGGCGCCTGCCCCTCCGCAGCACGTCAGCACCGTCACGCTAGGGTTGCGCTACGCGTTCCGTAAAACCGCGCACTCCGCGTCGTGACGCCAGTACGCCCCTTCATCGGTCGATCGGCGGACCCCCTGAAGCAAATCGTCACCTTCGGGCGCCTTGTCGTCACGTTGGCGACGAGCTGCCGACATCCAGCGGCGTGCAGCCGCCGGTGCCAGCGCCGCGTGCCACTTTGACAAAGCACACCCGTCTGCCGCTGCCGCGAGTGTCGTTCTGGCAAGAAACAGGGCGATCCTGCGGCATGGAAGTCCTTGATTCACCACGTCTTTTCAGGAATCGTCTGGGCGTCTCGCGCCTTTGTGGGAAGCGCTGTCGGCGCGCTGCAGGGGTCCGACGACGGAGGTCTTTCGACGTGCTCGAGACACTGTTTCGCAAGCGCTTCTATGTGGTGCACCTCGCCTTCACGGCGGTGTTGGCCTTCTTTCTCGCGAACACCGCGACGTCGCTGATGGCGCGCGTGCTCGTCGACAAACTCGCGGGTGCGGTCACCGAGAAAGCGAAGAAGCCGGTGGCCCCGCGCAGTGCGGGTGCGTCGCGCGACTTCACCGCCCTCGTCAACGCCAACATCTTCGACGGCCGTCGCGAGATCGTGTTGCCTGCCGATCCCGCAAGCACCGGCCCCCCGCCCGACGACATGAGCGTGGAGTGGTGGAACGCGCCGAAGTCCGCCCTGCGCTTGCGCCTGGTGGGCACGATGGCCTTCTCCGACACGGCGTTGTCGTTGTGCACGATCGTCGACGAGGCCCAGGCGGCGGCCGGCGGTCAGCTCTACGCGATCGGCGATTGTGTTGAGCAAGACACGAGTGCGCTGAGCCCCGAAGATCAAAAGCTCGTCGGCAAACCCTCGCCGTGTAACCGCGTCGGCGACAGCGCCATCCTCAAGCGCATCGAGCCCGAGCGCGTGTACATCTGGAACACCGCCGATAGCCGCATGGAGTACCTCGCCCTCAACGAGCCTCCGGCCCCCGGCGGCGCACCAGCCCCCAAGCTCGCCAAAGCCGACACCGGCGAGAAGCCCGACGACGGCGACAGCGGCATCACGAAGACCGGCGAGAACAGCTACGGCGTGGCCCGCTCCACCGTCGATGGCGCGCTCAACGATCTCTCGTCGCTCGCCACGCAGGCACGCGTGGTGCCGGCGTTTGAAGGCGGCAAGCCTGTGGGCTTCAAGCTGTTTTCGATCAAGCCCGGGTCTTTGTACTCGAAGATCGGCCTGCAAAATGGCGACGTGATCAACCGGATCAATGGCTACGAATTGAACAGCCCCGAGAAGGGGTTGGAAGTGTACGGCAAGCTCAAGGATTCGAGCAACGTCACCGTCGAGGTCAAGCGGCGCGGCAAGCCCATGACCCTCGACTACACGATTCAGTAGTCGCCTTCGATTTCGCATCTTTCAGTATCGTTTTTGTCCTCGTGTCAGAGAGTGTTGTCAGCATGAGCATCAAGAGTAGCTTGCTCG
>JBIKRQ010000487.1:0-4460 GCA_044349155.1 Myxococcota bacterium
GCGACCGTCGTGGGGCAGCGTGTACGCGTGCAGCTTCTCGGCGATGTGCGACGTGCGCGGATACACGCGGTGCTTCGGCGTGGGCACATCGCAGAAGTTGAGGTCGTCGCAGCCGTCGACGACGTCGGGGCTGTCGGTCAACACATCGCCAAACGCGACGTCGAGGCCGAACGGGTCGGCGAAGTTCTTGCCCGCGATCTGCGCCTGCACCATGAAGCGCGCGCCGTCGTACACGGCCCCGGCGACGTTGGGCGTTTTGTGCGGGCGAATCATGAACGTGAACCAGTCGCCAACGTCGAGCCGGCACGCCGTGGTGAGTTCGTCGGGCAGGGTGCGCAGGGGGCCCAGCAGGCGCAGGTCGACGTCGCGGGTGGCGCGTGCAGTGGCGAGACGCAGCTCCAACGCGAAGCCGCCTTTGAGCAACACGCGCTCGCCAAAGTGTTGTGCGAGCCGCACCAGCAGCCGGTCGAACGCGAGGGTTTGTCGACGACGTTCGAAGGCCAGCGGTGCCGTGCCCGCGCGCTTGCGCAACGTGGCGTCGAGGGCCGAGCGAAACGCCTGCGGTGTTGCGTACTTGTTCATGCTTTCTCCGCCGTGCGCTTGAGTGCTGCAGCTTGCTGTGCGGTGAGCATGCCGCGCGCAAAGCCCTGCTCGATCGCCTGGCGCACGAGCAGCGGGTCGACGTGGTCGAGCAGGCAGTCGCGGAGGGTGTCGTAGGGCGTGGTCACGCGCAGTGGCCCAAGCCATGCGATGCCGTCAGACCAGACATCGCGACGGTGCAGGATGACGCCGTCGGGCACCTTCTTCGTCGACGAGAACGACGTGGGCACCGTGACGTGTGCGCGCGCCGGCAGCGCGTCGGACAGCTGATGCAGCCACAGGGCGGTGGTGTGGGAGAAGCACGCCTCGGGGCCGGCCCACAGCGCGAGCACGACGAGCGAGTCGTGCTCACCCGCGGGGAAGTGGGCCAGGCGAAAGATGCCGCGCGCGCAGCGAACGACAGCACCGCTGTTCACGCGATAGGCGAGGACCTGTGCTGAGATGTCGAGTGCTGCCGCCTGCTGAGCCGTGAAGTGGCCCGCCTGGCTGGCGGCGAGCTCGACAAGGCGTTGCCAGCGCTGACCGGGTTCCATTTTTCGAAACTACAGTTTTTCTGTAGGTTCGTCGATGGGTTGGTCGAAAAATCAGTTGTTTATCGATGAGTGGTCTGTGGTGGGGGGGCTGCAAGTGCTCGATGTACGTGCGAGATTGTTCTGCACGGGCGGGTTCCCCGGGTTCCACAGCGCGCCACCCCCCAACGAACTTCCCACCAGCGACCCACGACGGCGCTCGACCGGCCTCTCTGGTGTCTGCGCCGCGTTCCAGGGCGCTGCGCGGGGCAGGCTGAGGTGCTGCACGGGCAGTCTGAGGTGCTGCACGGGCAGTCTGAGGTGCTGCACAGCCGCTCCACAACCGTGCACCGCCGGTCGGCGGCGCTGCGCGGTGCGTTCTCGGGTTCGCGCGGTCAGCTCGTGGGTTGGTCCGCGGGGCCGCAGGGTCTTTTGGCGCTGACGACTGGTTGAACACGTTGTCGAGGCGGTAGGCGCGCTCGCGCGTTGGGTCGTCGCCCACGGCCGCAAGGCCCCACGGACCGATGCGCGTCATCACGTCGTACGCGAGGCGCTTCAGCGCTGCGCGGCGGGCGTTCACCTCGTTGGCGTCGGCCTGCACGTTCTCTTTGCTGAACACGATGTCGCGCAGGCGATCGGCAGCCGCCTCGAGCGTTGCAATCAGCGCGCTGGCCACGCTGGCATCGTGGAAGGTGTGTGCGATCCGCCGCGCCTGACGGGCGACCCGATCGGCTCCGGCGAGCACGCCGGCGGGGTTGTTGGTGCTGGCGGGAATCGCGAGCAGGCTGGCGCTCACGCCAGCAGCCACACCCACGCGGGCCAGACGCGTGCGCGCCGCACGAACCTGCTCCACAGCGACCTCGGCTTCGCGCGAGAGCGTGCTGCGTGCGGCATCGCCCTCGACGACGTCGTCGCCCACGAGCACGAGGGCTTCGGTGAGCAGCCGCAGCCAGGTGAAGTCGCGCTCGCTGATGGGCGCTTTGATGTCGGCAAAGCGCGGCAGGTCGGCAGCACCACCAACCATCTCCTCGGCGTCGGCGACGATGGTCTTCACGCGGTACGTGACGTAGTCGCTCTTGCTTTTGACCTGCTTGGTTTTCCACGCGAGCACGGCGGCATCGACAGCAGCCTCGGTGAGTGGGCCGGCAGGGGGCAGGCCGGTGTCGGCGTCACGGGCAGCGGTGCGGGCGGAGCCGCCACGGATGCCAGGCTTCTTCGCCGCGGTCTTCGTCGCGGTCTTCGTTGTCGCGGTCTTCGTTGTCGCGGTCTTCTTCGTCGCGGTCTTCTTCGCTGTGGTCTTCTTCGCTGTGGTCTTCTTCGTGGCGGTCTTCTTCGTTGCGGTCTTCTTCGTTGCGGTCTTCTTCGTGGCCATGGTTCCTCCGGGTGTTGTGGGCGCGGAAGGCTCAAACAGAGCGGGCAGCGAAGGCAAGCCGTGAGGCAGCGCGCCGACCCCGGTGCGCTTCGCGGTTGACGCGACTCGCACTTGCCCCCGAGCATCAGCGCCATGACGAGCATCAAGTCCACCTCGAGCGAGACCCGCTCCGGCGTGACCGGCAGCCGCACAAACACGTTTGGCCACGAAAAGGGTGGTCCACGGTTTCGCGTGTTCATGCCGGTGGCTGAACCGACGGCGACTGAACCCACGGTGACGGAATGAGACGGATTCTTCTTGTGGTGGGGGCTGCAGCGTGGGTCGCGAGCTGCGCGCCGAAGGCCGACGCGGTCGACGCCGGTGACCTCGCGTTTGGCGAGCCCGTGAAGGTGACGAAGACGTGGGGCAGCCACAATCCCGCGTTCGACGTGGATGCAGGCGTCGATGCAGGTGTGCGCCGGGAACTCGAGCCGACTCCGCAGCCGCGCGTGACGTGGGCTGAGCGCGAAACACACCCGATCGTGGTCGCGCTGAAGGCGATGTTCAACGAGGACGACCACGAGCATCGCCGAGCACTGCGTGACTTTGTCGCGCCGCCACTGCAGGCCCGCTACCGCGCGCTCAACGACATCTGCGTCCAGTACGACAAGGATGTGCGGCGCAACGACCGCAACCCGAGGAAGGCGGAGACAGCACGGCTCGAGGAGGTGTGGTCGCTGTGCGAGTGGGATCGCGAGACGTGCGGCAGCAATTCCCCCGCCGCCCACGAGATCATCATCGAGCACGAAGACGCCACCACAGCGACGGCGACGGTGGTGAAGGAGCAGGGCCAGCGCGTGCCGGTGCGCCTGGCCCTGCTCGATCGCTGGCGCATCACCGAGATCGACTGCGGCGTGCGCGACGACGCCCTTGTGAAGGCGGGCCTGTTCGACGCCGGCGTGCCCGACGCGCCGTAGCCCGGTGTGCCGACGTCGATCTCACGCCGAGGCACACCACAAGAAGGCGCGTGTGCATCGAGCGCGCCCGGCTACTTCGCAGCGCCGATCACCTGCGTTGCAAACAGCTGGTCCAGCGTTTTGCCCCACGCAAACTTCGCTGGGTTCTGCTGCCCCTCGCCGACGGCCTTGAAGTGGGCTTTGCCGCACTCGATCTTCGCGCGCTCCTTGTGCCGCAGGTCGTCGCCGAAGCTGCTGCCCTTGGTTTCCACCACGAAGTACAGCTGCTCCTTGCCGTCGTGCTCGATGACGATGGCCCAGTCGGGGTTGTAGCTGCCCAGCGGTGTCGGCACGGTGAACTGCCGGGGCAGCTTCGCGTACAGCTTCACCGACGTGTTCTTTTCGAGGTCTTCGACGAACTGCCGCTCGACGTTCGAGTCGCACTTCACGAACTCGTGAACGGCCTTCTGCGCTGGCACGCACGACGCGAGGTGGGCGCGTAGCTCATCGTCGGCAAACAGTTCCTGCAGGTAGAACGACTGCCCGCCGATGCGCTGGTACTTGATGCCGTCGACGATCGCCAAACGCTTGCACCGTTCGATGGCCTCGCCCGCGATGGTGATGAAGCGCGCCGGGTTCGCCTTGAAATCGTCGAGCCGATCGCTGTCGATCAAGATGCGCGCGATGCTCTTGCGCGTCAGGCCTGTGCGGCGCTCCAACTCTGTGAGGATGTCGGGCAGTGGCGCACGGTCGTCGATCGCCTGTGCCGCCGCTGTGGTCACGTTGTGCGTGTCGACGCCACCGCGGTCGATGCTGACATCGGCTTTGCTCACCTTGAGGTGCGCGTGGGGAATCGCCGGCGCCAGCTTCAAGCCCTTGGCGCATTCGTCGATCAACTTCTGGTTGTCGAAGGCGACGCGGTAGCTCGTCTTGTGCTTGATGCGTTCCCAGAGCGCGAGGAAGGCCGCATCTTCAAGCACCACGCGACGTGTGCCGATGGGCTTGCGGTTGTCGTTGGCGTTCTTGATGTCGAGTTTGCCGGCG
>JBIKRQ010000488.1:0-4436 GCA_044349155.1 Myxococcota bacterium
GTTACACCCCCCCGCCGGGTTGTGTGCGGGGGGCCCCCCCAGCGCGGCCCCCCTACTCGAGAATCAGGGGTTTCCGGCGGGCTGCACGGCCAGATGCAGCTCGTATTCGCCGTTGCCGTTGGGCGGGGTGGCCTGCACGCCGCAGCCATCGACGAGCACGAACCAGAGTCCGTCGCCCGCACCAGCCGGTGATTGCAGCTCCGCCTGCGACGCCGAGCAGCGCACGCGGCCCGCCTCGACGTCGTCGTTGCAGCTGCCGAGCACGGGCCGGCCAAGGCAGCTCTCGGCGCGCAGCTCGAGCATGGTGTCGAAGTGGGTGTCGTCGGTGGTGGGTTCTGCACCACACGTGGTGACGTCGACGTTGTGAGTGCCGGGGCAGGTGGCGAAGTACCAGAGCTCGTCGCGGCCGCCGGCGTCGCAGCCGTCCAAACACGACGGTGCGGTGTTGTCGCGGCTGCTGCCCACAGCGAGGTTGCCCGTGACGTCGACAGCGCCGTTCTCGTCGCCGAGGAAGCGCGCATCGGCACAGCCCGCGTGGTGCACCTTGAACTGCACGTTGCCGCCTTCGCCCGCGTGCTTGGCCTTGATCACCGCGGTGTACGCGCCGCCGGTCATCGTCTGTAGCAGGTGGGCACCGCCGTTGCCGTTGTCGTCGACACAGCCGTCGTCGGCGCACAGCAACTCCTGCTCGGGGGTGCAGTTGATGTCGCGGTAGATCGACAGCGTCGTGTCGATGCTGCTGCCGTAGGTCGACAGGTAGACGATGCCGTCGGACGCGACGTTGAAGTGCACCACGAACTCGCCGCCCTCGCCGCCACAGCTGGGTGACGACGACGACGTGTCGTTCGCGTCGACAGTACCAAGCACGAGGCCATTGCCGTCGAGGGTGAAACCGTTGTCGCAGGTGTCGGCCCCTTCAACGGGCACGCAGCCGTCGTCGACAAGGGCGTTGCAGTCGTCGTCTTCGCCGTTGTTGCAGACCTCGCCTTGCGGGTTGGGCACGCAGGCGTTTGGGTCCTCTGGCACGACGACAGGCACGCGCGCGATGTTGTTCATCAAGTCGAGCTCGTCGAAGATGTGCTGCGGGTTCACGTGCACCTCGAGGGTGTACGTGCCTGCGGGCACGCCGGTGATGTCGACCCACTGACAGTCGAGGTGCTTGCCATAGGTGTCGGCCCAGCCCTGGCTGATGCCCTGGGGCCGCGAGCCATCGCGCGAGCAGAAGAACTGGCCGCTGGTGCGCGCGTCGTCGTCACGCCGCTCGAGATCAATCAGGCAGAAGGCCTGCTTGTGGCCGCGCGCCACCACCGATCCGTCGTCGGCGAGCAGGCGGTAGTCGGCGTACTGGTCGAAGTGGAAGTGGCCGTGGCAGTCGGAGAACGTGAACAACTCCGGCCGCTCCACCGGTCGCCCCATCACCAGATCGGCGTTGCCTTCGTTGGGCGTTGTCGTCGAGAAACGCAGCAGGCGGCGATCGCCGGGGGCGTCAACGCAGCCTTCCAGAATCGCGCAGCTCTCGCCCGAGAAGTGCGCCTCCTGCACCTCGGCGGTGTCGAACAACGCCGCCTCGTCGACGAACAGGTCGGGCAACTGGCAGCCGCCGTCGTCGAGGTCGCAGGCAACGCCGACAGGGCAGCACACGCCGTCGCACACGCTCGCCGTCGCGGGGCACAACAGCCCTGTCACGAGCACCACGTTCGCCGTCGCGACGGGCACATCGCCGAGGACGTCAGAGGCTGCGGTGACCTCGAGAACGTAGTCGCCTGGCGGCACCTCCGACACGTCGAGAATGCTGCTGCCGCTGAAGCCGAAGGTCTCAGTGGCGCCCACAGCAATGCCGAGGTTGCCCGGTGCTTCCAGCTCGCGCTCGACGACGATCTCGCCGTCGGGGCCGCGCAACCGCCCCACAAACACGCCCGCAGCGACGTCGACCGCACCACAGCGACCAGGCCCGGTCGGCAGCTGCACCGTGCTGCGCCCCGCATTCGACACCGTCGCTGTGAAGCGCAGGAGCGCACGATGACCAGCGGCAGCGCGGCCCTCGACGACGTCGCAGTCGGTGTCGGCGAAGGTGCGATACACCACGCCGTCAGCAGCAATGCTCAAGGTCGTGAACGATTCGCCCTCGCCCTCGCCCTCGCCGGCTTCTCCTTCGCCTTCTGCGGCCTCGCCTTCGCCTTCCGCGGTCTCGCCTTCGCCCTCGTCGGCCGGGGGCGGCGTGCAGGCAGCGAAGATGGCCAGAAGGAGGCAGGCGATCAGGCGCGGGTGAAGCATGCCGACACGGTAGTCGATCGCCGATGCCGTCAGAGCCCGGCGCGGAGGAAATCGTCGCGCAACGACAGCACCAAACGCACGTAGGCCTGCGTTTCCGGGATGGCCGGCACGCGATTGCCGGCACGCTTCACGCGGCCTGGACCGGCGTTGTAGGCCGCCACCGCAAGGGTCTCGCTACTGAAGTGCTTTAATAGCCATGCCAGAAAGCGCGTACCGCCCTCGACGTTTTCGCGTGGGTCGTCGGGGTTGACGCCCAGGTCTTCGGCGGTGGCGGGCATGAGCTGCATGAGCCCGCGGGCTCCAACGCGCGACACGGCGGTTTCGCGAAAGCCGCTCTCAATGCCCATGACCGCGAGGATCAGCGCGCGTTCGACGCCGTGCTTGCCCGCCATCTCGTCGGCGAGCTGCAGCAGGTAGCCGGGCACTGCAGGCGCGCTGCGACCGTAGTCGTAGCCGCGGTGCGGGTCGTTCTGCTGACGCAGGGCGATCTCGTCGAACGTGCCGATCCGGTAGGGCTCAGCGTCGGGGTGATCGCGGCGGTCGGAGATCACCGGCGTGCCGTCTTCGTCGAACCAGATCCACCATGTGCCTTTGGCCCACGACGACGTCGCGCAGGTCAGCACCGACAACGGCAAGGCAGCAAGCAACTGGCGACGAGAAAACAAAAGCGGCACCCGTGCAGGGTGCCGCGTTGTGCGGTCAGCGTCGACTTCTTGAGACGCGCTCAGCGTCCGCGACGACGACCACCGCCGCCACCGCCGCCGCCGCCATTGCGGCCACGACCACGGTCGCGATCCCGGTCGCGATCACGGCCACGACCACGACCACGCTCGTTGCCACCAGCGCCACGACCCGCGGCACGCTGACGGTTCCGGTCCATGCGCTGCTGCTGGTAGGGCTGGTTGTGCGCGGCGGCGACGACCTTCCAGGCGCCGACCTCGTCGAGGGGCTGCTTGGCCGCCTGCAAGCGCAGGATCAGCAACAACAGGCTCTCGCGAAACGACGGCCGGCTCACGGCGGTGCGGGCGTGGTGCCCACGACGACGGTGCGGCTCGAGATCGGCCTGCGCCTGCAACAGCTGCGGCACGCGCTCTTTGTCGTGACGCGTGAGGCGGATGCGTTCGGCGAGGATGTCGGCCGTCGACGACCACCACGCTTCGAAGCGGCCGGGCTCGCCCTGCCAGGCTTCGAACAACGGCGTGACGAGGGTGGCGAAGGCCAGCGCCGAGGTGATGTCGGCGTCGCGCTTGCGGATTTCGTCCATCGCACCCAGCAGCGCGACAAGGCGTGTGTGGCGGTCGGCAGGGGTCGCCACCGACGGAGCCACCGGCGCAGGAGCAGCAGCGGCGACGACAACGGTTTCGACGGCTTCGGCCTCGCCCTCGACGGCCACTGGCGCTTCAACCGTTTCGCTGACGTCGGCGACGACGGGGGCTGCGTGGGCTGCGTGAGCGTGCGGCTCGTGGGTTTCGACGGCGTGGGCCTCGACGGCCTCGATGTGGGCGATCGCTGCCGGGCCGCTGGCCAGCTCGGTGGCGGTGTCGAACTCGTCAGCAGTGGCCGTACCGGGCAGATCGAGCGCCGCCCAGATTTCGGGCAGCAGCGCCTGGGGCACGCCAGCCTTCACGCACAGCGCCCACGACGACGACGCGTACGTCGAAGCGAGCAGGCGCAGGATCTCTTCCTGCAAGCGGGCCGGAGCGCAGCGCAGCAGGCCACCGACGTGGCGGCACATGGCTTCCCAGGTGCGCGTCTCGATGTCGAAGCCGAGGCGGGTGGCGAACTTGATGGCGCGCAGAATGCGAACCGGGTCTTCCTGGAAACGCACTTCGGGGTCGCCGATGGTGCGGATCAGGCGCGCTTCGAGGTCGACACGGCCATCGCAGAAGTCGAGGACCTTGCCCGCGACCGGATCGTAAAACAGGCCGTTGATGGTGAGGTCACGACGACGCGCGTCTTCCTCGACGTTGCCAAACACGTTGTCGCGCGAGAGCAGCAGATCCTGCTCGGGCACGTCGTCGAGGGTGTCGGTGGGGTTCGCGCGGAACGTTGCCGTTTCGATGACCTTGCCCGACGGGAAAAACACGTGCGCCAAGCGGAAGCGACGGCCCACGAGGCGGCAGTTGCGAAACACCGCGCGCACCTGGTTCGGATGCGCCGCC
>JBIKRQ010000114.1:0-16385 GCA_044349155.1 Myxococcota bacterium
AGGTGCTATCACCAGCGACCCACGAACCGGAGTCAACATGAAATACGACGTCGCCATCATTGGTGCTGGACCTTGTGGTGCAAGCGCTGCACTCATCGTCGCTCGCGCCAAGCTCACCACCCTCGTCATCGACGCCGACAAGGGCATGACCCGCCGCGCGCTCGTGAAGAACCATCTCGGCCTGCCCGAGGTCACTGGCCCGGTGCTCGTCGACGTTGGCCATCAGCAGCTGCAGACCGCTGGCGCTGTGCTTGAGAAAACCCAGCTCAAGAACCTCGTCGCCGACGCCGACGGCTTCACCCTCACCGACGAGGGCGGCCGCACGTTTCAAGCCACGCAGGTCATCCTGGCGCTCGGCGCCAATCCGGCCCTCGGCAAAGACGCAGGCGTGGCCATCACCGCGGGCGTTGAGCCGTACATCAAAGAGGTCTTCGTCGTCGACAACCAGGGGCGCACCAGCGTCGCGGGCGTGTGGGCTGCGGGCACGTGTGCGGGCACCAGCGTGCACACCATTGTCACTGCCGGCGATGGCGCGCGCGTCGCGTTTCACCTTGTGAGTGCCTTGAAAGGTCAGCGCTACGTTGACCACGACGCGATGCCTTCCTGACCGCCTGACCACCGCGTGAACGTCAAAAGAAACGGGCGCCGATGAGGCGCCCGTTTCGTTCGGTACCGTGTCGCGTGACGACGTCAGTCGCCGCCGCCAGCACCTTCGTAGAAGGCTTCGAGGATGTCTTTGTAGCGTTCGTTCACGGCCTTGCGCTTCACCTTGAGTGATGCGGTGAGCAGCTCGGCACCGGGGCGGCCCTTCTCTTCGGGCTTGTCGCCGACGGTGAAGTCGTGGTCGAGGACCTTCCACTTCTTGATGCTCTCGTACGACGCGAGAATGCCGTTCATCGTCTTGAAGACGCCGTCGATCTCGGCGAGCACTTCGGGCTTCTGCGAGCGCTCGGCGTGGGTCTCGCCGGCGATGCCTTTGCCGGCACACCAGGCCTTGGTGGCGTCTTCGTCGAGGGTGACGAGGGCGACGAGGAACTTGCGCTTGTCGCCGTGCACGACGACCTGGCTGACCAACGGACCGCGAGCCTTGATCTGCCCTTCGAGGTTTTGCGGCGCGACGTTCTTGCCGCCCGCCGTGACAATGATGTCCTTCTTGCGGTCGGTGATGCGGATGTAGCCGTCACCGTCGATGACGCCGATGTCGCCAGTCTTGAACCAACGCTCGTCGTCGAAGACTTCGGCCGTGGCATCAGGGCGGTTGTAGTAGCCGGACATCACGCCACGACCACGGATGAGCAGTTCGCCGTCGGCCGCGACCTTGAACTCGGTGCCGGGAATCGGCCGACCCACGGTGCCAATGCGCACCTGACCGGGCAGGTTCACCGACGACGCCGCCGAGGTTTCCGTCAGGCCGAAGCCTTCGCAAATCTCAACGCCGGCGTACTTGAAGAAGTAGGCGAGGTCTTTGCCGAGGGGCGCGCCGCCCGAGACGAAGAAGCGCAAACGACCACCGAAACGCGCGGCAAGCTTCGCCTGCAACTTCGAGAACACGAGCTTTTGCGCCAGCGTCCAGGCGAGGCCGCCGGGCTTGCCGCCCGACATCTCGATCTTTGCGGCCTTCTCGGCCTGCACGAGACCCCACTGGGCGATCTTGCCAGGGATGCCGGGGGTGGCGGCGATGTCGGCGCAGACCTTGGCGTGCACCTTCTCGAAAATGCGCGGCACAGAGCACATCATCGTCGGGCGCACTTCACCAAGCTCGTCGACGATCTTCTTCATGTCGCCGGTCCAGAAGGCCATGATCAAGCCCTCCTGGAACCAGATGCTCTCGAGCACCTTGGCGAACACGTGCGCCATCGGCAGGAACATGTACTGCACGTCGTTGGGCGTGAAGAGCTTGATCTTGTGGATGGCCTCGGCCTCGTAGAGCATCGCGTCGTGGGCGAGCATCGCGCCCTTGGGGCGGCCGGTGGTGCCCGACGTGTAAATCAACGTGAGCAGGTCGTCTTTGGTGAGGCTCGCCGAGCGCTCGCGAACCGCGGCCTCGTTGGCGGCGAGGTACTCAGCGCCCTCTTTGAGAAACTGCTCCCAGCCGATTTCGAAGTCTGAACCGTCGACGTCACCGGTCATCGCGATGACCTTCTTGAGCGACGGCAGATCGGCGCGGATGCTGCGGAGCTTTTTGAGCTGCGAGTTGTCTTCGACGATCACGGCCACAACACCCGCGTCGTTCATGATGAACGCGGTGTCGTCGGCGGTGGACGACTGGTAGACGGGAACCGTCACGCCACCAGCACCAAGGATGCCGAGGTCAGACGTGATCCACTCAAGGCGCGTGTTCGAGATGATGGTGACTTTGTCTTTGGGCTGGACACCATGCTTCACGAGGCCAGCAGCGATCTGCTTCACCTGGGTGTCCATCTCGCCCCAGGTCACGTCTTTCCAGGTGCCGCTCACTTTGCGTTGGGCCGCAGGCTTGTCCTTGCGGGCTGCCACCTGGTTTTCGAAGAGCTCGTAGACGGAACGGGCCATGGACATCTCCTGGGGATTCGCACGCACACACGCGAATCATGTTGAAGCCTCGGACGACGACGGACCGCCATGTCCAAAGCAGCGTCGGACTGCAGACACCTGCAGCGACCAACAGACAGCGCGCCTATAGCAGACACAGGTGTCCGCGGCGACTCATCGAGCACGAAGTTCGACGGTGCATCGCGTCATTGACGACGACGCGTGCGGGAATGTGCATGTGAGATGTGTCAGCGGCGGGCGGGGAAACTTCCCCCGCCAATCAATTGAGCCTCGAAGAGAAAACCGGCTTTGCGGTTTTGTCGCCGAGGCGAGTCTCTTGAGGGGCGGGCGGGAAACATCCCCGCCAATTCAATTGACGACGACGCGTGCGGGAATGTGCATGTGAGATGTGTCAGCGGCGGGCGGCGCGTTGGCCGATGCGCCCGGTATCCAGCAGGCTGCGCGGGGCGCGGAAGTCGCTGGCCACCAGTTCGTCGCGCAACACGTCGACGTCGGCGGCGGTGAGGTGCGTTGATGTGTGCAAGTGCAAGTACAACCGCGCCCGTTTGACGAAGCGGTCGTTGGCGTCGGCACTCGTGTCGTCGGCGCGTTCGTTCACCTGCTGCAAAACACTGATGCCCGTCGCCTCGAGCGGCAACGCCCACGACGACAACCGCGCATCGAACGCGCCGCGCGAACTCGTATCGGGATAGGGCACGCGGCGAATGCGGGCCGACAAATCGAGGTGCAGTTCGGCCAGGCGCACGAGGGCCTGCAGGCGTTCGCGCTCGGTGCGCGCCGCGGTGAGGGCGTCGACGTAGTCGAGGCGCAACGACTCGAGTTCGGCGATGGCCGCTTCGACGTCGCTCTCCTGGCGCAACGGGGTGGCGACGAAGGCGTGAAACTGCCGCTCCAGCGCGCGCAGACGGCGCGTGTCGTGGTGCACGAGGGCCGTGGTGCTCGACGCGCAGGCGGTCAGCAGTGTCGACGTCGACAACGCTCCCAGCAGCAGCAGTGCGCGCATGCTTCGGCCCATTCAACAAGCGTGACGTCGTCGCGGGTGCGTCGCAAGGAACAGATCTGCGGCGTCCCGTCCTGTCCGGACACGTGCACCTGCGGCACCTCGACCTCGCGCAGCGTCGAGCGCGCCGGGTTGGTTGCGAAACGAACCACAAGAGCGCACGACGCCGCCATGACCGCGCGCGTCATCCTTGCCTACATCGTGCTCTACCTCGTGTGGGGCTCGACGTACCTCGCGATGAAGGTCGCCGTCACGACGCTGCCGCCGTTTTTTGCCGCCACCATGCGCTTCGCGGGAGCGGGCCTGTTGCTGCTGGTGCTGGGCCGGCTGTTCAACCGCGTCAAGGTCACACCAGCCCACGTCGTCACGGCTGCATTGCAGGGGTTGTTGTTGCTCGTGTGCGGCAACGCGGCGGTGATGTGGGCGATGAAGACCGTGCCGTCGGGCGTGGGGGCGTTGATCATCGCGGTGACGCCGGTGTTCATGGCGCTGCTGTCGGGGGATCGTCGACGCAACACCTGGATTGGCATCGGCGTTGGCCTCGTGGGGATCGCGGTGCTGGTGAACCCGTTCAACGCGGGGGCCATCTCGCTGAAGGGGGCGCTCGTGCTGATCGCGGCAGCGTTTGCGTGGGCGGTGGGGTCGCTGTTGCCGCGCCGCCTGCCGTCGCACCCCGACACCGCGACGTCGACGGGCATCCAGATGATCACCGGGGCCATCGCCCAGTACACGCTCTCAACGCTCATGCACGAAACCCCGACATGGGCAGCGACGTCGTCGGCGTCGGCGTGGGCCGTGGTGTACTTGTCGATCTGCGGCAGCCTGATTGGCTTCACTGCCTACGGGTGGCTCATGCGGGTCGAGCCGGCGTCGCGCGTGGCGACGTACGCGTACGTGAACCCCGTGGTGGCGGTGTTGTTGGGGGCCGCGGTCGGCGGCGAGCCGTTGTCGGCCCGGGTGCTCGTGGCCACGGGCATCATCGTGGGCGCGGTGCTGATCATCCTGCGGACGCAGCAGAAAGCGCCTACACCTGCCGCAGCCAAGGCTTGAGCTTCTTGGCCCAAGCGTCTACGTCAGCCCTGTTGTTTGTTGTCGTCGAGGAGAGCCATGAGCGCCCAGCCCCAGACTGAAGACTACGTTGCCGAAAACGGCGAGCAGCTGCTGCACGTGAACATGGGTCCGCAGCATCCGTCGACGCACGGCGTGTTGCGCCTTGAACTCGACCTCGACGGCGAGATCGTCCGTCGCTGCAAGCCAGTGATCGGCTACCTGCACACCGGGATGGAGAAGACCTGCGAGACGCTCAAGTACGTCCAGGCCGTCACCGTCACCGATCGCATGGATTACCTGAATCCCCTCGGGAACAACCTCGCCTACGCGCTCTCCGTCGAGAAGCTCATGGGCACCGAGATCCCCGAGCGCGCGCAAATTCTCCGCGTGTTGCTGGCTGAGCTCACCCGCATCAACAGCCACCTCGTGTCGATCGGTTCGGGGTCGATCGACCTCGGCGTGACGTCGGTGTTTTTGTACTGCCTGCGCGAGCGCGAAGCGGTGCTCGACCTGTTTGAGCAGCTCACCGGCCAGCGCATGATGACCAGCTTCATCCGCCCGGGTGGCCTGCTCGCCGACGCCGACGACGCCTGGCTCAAGAAGTGCCGCGTGTTCGTCGATTCGATGCCCGGCCACATCGACGAATACGAAGACATCGTCACCGAGAACCCGTTCTTCAAAGAGCGCACCATCGGCATCGGCATGCTCAAGGCCGACGACGCCATTCGCCTTGGTGTGTCGGGCCCACTGCTCAAGGCCGCGGGTGTCGCTCACGACATGCGCAAGTCGAACCCGTACTCGGGCTACGAGAAGTTCGAATTCAAGGTGATCACCGACCAGGGGGCCGACTGCTACGGCCGCTACAAGGTGCGCGTCGGCGAGCTGCGCGAATCCGTGCGCATCTGCGATCAGGCCCTGCGCATGCTCAACGACGTGCGCGGCCCCGTGCAAACCAAAGACCGCAAAGTCATGCCGCCGCCGAAGTCCGAGCTGGCGACGTCGATGGAAGCCCTCATCCACCACTTCAAGCTGTGGACCGAAGGTATGCGTCCGCCGGTGGGCCAGGCCTACGTGGGTGTCGAGTCGCCGCGTGGCGAGCTCGGTTTCCTCGTCGTGTCCGACGGCAGCGGCAAGCCCCTGCGCATGCGCGCGCGCACGCCGTCGTTTTGCAACCTGCAGGCGATCGAGCACATGGCGAAGGGCCAAACCATCGCCGACCTCGTGGCCATCATCGCCACCATCGACCCGGTCATGGGCGACGTCGACCGCTGAGCCTTGAAGAGAACGAGGCTGATACGCAAACGGGCGCCAGGAGGCGCCCGCTGCTTTTCCGCGGTCGCGTTTTGTTCAGCGCGCGAGGACGAAGGCGCGGGGGGCCCAGTCGTTGCGCACGAAGCCCGGCGCGCACCACAGCTGACACAGGGCTTCGATGGCGGTGCCGCCTTCAGCGCCGCCCACGTCTTCGGCGCGCCAGCCGAGCTCTTTGCACAACGTCGTCGTCGTCGCCTTTGCCGCCGGGTCGTCGCCGCAGATGAACATGGTGGGCGTGACACCACCGCTCAGCTTCGGGTTGACCATCACGCCAGCGCCGCAGGAGTTGAAGGCCTTGACGAACTTCGCGTCGGGGGCGGCCTTCTGCAGGCGTTGCAACAGGCTGTCGTTGGGGCCGGTGAAGTAGCGAAGGATGCCGTTTTTGGGATCGCCGGCGATGGGGTTGGTGGCGTCGAGCACGACCTTGCTGGCGAGGGCGGTGCTGAGGTCTTTGACCAGGGCTTCAGCCACAGCACCTTTGACGCACAGAACGACGACGTCGGAGGCGTCGACCACCGCGTTGAAGCTCTTCTCGGCGATGCCCGACTCATTGGAGAACGAGGCGAGCTTGTTTCCTTCGCGGCTGCCGATGGTGACGGTGTGGCCGTGGGCCTTGAAGCCTTTGGCGAGGGTTCGGCCGACGTCGCCGGAGCCGAGGATTCCGATCTTCATGGGTCTCTCCTGAGTGTCATGTGGCGTGGTGATCGCGCACTTTGATGGCGATCATCGATCAGCGGTGTTGTGCAAAGATGCAGCATCGGTGCTGCGAATCTGCAGCACCCGCGGAGCGCGGTGATGCTCGACTGGAACGACCTCAAGACCTTCGCCGCCGTCGCCCGTGCCGGTTCGTTGAATGCCGCGGCACCGGTGTTGGGGCTGCACCCCACGACGGTGGCGCGCCGGATCACGGCGGCCGAAGCGGCGTTGGGCGCACCGTTGTTCTTGCGCTCAAGCCAGCGCAGCGCGCTCACGCCTGCGGGCCGCCTGCTGCTCGAGCGTCTGGGCCCGTTGGTCGACACCGTCGACGACATCGCCCGCACCACCAGCCCCGCGACGCGTCAGCCCGTTCGTGTGGCGACCACCGAGGGCGGTGGCCGTGTCTTCGTGACCCGCGTGGTGCCCGTGCTGGCGACCTTTGGCATCGAGGTCGAGGTCGTGGTCGGCAACGGTGTTGTCGACCTCTCGCGCGGCGATGCCGATTTCGCGATCCGCCTCGTGGTGCCCGACGACGAAGACCTCGTGCGCCGACGTATCGGCCTCGTCTCGTATGGCCTCTACGCCGCGGTGTCGGCCACGGTCGCCACCAACGTCGACCTCAACACGCAGCGCGTCGTCATGCCCTCAGGCCTGCTCAAAGACGGACCCGAGGGCCGCTTCCTGCGCGAACACGCCCCGCGCGCGGCGGTGACGCTGCACGCCAACAGCCACGTCACGCTGGCGCAGGCGGCCGAAGCGGGGGCGGGCCTGGCGGTCTTACCGACCAGCATTGGTTTCTTTCACCCGGGGCTGCGGCTGGTGCGCAGGCTCGACGAGATTCCCAGGCGGGCGATGTGGTTGGTGCTGCACCGTTCGCAGCAGAACAACCGCGTTGTGCAACGGGCCGCGAAGATCGCTGCCGAGCACCACGCGCGCTTCGCCGAAGAGCTGTCGTCGTCGCTGCAGCCAGAGACAGCAGCCGGGGCGTTGTAGGCCTCTCACACACTCACAGCGTGGCGCTGCGCTGCATGCGCACGCGTTCCACCAGGCGGCCGATGAACATGCGCAGTGCCTGATCGGGCTCCTGCCGCTTGTTGCGGTCGAGGGCCGACAACATCCGCTCCTGGGCGTGCTGCTCGAGCAACGTCTTCGCCTTGGGCGCCAGGTTGCCCGTGTTGCTGCGCAGCACGTCGAGCAGGAATTCGCAGGCCTCGTCGGTACCCACCACCGCGATCGAGCGCAGGGCGGCGTCGCGCACGTCGGGGTGGTCGTGGGAGTTGAAGATGCGCACCAGGCTGTCGAGCCCCGGCTGAAACGTCATCCGCCGCAGGGCCGCGATCGCTGCTTCGCGAATCCGCCCCGTGTTGAGCAGCGCTTTGTCGAGCAGCGCGAAGACTTCCTTCTGCTTCAACTGCGCGCTCTTCTCGACGACGAGGGCCTTGGTGCTGTCGTCGCCCTGGTCGTACATCGCCAAAAGCGGGCGCACGGCAGCGGGGTGCTGCAGCTCGCCAAGGCGGTCGATGAGGCCAGGGGGCACGTGCTCGGGGTCGCCACCGCTGGTGAGGTGGTCGTCGTAGGCCAACGAAATCAGCAGCGCCTTGCGCCGTTGTACTTCCCACACGTTCTTGTGGTCGCCGATGAGTCTGCCAATCGCGTCGGGGATGTCGCTGCCGTTTTCCTGCTCAAGCAGATCTCTGACCCAGACCTCCTGTACGGTCAAACGTCGCCGAAAGTACTCGGGAAACGGTGCAGGCGCTTCCATCGGCGGGGCCTTGTCGGCCAGCAGCTGCAGGTCTTTGGCGAGCTCGGCGTAGCGGGCCTTCTTCTTGTCCGACAGCTCGAGTTGCGCGAGCAGTCCGTAGTGCTGCGCCACGCTGCGATCGTCGCGCACGCGGTTGAAGCAGCCCACCGCCGCCAGCAGCGCGTTCTCGACGAGCTCGGGGGCCTGGGCCTTCTCAAGCGCCACCTTCGCCACGCGCCCCCACGCCTGTGCTGCTTCGGTCAGGAAGTAGTCGGCGTAGATGAAGCCCACGCGCCGCGCGTATTCGCCCGCTTCGCGGTGCAGTTCGGCCACCGAGTGCAGCTCGCCCAGCTCTTCTGACGCCGCAATAAAGTCGTAGTAGTACTGAATTGTGAAAAAGCGGTCGCCCTTGGTTTTCAAGATGCGAATGCAGTTGAGATAGCCCTCGGCAAAAGGCTCGTAGCTCTTCTCGATCCGGCCCACCTGAATCAGGCACAAATAGCAGCGGAACGCGCCGTCTTTGTCGCCGGCTTGTTCGCGGCGGTCGCCTTCTTCTTCGAGCAGGCGGGTGCACAGGGCCAACGACGCCCGCAGGCGCTCGGGTTGGTTGAGCTTGTCGGCCATGCGTGCAGCGTTCAGGGCGGCAAGGCCGGCGAGGTAGGGCTCGTTGGTGGCGTCTTTTTGGCGGGCGAGCTGGTCGTACAGGGCGAGGGCATCGCTGGTGTCGCCGGCTTCTTCGCTGGCGCGCGCGGCGTGGGCGAACAGACCGGTGTCTTTGTAGCGCTGGCTGGCTTCGCGCAGACGACGACCCAGGCGCAGAATTCGGCCCGTGTCTCGGCCTGTGCCCTTCTTCGTGTACAGCTCGAGGGCCGCGTCGACGTTGAGCAGGTACTCCTGCACCCGGGCCGCGGCGAGCACGCGACCCTGGCGCGCATACAGCCCGGCGAGCTCACGGCACCAGTCGCTGTAGTCGGCCTCGTCGACGTGGGTTTGCCCCAACAGCTCGCGCCAGGCGGCGGCAGCCTCGGCGGAAGCTCCCAGATGACGAGCGCGCTGCACGGCTTCGGCGATGTAACTCACGTCGCCACGTATACACGCTCACCGTCGCCGATGGGGAGCCGACGGCGTCGAAACCATGAACGCCGGCTGCGTGGATCGGCGACGAAGGTGGTACGTTCGAAACTCTTGTGCTCGGTTTGGGTCGTGCGGCGGCCTGCGGGGTGTGTGTTGGGGCAAACGCTCGAGCTTTCTGCCGACGGCGAGGTACGGGGCCCACCCCCCGACCCGATGCTTGGCCGCAAGCTCCTGCACTACCGCGTCGTCGAGGCCATCGGCCAGGGCGGCATGAGTGTTGTCTACCGCGGGCGCGACGAACACCTCGGCCGCGACGTCGCCATCAAGGTGCTGCATCCGTTTCTCGCCGAGAAACCCGAGTGCCGTACCCGCCTGGCCCGCGAAGCCCGCGCCGTCGCGCGCCTTGAACACGACAACATCGTCAAGGTGTTCGACTTCTCCGGCGAGCCCCCCACCCTCGACGAGAAACCGGGTGCCGTCCGCACCGAGCACGATGGCTTCATCGTTGCCGAGCTGGTCAAGGGGCCAACGCTCAAGCGGTGGGGCGACAAGCACAGCGTGTGGCGTGTGCCCGAGGTGGGCGCACTCATCGTGTGGCAACTGCTGCACGCGCTGCAGCACGCGCACGACAACGGCATCGTCCATCGCGACTTGAAGCCCGAAAACGTCATGGTCCGCGACGACGGCGTGCTCAAGCTCATGGACTTCGGCATCGCCCAGATCGCCGACCAAAGCGGGCTCACCATCACGGGCACGTTGTTGGGGTCGCCAGCACACATGGCCCCCGAAACCATCGAGGGCCACCAGGCCGACGAGCGCAGCGATCTCTTCTCGATGGGCACGGTGCTGTACTGGCTCACGACGGGCAGCCTGCCGTTTGAAGCACTTTCGCCACACGCGCTGCTCAAGCAGATCGTCGACGGCAAAGCAGCACCAGCACAGCAGAAGTCGGCCCGCGTGTCCGACGACCTCGCGCGCGTGATCGCGAAGTCGCTGCAAACAAATCCTGCCGACCGCTTTCGCACCGCCACCGAATTCGCCGCCGCCCTCGGCGAGGTGATCGAGCGCGCCGGCTTGTCCGTCGACAGCGAGAGCCTGCGTCGCCTGCTCGAAGCGCCCGCCGACACGTTGCCCAAAGCCAGCAACACCGTGCGCGCGGCGTTTCTCGAGCGGGCAGGGCGCCACCTCGACGAGGGGCAAACATCGCGCGCGTTGTCGTGCCTGAACCGCGTGCTGGCCGACCACCCCGACGACGTCGACGCCCGCGCCCTCCTCGATCGCCTGCATGACGACAGCGACAGCGATGACACCGCCGACACCGTGGTGCCCGCCGAAATCCGCATCGACGCGGCGGGGGCTGCCACGTTGAACGCCGCCGTCGTCGACGCCAACCGCCTCGAGAGCACCCGGTTGTCGCCGGCACGTCGCGTGCGCTGGCAGTCGCTGCTCGTGGGGGTGAGTGCGGTGGTCATGGTGGGGTTGGCCGTGGTCGTGGCCCGCGCCGTCGACGACGTGGCCGACGCCCGCACCGCCGCGGCCACCGACGCTGGCGTGGCACTGGTGGCCGACGTGGGCATCGACGACGGCACCTCCACCGAGGTCGAACCACTGCGCACCGAGAGCCGACCAACGCTGCCCGTCGTCGCGGGCGCGCGGCTCGCCCGTCCACTGGCCGACCGCGGCCTCCCGCGCGTCCAGGTGACGCGCGTCACAGAGAAGCTCAACTTGATTGGCGGGGAGGTGTCCCCGCCCGCCCCTCAAGCGACTCGCCTCGGCGACAAAACCGCAAAGCCGGTTTTCTCTTCGAGGCTCAAGGTCGCCGACACCGTTCCGGTGACGTTTCGCGTGAAGCCGTGGGCCGACGTCGAGGTCGACGGCATGGTCATCGCGCGCAACACGCTGTCGTTCGACGCGAAGCTGGTGCCCGGGCCCCACGTCGTCGTGTTCCGCAATCCACGCGCCAAAGAGCACGAGGTGCGCTTCACGGTCCCCGAAGCGGGACCACAGCCGGTGATCACCGCCCAGCTCGAGCCTCGGCCGGCACTGCTGGTCGTGCGCTCCAACGTCGACGACGCGTTTGTCGACGTGGGCGGGCAGGTCGGCAAGCCCGCGAGCGACACGGTGGCGCGGCCGCTGGTGGTCGCCCTCGACGAGTCCAAGGCCACGCGCGAGGTCTTTGTCTACAAGCGCGGCTACAGCGCCTACCGCAAACGACATGTCTTTCTCGCGGGCGAGACGCTGAACCTCAACGTCGTGCTAGAACCCGACACCGTTGAGCCGGTTGTTCCGACGCCATCGCCTTGAGCGCCTACTGCGGTGCTACGCCGTCGCGGCGGTGATCTGTGCGCTGACATCGCACGCACAACCACAAACACCTCCATCGCCCACCGCCCCGACACCAGCGGCGGCGCCACCAACAACGACGACACCGACCGCGCCGCCTGCGGAGCCCGAAGTGCTCACGCCCGAGGAGCGCTTTCGCCGGGGCAAGCGCTTCTTCGAGTACCGCGACTGTCCCGCCGCCATCTCGACGTTGATCGACCTCGCGGTGCCCGGCTTTCTCGCCGACGCCACGCAGCAGCTCGAAGTCCACCGCATGCTGGGCATCTGCTACGCGCTCGCCGATCAACGTCGAGAAGCGAGCCGCGAGTTCAGCAGCCTGCTGTCGCTCGACCCCGATCACCAGCTCGATCCCTTCGAGGTGCCACCACCCGTCCTCGACATCTTTGAGCAGCAAAAGACCACCATGAAGGCCAGCCTCGACGAGCTGCGCAAAGCCCGCGAGCGCGCCCGCGAAGACGGCGAAGACGGCGCCATCCTCGTCGAGCGCGTCACCACTGTGCGCACCACGCCGTGGGTCACGGCGTTTCTGCCCTTTGGCATTGCCCAGGGGCTCAACGGCGATCCCACCCGTGGCGTCGTGATTGGTGCAGCCCAGGCCGCGGGCTTGTTGGCCAACATCGTCGGCTATTGGGGCTCCGTCGCCGTCGTCAGCCAGGCGCAAGACCGCAGTGTTGATTACACGCAGGAGCAGGCGAACCTCGAGAATGCGTTTTGGTACACGCACCTCGCGGGCGGCGGCGTGTTTCTCGTCGGCTACGTCGTCGGCGTCGCCGATGCGTTGTGGAACCTCGAGAGCGAAGCGGTCACGGCCAGCAAAGCCACCAAGCGCCCACTGACCGCCGCCGAGTTGAAGAAGCTTCGCCGCATCGAGCGCGCGCCCGTCGTCGACGAACCATCCCCACCAGCGCCCTCGACCCTGCCGCCGTCGACGCCGGCCCCCTGATCGGGTACGACCTCGCCATGGCGACACTGGTCACTGTTGGTGCAGATGGAAGTGAAACCCGAACCCCCGTCTACAAGAGCCTGACGACGATCGGCTCCGACGAGGAAAGCGACGTGGTCGTGCGCGGCTTGTCGCAATCGGCAGCGCACATCGCGTGGGATGGGCGCACGTTTACGATCGCCTCGTCCGACAAAAAGGACCTGCTCGTCGGTGGCAAAACCGTGCGCAAGCAGGTGCTCGTCGACGGCGAAGACATCGTCATTGGCAACGCGCGCTTCCGCTTCCTGCTCGACGACGCGGTCCCCGCGAAGTCTGCGTCGTCGTCGTCGTTGCCTGCGGGGACCGACATCGCTGCCTGGCGCCGGCTCGTGGCGTTTTCGCGCAAGCTCGGCGAGGCCCGCGAAGTCACAGCCCTGCTCGAATCGTTGATGGACGAGGTCATCGCCCTCACCCGCGCCGACAAGGGCTTCCTCGTCCTCATCGATCCCGCCGAGTCGAGTGCAGGTGATGCGCGCGGTACGCCGCGGGTGCGCATGGCGCGCAACCTCAAGGGCGAAAACCTCGACGACGCCGTCGCTGGCTTGTCCGACTCCATCCTCAAGCGCGTGCTCGAAACGGGCAAGCCCGTGGTGGTCAGCGACGCGCTCACGTCGACGGAGTTCAACTCGTCGTTGTCGGTGGTCAGCCTCAAGCTCACGAGTGTGATGTGCGTGCCGTTGGTGCGCGTGGGCGATCGCAAAGGCGGTGACGACGTCGCCGACAGTGTCATCGGCGCCATCTACGTGGGCAACAACGCGGTCAAGGCGTTGTTCGACGAGCAAAGCCTCGAAGTGCTCACGCTGTTTGCCGCGCAAGCGGGCCTGCTCGTGCAAAACGCGTTGGCGATCGACGCGCTCACCGTCGAGAAAGACAGCCTCAAGGGCGAACTCGACAAGAGCCGCTACGGCGAATTGATCGGCGCCTGCGACGGCATGCGCGACGTGTTCAAGAAGATCGAAAAAGTCGCGCGCGCCGACATCTCGGTGCTCATCACCGGCGAAACCGGCACGGGCAAAGAGCTCATCGCCCGCGAAGTGCACAAGCGCAGCGGCCGCGCCAAGGGCCCCCTCGTCGTCATCAACTGCGGCGCCATCCCTGAAAACCTCATGGAGAGCGAGCTGTTTGGTCACGTGAAGGGTGCCTTCACCGGGGCCATCGCCACGCGTGCGGGCCGCTTTCAAAGTGCCCACGGTGGCACGCTGTTTCTCGACGAGATCGGCGAGATGCCGCTGCACCTGCAGGTGAAAATTCTGCGCGCGCTGCAAGAGCGGCAGGTCACCAAAGTCGGCGACAGCAAGTCTGAGCACGTCGACATCCGCGTCGTCGCCGCCACGCACCGCAATCTCGAGCAGATGGTGAAGGACGGCACCTTCCGCGAAGACCTCTACTACCGCCTCAACGTCGTGCAGATTCATCTGCCAGCGCTGCGCGACCGCGGTGACGACGTCGTGGTCATCGCCAACTACCTGCTGCGCAAATACTGCGACGAGCAGGGGCTCACGAAGATCAAGGGCTTCACGCCCAAGGCCGTCACCGCCCTTCGTCGCTACCAGTGGCCCGGCAACGTGCGGCAGCTCGAAAACCGCCTCAAGCGCGCGATCGTGCTCGCCGACGGCACGCAGGTCGGGCCCGACGACCTCGACATCAACGCCGACGACCTCGAAGACATCCTGCCCCTCGCCGAGGCGCTTGAGCGCTACCGCCGCCGCTACATCGACGAAGCTCTCGAGCGAAACGGCGGCAACCGCACCAAGACGGCGCGCGAGCTCGGCGTCGACCCCCGCACGGTGTTTCGCCACCTCGAGGCGGGCAAAGACAACGACGGCGGTGCGGCGTGAATTCGGGCGCTCCGCGCCCGAATAGTATTGATTATTCAAAAACTTGGCGAAGCGCCAAGTGTTTGAATCGCACGGGCCACCACGACACCGCTGTCGCGACCGCGGCGTCGGCCACGTGGCTGTCCGATCTGTTTTCCTTTGGCTTTTCAATGATCTGCGAGCGTGGGCTGCCGCTGGCATCGGCTGTGCTGATGGTGGTGGTGTCGGCGGCGTGCTTCAACCCGAACCACATCGGGCAGGCCGTGCCGAAGGAGAACCACGTGCCTGTCGTCGAGGTCTTTCCAGCTCCATCGTTTGGGCCACTGCAGGCCGACGCTGCGCTTGATGCCGCCACGGCGGGCTGCGCACCGCTCACCTTCAACATCGTGCAGCTCGAAGACGCCGACGGCGACCCTCTCCGCATCCGCTTCGACATGGTTGTAAACCGCGGCGGCGAGCTGCGCGTGCCCCTCAAACAGAGCGCACCGCTTGAGCCCCTCGACGACGGGACCTACCCGCTCACCGCCAGCACCGAACTCACCCTGGATCGCGCCCAGCTGAACGTGCTCGGCGACCTCGACGAGCAAACCAAGCCCGACGCGTTTCAACTGATCGAGCTGCGCGTGTCCGACAGTGGCTTCGAAGCCGGCGACGGTGGCGGCTTGGTGCCCCAGGACGACGGCGGCATGTTCTTCTTTACCTGGGCCATCAAGCTCACGCCGTGCACGGTGGTGACGCCATGAACGCGCGCGTTGTGCTTGCCGTGCTGGCGGTGCTCACCCTTGGCGCCTGCGACGCGGCCATCAGCAGCATCGACCAAACCTGTTTGAGCGACAGCGAGTGCGGCGGCAGCGTGTGCGCGTTTGGCTACTGTGTCGACCCCAGCGCCCTCGGCGTGGTCGACGTCGAAGTCGAGCCCGCCGGCGGGAGCCTGCCGGTGCAGTCGGTGCTGTCGGTCGACACAAATGCTGCCGATCGCGTCGACGTACAGGTGCGCAGTGCGGTGCCGGTGAGCGGCTTCGTCGACGACGCTGCGGTGCCCGATGCCGGCGACTTCCTCGTGTACGCCACGCCCAGCACGGGCATTGCGGGGCGCTTGCGGCAACGTGTGACAACGACGTCGTTGGGGTCGTTTTCCATGCAGCTGGTCAGCAACCAGCCGTACCGCCTGTCGGCGTTGGCGGCCGATGCGCAGGCACCGCCGACCTTGTCTGACGCCGTGTTCATCGCTGGTGTGCAAGCCGTGCCGCAGCTCGTCGTCACGGCGGGGCCCCATGTGCGCGGGCAGTTGGTGGCCGGCGTTGGCGCAGGTGCTGTCGGGCTCGATGGCTTCAGCGTTGTCGTCGTCGACGAAGCGGGCCGCCAGTTGTCGTCGGTCGACACCACGTTGCCCTTCACAGGCGCGTTCGACGTGCAGTTGGCTGCCGGTGTCGACGTCGCGTTCCTCGCGGTGCACCCGCCTGCCGGGGCCGAGGGCTTGCCCGAAGCCACCGTGCCGCTCACGCCGATCGAGGTCGCGGACGTCGAGCTGGGCGATGTGTTGTTGGCGGTTGATGCGTCGCGCGTGGCGGTGCGTGGGGCCGTGTTGAACGCCGCAGGCAATACCGTCGACGACGCCGTGGTCACCTTGCGTGGCGCCGTCGGCCTCGGCGTGGTCACGGCAAACGCGGTCACGAACAACGGCACCTTCACGGCGTTGTTGTTGCCTGGCCGCTACGACGTGGCGGTGGTGGGCAGCAGCGGCAGTGCTGAAGACGGGCTGGTGTTCGACGCGATCGACGTCGTGGCCAACATGGGCGAGCTGCAGTTCACGTTGGCGCCGCGGGTGTCGGTGGGCTT
>JBIKRQ010000115.1:0-16383 GCA_044349155.1 Myxococcota bacterium
ATTTGGCGCAGCTCTCGACGACGAACACCTCATTTCTCGTCGAGAACCGACTGCCGACTTTTTCAGCAACCTGCTAGGTATCGAGGGCGCGGGCGCGTTCAACGGCGTGCACACCCTTCACGCCTTCGAGAGCCTTCACGAGTTTGCGCAGCTGGTCGATGTCGGCGATGCCGCATTTGAACGTGTTGACCGCCTGCCCGCCCTGCACCTTGCAGTTGGCCTCGCTGATGTTGATGTTGTTCTTCGAGAACACACCCGACAAGTCGGCCAACATGCCTTCGCGGTCGTCGGTGAGCACGCGCAGATGGATGGTGCGCGAGAACGCCGTCGACGCATCCCACGACACGTTGATGCGCCGCTCGGGGTCGAGTTCGAACACCTTGGTGCAGTCGCGGCGGTGCACGATCAAGCCACGTCCGCGCGACACAAACCCGATGATCGGATCGCCCTTCACCGGCGAGCAGCAGCGCGCGTAGTGCACGAGCATGTCTTCGATGCCCTCGAGCCGCACACCGCCCGAGCTGCGACGCGCCACGCGCTCGATGAGTTCGGTGAGCCGTGACTTCTTCGGCTGCTCCTGCTGCGGCTTGTCGCGCATCTCCTGCGGCAACACTTTTTCGACGACCACCTGCGGTGACAGCTTGCCGTAGCCAACCGCAATGAGGACGTCGTCGACCTCGTGGTATTTGTCGTTCTTGAAGGCGTCGAGGATGGCCTCGCTCTTCATGTGCTTTTGCACGCTCTCGCCGTAGCGCTTGAACTCGCGCTCGAGCAATTCCTTGCCGATGACAACGGCGCGTTCGCGTTCGTTGGCCCGTACCAGCGCGCGAATCTTCGTGCGGGCTTTGCTCGTCTTGACGAACTCGAGCCAATCCTTGTTCGGCTTTTGCGCCTTGTTGGTGATCACCTCGCAGGTGTCGCCATTTCGAAGCTCGTAGCGCAGCGGAACGATGCGGCCGTTCACCTTGGCGCCCTGACAATGCATGCCCACATCGGAGTGCACCGCGAAGGCAAAGTCGACCGGACACGCACCGCGCGGCAACTCGAGCACGTCGCCACTGGGCGTGAAGACGTAGACCTCGTCGGAGAACAACTCAAACTTCACCGAGTCGAGAAACTCGCTCGGGTCTTTCAAGTCGCGCTGCCAGTCCATCAACTGACGCAGCCAACGAAAGCCCGCTTCGGCTTCGGTCTGCTTGACGTCGGCACTGCCCTTTTCTTTGTACTTCCAGTGCGCCGCGATGCCTTCTTCGGCGACGAGGTTCATCTCGGGCGTGCGAATCTGGATCTCGATGCGCTCGGCCTTTGGCCCAATCACCGTCGTGTGCAGCGACTTGTAGCCGTTGGGCTTGGGCAGCGAGATGTAGTCCTTGAAGCGCCCCGGCACCGGCCGCCACAACCCGTGCACGTGCCCCAGGGTTTCGTAGCACTGAGCCACGTTCTCGACGACGACGCGGAAGGCGATGAGGTCGGTGATCTCTTCGAGCGGCACCCCCTTCTTCGACATCTTTTTGTGGATCGACCACAGATGCTTGGGCCGCCCGGCGACGTCGATGTCCTTCATGCCCTGCTTCTTCAGCGCGGACTTGATCTCCTCGACGACCTCGTCGATGAAGCGCTTGCGCTCCTTCTCGGTCTTGCCCAGTGCTTCGACGAGTTCGTTGTACTCGCGCGGGTGGATGTACTTGAAGCTCAGGTCCTCGAGCTCGAGCTTCACCCACGACAGGCCGAGGCGGTTCGCCAGCGGTGCGTAGATGTCCATGGTCTCGCGCGCGATCGCCTCCTGACGGTCGGGCTTCATGTGCTCGAGCGTGCGCATGTTGTGCAGACGATCGGCGAGCTTGACGAGGAGCACGCGGATGTCGCGGCTCATCGCCACCAGCATCTTGCGGAAGTTCTCGGCGAGCTTTTCCTCGGCGGTGTTGAACTTCACCATGCCGAGCTTGGTCACACCGTCGACGATGTCGGCGATGTCTTTGCCAAACAGCTCTTGCACTTCTTCAAGGGTGGCGAGTGTGTCTTCGACCGTGTCGTGCAGCAGCCCCGCACACACGCTGGCGTCGTCGAGCTTGAGTTGGGCGAGGATCGAACTCACCGCGAGCGGGTGAATCAGGTAGGGCTCGCCGGTCTTGCGAACCTGTCCGGCGTGGACCTTGGCGCAGTAGACGTACGCCTTCTTGATGAGGTCGATGTCGGCGCGCGGATTGTACGCGTTGACCGCGTCCAGGATGTCGTTCAAGCGAAGCGCAGGCTGCATGCGGTTTTTTTGGGTCCTCGCTGTGGTCTCTGCACTCTAACGCGGCGCAATGTTGCAAGACGGCAACGCGAAAGTCGTCGCAGATCTGCACACTTGAGCGCGGTCAGCTGGCCGGCGGCGGCACAGGCGCGCTCACGTCGATGCGCACGCGCGCCACTGGGGCCTTCTTCACGAAGCCAGGGCGCGCATAGCCCACATGCCCGCAGTGGGGCCCGTGCACGTGGCCGCCTTTGGCGTCGTCGAGGGGGCGCAACAACTGCCCGAGGAAGCCGCGTGCCCCTTGGCGCGCCAACGACAACCCGAGCAGCACCGCCACGACGACGACGGCGCCGATTTCGACTGCCCCGTGCGCATGGATCGCGTGTTCATGCAACGACGGCAGCGTCACAAGTCCGGCGTCGACCGCGACGTTCACGCACCAGCCAACGCAGGTCGCAGCGATGAACACGGCGGCAGCGAACGCCATGGCCACGCGACGCGAATACAACCGCGACACCACGCCGAGGGTGGCGATGTTCGTGACCGGCCCCGACAGCAAAAAGGCGACGACAGCACCAGCACTCGCGCCCTTGTGCAGCAACACCGCCGCGACGGGCGTCGACCCCGACGCGCACAGGTACAGCGGTGCTCCGAGCACGCCGAACACCGGCACCTCAAGGGCGCGTGGCAACACCGACAGCGCCGTCGGCGACAGCAGCGGCTCGCAGAAGGCGGCGAACACCAGCCCAAGCAGCACCCACGGCAGCAGGTGATCGGCCGCCTGCAGGGTCGCCGCGCGAAACGGCAGCGCGGGGTCGTCGAGTTCGCCGTCGTCGACGTCGGGGGCACGCGCCACTTTCGAAGCAACAACACCTGCACACACCGCCACGGAAACGGCCCCCAGCAGCCGCGCGAGGGTGAGCTGTGGCCCGAGCAAACCAATGCCCATGAGTACTGGCGCAAATGCCAGCTCGGGTCCCGAAACCAACAACGCCGCCGCCGCCGCGAGCCCCACGCGTCGACGTGTGAGGCGCTCAAACCCGGGCACGACGGTGCACGTGCACATGGGCTCGGGCACGCCGGCGACAACACCGCTCACAGCCTGCAACACCACGTTGCCCGAGCCACGCAGCGCCAAACGCAACCGTGGACCCCACGTCGTCAACGTGCCCAGCAACAGGCATGAAACCACCACCGCGGGTGCGGTCTGCGCGGCCATGGAAAACAGCGTGCGACCAAAGCCGAGTTCGTCGTCGATCACCGCGACCACCGGGTGGCTTTGGGCAAGCACGACGAGGACGACGAGGCCAGCGACCACCCCCAACAACGACGAGCGCGGATGCCGGCCAATGTCGAACGCGGGCTCGTCGAGCAGCACGTGCAGCACAGCCCCCGCCGCGAACGCCTGCACCAGCGCAAACGACGACACACTCACGACGGTAAACACGCGCTCGCCGACGACGGCGCCGACAATGGTGCCCGCCCCCAACGAGGCCAGCACGGCAACCGCGCGCGCGGTGCCCATGCGTTCACGCCCCACGACCCAGATCGCGAGGCCGTACGGCAGGCGGTGCAACAACACGGCGAGGGCCAGCATTGAGATCGAACTCTCGTCGTGGTGGTGGCCGTGATCGTGGCCGCCGCTGTCGATGAGCGCCACCCCGTCGAGCAACGCGTGCATGAACGCGCCGGCGAGAAAGATGCTGGTGGTGAGCCACTGCCGCGCGGTCGATGACGACGACGATCGCGCTGGCATGCGCGCATCAAAGCGGTGCAGCAACACCGGCGCCACCACGCCCAGTGCGGCCACCACGAGGGCGCCGGCACCAGCGAACGCCACCGACTGCGGCAGCACGTGCAGGATGACGAGTCCGACCACCGTGACGACGACAAAGCCATCGATGCCCGCGGCGATGCGCACGTGCCCGCGCATGACAGGCCCAAGGACCGGCCCGACCAACAACGCCAACAGGCCGAGCACGACGGCAAACACTGCTTGAACCTCGCAACCACAATTGCAACAATCAACTGGGTTGCAAGCGCTTCCCGGATGGACGAAAGGCCGCCATGTCTGCTCGCCACGACGACAGTGCACCAGGCACCGAGGCGCTCTCGGCGCTGAAGGCGCGCATTCGCAACGCTGGGTTGAAATGGACGGCGGCGCGCGGTGCCGTGCTCACAGCCCTGACCAACACGAACCGGCCGTTGTCGCATGGCGAGCTCGTCGACCTCGTCGAGCACCTCGGCTTCGACCGCGCCACCGTCTATCGCAACCTGATGGACCTCACGGGTGCTGGCCTCGTCGCGCGCGCCGACCTGGGCGACCACGTGTGGCGCTTCGAACTCAAAGAGGCCGACGACGGCGTGCACCCCCACTTCATGTGCACATCGTGCGGGGCTGTGAGCTGCTTGCCCGAAACGGTGGTGCCCACGCGCAACATGGCGCAGAGGGCGAGTGTCCACCGCATCGACGAAGTGCTGCTGAAGGGTGCCTGCAACAGCTGTACGTGAGCGCCGCAGAACGCGTTTGTCAGAGCGCGTCGAACGAGGCACCACGACGACGTGGCCTCCCTCGACGAACAGTTTCAGCGCCTCAACCCCGCCCAACGCGCCGCCGTCTTTCACGACGATGGCCCGATGTTGGTGCTCGCGGGTGCGGGCTCGGGCAAGACGCGCGTGGTCACCATGCGCATCGCACGTTTGATTCTCTCGGGAGAGAGTCCGCGCACGATCCTCGCCGTCACGTTCACGAACAAAGCCGCGAAGGAGATGAAGGAACGCTTGATCGAGCTGACCGGCAAGGCTGCGCGCGGCGTGCTCGTGTCGACGTTTCACTCGCTGTGCGCGAAGCTGCTGCGCAAAGACGCCCACCGCATCAATCTGTCACCGTCGTTCGCGATCCTCGACGAGGGTGACCAGCGCGGTCAGCTGCTACAGGTGGCCCGCAGCCTCGACATGCAGCTCGGCGAGAAAGAGCCGAAGATGGTGCTGTCGCGCATCGGCTACTGGAAGAACCAGGGCTTCCGCACCGACGTCGATCCGCTGCTCGATCAGAGCGACATCCACCGCGAGCGCCTCGGCCGCATCGACGAGATCGCCATGCTCGCGGCGCGACTGTGGATTCCGTACGCGTCACACCTGCGTGCGTTGTCTGCTGTCGACTTCGACGACCTGCTGCTCTACGCGCGCGAGCTCCTCGAGAATGTCCCCGACGTGCGCAAGCGCTATCAGGCGCTGTTTCGCTGGCTGCACATCGACGAGTACCAGGACACAAACCCACTCCAGCTCGACATCGTCGCCCAGCTGTGTGGCCCGCACCGCAACCTCGTCGTTGTCGGCGATGACGACCAGGCCATCTACTCGTTTCGCGGCGCCGACGTCGAAAACATCCTCGCCTTCGACAAGAACTTCGCGCCCTGCACGGTCGTCAAGCTCGAGGAGAACTACCGCTCCACCGGCAACATCTTGAGTGCCGCGAACTCGGTGATTCGCCAAAACACCCAGCGACGCGACAAGACGTTGTTCACCAGCGGCGGTGCCGGCAAACCCATCGAGCTGCTCGGCATGGCCGACGGTGACGCCGAGGGCGACGCTGTGGGCTCGCGCATCTACGAGCTCGTCGAGAACCAAAAGGTCCCGCCCGACCACATCGCGATTTTGTATCGGTCGTCGCCGCAGTCGCGCCTGTTCGAGGAAGCGCTCCGCCTGCGCAGCATCCCGTACCGCGTCGTCGGCGGCATGGAGTTCTTTCAGCGCAAAGAAGTGAAAGACACCCTGGCGATGATGTCGTGCATCGCTCGCCCCGACGAGGAGATGTCGTTTCGTCGCGTGGTCAACCTGCCCGCCCGCGGCCTCGGCGAAAAAGCGGTCAACACCTTCATCGCCTGGGCACGCGAGCAGAAGCTCTCGCTCATCGACGCCGCCGCTACCGCCGAACGAACCGGCCTTAAAGCTGCGCAGGAAGCCACGCTACGCGCGTTCGCCGGTCCGTTGGCTGCCGCCCGCCCCCGCGTGCTCACCGAGGCCTGGAACGAGAATGCGGACGTTTCAGGCACGGTCCGCATCGCCGTGCTGCGCGCGGGCCTGCAAGCCGTGATCGACGATGAACCCGAGCTCGAGAAGAAAGAGCGCTGGCGCGACACCGTCGATGAGGTCTGCGACGCCTTCGCCGCGTTCATCGACAAGCTGCGCGAGGCGCGGCAGGCCCCCGACCTCGAGGAATCAGGCGTGGTGCTGGGCGAAGTGGGCCCCGACGGACCGCTTGCCACGTTTCTGGATCGTCTGGCCCTCGACGAAGACAAAGACGACGACGACGACAAAGACGACGAACGCAAGGCCAAGGGCAAGGTGCAGATGATGAGCCTGCACGCGAGCAAGGGCCTTGAGTTCCCCTACGTCTTCCTCGTCGGTCTCGAGGAGGGCCTGTTGCCCCACCGCCGCGTCCTCGAGGAGAGCGGCAACAAGGGCATCGAGGAGGAACGCCGCCTCTGTTACGTCGGCATCACGCGCGCGCGTCAGGTGCTGTGCATCAGCCATGCGCTGACCCGTCGCAAGCGCCACGAACTGGTGCAGCGTCGACGTTCCCGCTTCATGGACGACGTCCCACTCGAGAGCCTGGGCCTCGACCCCTCTCCGCAAGCCGCCCCCGTCGATCCCGCGGCCGACTTCTTCGCCAAGATGCGCGCGAAGTTCGAGCCACCAAAAACCTGACAGCCACAACGTGTGTTGATGACGACGACAAAGAAAAACGGCGCCAGTGACGGCGCCGTTGTTCTGCTTTTGCTTGGCGGGGAAGTTTCCCCGCCCTCAAGAGACTCGCCTCAGCGACAACTCACTCGATGTTGCGCTCGTTGCAGATGCCGCCGGCCTTGCACGACTCGCTCGACCAACCACCGAGGTAGTAGATGAGGCTGTCGATGTCGCGACCGTCGAACTCGAACAGACCCGCGAAGTCGTCGGCCTGCGGACCGTCGTAGCCAGCGCCAAGCTTGAAGGCCTGGATGTCGGCGTGAACGGTGCGCGCGGCGACGGGAGCGCCGCTGTGCTGGGCGAGGTCGCTGATGCTGAACGTGCCCGACGCGCTGCCGTCGAACCACACGTTCCACTCCTGCTCACCACCGTCGTCGAGGTTCACGCGGTAGAAGTCGGCGCTGCCCTTCTTCTCGAGCGCGAAGCTCGAGCCCGGCACGAACGAACCACCCTGGCTCTGCAGGAAGTCGTTGCCGTTGAAGTCGTTGCCGGCGTCGGGAAGCGTGCGCGACACCTGCATCAGGATCGACGCGCCGAGGTCAGCAGTGCTGACCTGGTTGATGTCGAGCGCGATGGCAACGGTGCCGTAGAGGTTGCCTTCGATGCCGTCGTGCGGCGGGGCGTAGTCGAGCAGGATCTTGCCGTCGGTGCGGTCCTTCTGACCAGCGATGCCGTCAGCCGTGCCACCCGTCGTGACGATGTCGAGACCAGCCGAGAGGCCCAGGGGCACGAGGCCCTGGCCAGGCACGATCGAGCCAGCGAGGACAACAGCACCCGAGGTGAACGGGGCAATCGCTTCGCAGGTTTCACCAGGAGCCTCAGGCGGGCACGCGGTGACGACGGTTTCGACGACGGCTTCGCCTTCACCAACGGTGAGGAGGAAGATGTCTTCGGTGCAGCCCGTGGTGCCAAACGCGCCAGGCGCGCACGGCAGGGTCGGCATGTCGTACTCGGCCGAGAGCACGAGCAAGGTGTTGGGGGTCATCGTGACGTCGTCGAAGCCGGCCGTGCTGCCCGCAGCGCGAGGAGCCGGGTCGATCTCGAGGCCGGTCGCGACGGCGTGGTCGAACTTGCCGAAGAACGGCAGGACCGCGGCGAGGATCGAGCCGAAGTCGAGGTTGTCGCTGCCGGTCACGCTGCTGATGATGGGCCCGATTTCCGAGAGCTTCACCTTGCCGCCGAGGGCCCAGGCCACCGACTGACCGGGCTTATCGCTGAGCGCAACGTAGTTGCCCTTGAAGTCGGTGGTGCCCAGACCAATCACGAGACCTTCGGGGAGCGGCACTTCCTGGCCGCCATCGGGCGTGAGGCCGTCGATGTCGATCAGGGTCGGAACCGTCTCACCAACGATGGTGGTGAAGTTCAGGTCGGTGATCGACGAGTTGATCGCCATGCCCGCGATGCCGAGCTTGATGTCGCCGTCGCCGTTGGTGAGCTTGCTGAAGTCGAACGTGCCCTTGACGCCGTCGACCACCGGGGTCGTCTGCACCGCGGCGGTGTAGATGACGCTGTCGGCCGGCGGATCGATGATCGTGTGCCACTGGTGCGTGCCGGGGAACGCGCTGACCGAGGTTGCATCTGCCGCGTCGGAGAACGTGAACGAGCCGTCGGCGGTGGTCAGGCCTTCAACGTTGGCGCCGTCGACGCGCGCAGCAACCCTGGCACCAGCGATGGGCTCGCGGGTGTTTTGGTCGATGAGCACAACGCGCAGAGCGTCAGCAGCAATCGGGGCGTAGACGTGAACGACTGCCGTGCAGGTCGCGCCGCCGTTGGCCGTGGCGGTGACAGTGACGTCGCCGGCAGCACCAGGAGCCGTGAACGCCGCACCGGCGAACGTTCCGCCGCTGGCCGCGTAGGTGAACGAGGCGTGGGCAACGAGCTTCTTGCTGTCGTCGACGCCAACGCCTTCAAAGCCGATGGTGCCGCCTGCAGCGACGTAGCCCACCGACGGCGACAATTCGCAGCCGTTCGGGTCCGTCGGGGCCGCGCAGGTCGGCGTGCCGTCGATGTACTTGCAGACGTCGCCGTCGGTCTGGCACGCGTCGGGGTCGCCGGGGTTGCACGTGTTTTCGTTGATGCAGACGCCGCGGCGCGGCTCGCACTTCTCGCCCGGGTCGCACTGGCTGTCGTCGGTGCAGCTCACGCGCACGCAGACGCCGTCGGGATCGGTGGCGGCGGGGATGGCGTCGCCGTCGTTTTCCTTGTCGCACGCGAAGCCGCTGTTGCAGTCGCGCGAGGAGGCGCAACCATCTTCGCCTTCGCCTTCGCCTTCGCCTTCAGGTGCGGCAGGGCAGCCGCTGAACGAGAGGGCCGCGATGGCGATAGCGCCGACGCTGGCCAGCTTGAATGGAATCTTCCGCATGGAGCTTCCTTGCATCACAGAGAAATGAACTGCGCTGACCAGAGGTCGTGCGTTTGCGCCGACGTGGCGCACGCGGGGTTTGTACCCGCATCACACCGAAGGGTGCAACGTCGACAGCGTGGATTGTGCGTAACGCGGCGCGGCGAGGGCGAAGGCCTACCTCAGCCGATTATGCCCGCGGTGACGAGGTCGGCGACGATGCGCACGGTGTCGAACCGATCCATGCCGCTGATCTCGAGGAGGTCGTCGTACGACAGCGTGCCGTCGACCTGCGAGAGGATGAAGCCTGCGCGGTGGTGCATGTTCATCCAGATGACTTCGTCGGGCGGCACCAGCGGCTTGGGGATCCTCGACATGTCGCCGATCTTCGACTCGTACATGCGCAGCAGCGTGGCCTCGTTGCGCTTGAGGTAGGCAAGCGCCCCCTCGTGCTGTGCGTTGCGTCGCAAGACCTTCTCGACGAGTTCGAGCGACCCCGAGAAGTCACCCAGCTCGAAGAGTTCCTTTGCACCCGTCATAAGTGCTGCGAGTTCGTCGACGGGCGCTGGTGCTGGTGCTGGTGCTGGCGCTTCGGGTTCGTCTTCGACGCGCTCGGTGATCACCATCGCAGCCGTTGCATCGCGCAACAGCGAATCGAAGGCCGACGGCGGACGCGACGACGTGTCGAGGTCCAACGGCGTTGCCGGCCCAACGGCGTCGTCCCACGGCGAGGCGTGCTCATCGACAGCAACAGCCACGGGTGCGGGCTCGACGGGCACCGGTGCGGGTGCAGCCTCAGCAGCAGGAGCAGCAACGGCGGCCAACTCCGTCGACACCGACGCCGACAGCGGCGGCGATGGCGGGGGGCCCATGGTCACACCACGGGGCTCATCGAAGCGGATGCTCTGGCGGATCACGCGCTCAAATGGTGACGTCGGCGTGTGGGTACGTGGCGCAACCTTGAGCGGCGCGCTGGGCGTGCGCAGGCGCGGCACCTCGACGAGGACGATGGGCGCAGCAGGAGCAACAGGCGTGACAGCGATTGGCGGCGGCGGCGGCGGCTCAAGCGACGGAGGCTCGATCGGTGCTGTTGGCGTGTCACGCACAAGCGCATCGAAGTCGAACGCAGGCGATGGCGCAGGCACAGGCGCGGGTGTCGGCGTTGGACGACGTGGAATCGGTCGCGACGCACTCACCGGATCGGGAGCCGGCATGATCTCGGCAACGCTGATCTCGCCTGTGCCGTTTTGCGCGGGCCGAATCTCGACCATCGGCTCGGGCACCGAGGGCGGCTCGTCGTCCATCCCTTCGATGATGATCGTGGGGAGACGCGGCGGCTCGTCGTCGACGGGGGCGGCCATGTCGATATCGATGTCGACGCCTTCGTCTGCCCCGCTGTCGGCGACCGGAGCAGCAGGCTCAACGGCGGCCTCGACGACGACAGCAACCACCGGCTCTGTCGGTGCCTCAACAACAGCGGCAACAGGTGCGGGCTCGGCCAGCGGCACAGCCTCGGGAACGCGCGGCGGCGGCGGCGACGGCGTGACGGGCCCAACAACGTCGGCCCAATGGAAATCGTCGACGGTGTCTCGTCGTGGTGCCGCTACTGGCGCAGGCGGCGTGGTCGCCGGGGCTGGCGGCGTTGGCTCAGCACTCAGGGCTTCACGAACAAACGACACATACTCGAGTGCCGCTGGATGATCGGGCTCGACCTCGAGGATGCGGTACCAGGCCTCGAGCGCGCGCGACGCGTCCCCAGCGGAATAATGCCGAAGACCTTCGTTCAACCAAGAGGTGACCTGGCTCTCCATGTCGCGTTCAGCTCCGTTCCGCAGTGTCGACGACGACGACCATCACTGATTGCCCGCGACGCGTTCGGCCACGCCTTTGAGCATCTGGTTTGCGCGGTCGAGTTTTTCGCGCACGTCTTTCAACGCCGGAAGGTCTTGCATCTGGATGGCGCGACGGGCGCGCTCCTTTTGCGTCTCAACCTTTTTGAGCGCGTCGTCGCCGAAGTCAGAAGCCGACAAGAAGTCGCGCACGCGCGGCACGAGCGCATCGATCTCGCGCAGATGACGCTCGACGTCGTTGCGCAACATCTGGAAGGCCTCGGTGTTCTTCTCGGCGACCGCGAACTCTTCGTTCGCCGCCAACACGCGCTGCAGCTCTTCCTCGGACATGCGGCTCGTCGCCGTGACCTGGATGCTCTGCTGGCGGCCGGTGGCTTTGTCCTTGGCGAACACCGAGACGATGCCTTCGGGCGAGATGTCGAACGTGACGTCGACCTCGACGGTGCCGCGCTTGCCTGCAGGCAGGTCGGTCAAGATGAACTCGCCGAGCATCTCGTTTTGGTTGGCGATTTCGCTTTCGCCCTGCAGCACCACAATCTTCACAGCCGTTTGATCGTCGCGCACCGTCGTGAACGTGTGCGACTTCGACGTCGGCACTGTGGTGTTCGCGGGGATCAGCGTGTTGAAGTAGCCGCCCGCAATCATGATGCCGAGGTTCAACGGCGTGACGTCGAGCAGCAGCATCTCGGGCTGCTTGCCGGTGTTCGAGTTCACAAGGGCTGACGCCTGCACCGCAGCACCAAGGGCGACGACCTCGTCGGGGTGAACACTCTTGGCCGGGTCGAGGCCGAAGAACTCACGCACCAACTGCTGCACACGCGGCATGCGGGTTTGGCCGCCAACGAGCACGACCTCTTCGATCTCGTCTTTCGAGATGCGCGCCTCTTTCAGCATGCGGTCGCTGATTTCGACGGTGCGCTCGACGAGGTCGGCGGTGAGTTCCTCGAGCTTTTCGCGCGTGAGCGTGCGCTGCAGATGGAGCGCATCGGCCTTGCCCGACGCCGACATGATGAACGGCAGGTTGATGTCGGTGGTGGTCGTCGTCGACAGCTGCATCTTCGCCTGCTCGGCGGCGTCGCGCAGACGCTGCAGCGCCATCACGTCGGTGCGCAGGTCGAGCTTGTGCTCTTTGGCGAAGCCGAACACGAGCCACTCAACGATGCGTTGATCGAAGTCTTCGCCGCCGAGGTAGGTGTCGCCCGCGGTGGCCAGCACCTCGAACACGCCGTCCTGGATGTCGAGCACCGAGATATCGAACGTGCCGCCACCGAGGTCGAACACGGCAACGCGCTTCTTGATGTCTTTTTTGAAGCCGTAGGCGAGCGCCGCCGCGGTGGGCTCGTTGATGATGCGGATGACGTCGAGACCGGCGATGCGGCCCGCGTCTTTCGTCGCCTGGCGCTGGCCGTCGTTGAAGTAGGCGGGGATGGTGATCACGGCCTTCTCGACGGGGCCACCGAAGTACTCCTCGGCGACCTTCTTCATCTCCGACAGCACGATCGCCGAAATCTCGGGCACGGCGTACTGCTTCTCGCGCAGCTCAATGCGCACGTCGCCCGTTTCGCCCTCGACGAGCTTGTAGGGCAGCACCTGCTTGGCCTGCTGCACCGACGGATGCGACCACTTACGGCCAATCAAGCGCTTGGCGGCGTAGACGGTGTTGACCGCGTTCGTGATGGCCTGGCGTTTGGCAATGTGCCCGACGAGGCGACGACCGCTCTCCGAGACAGCCACCATCGACGGCGTGGTCTTGTAGCCGCCCTTGTTGGCGATGACCTTCGGAACGCCGCCTTCAACTGTGGCGACACAGCTGTTGGTGGTTCCGAGATCGATTCCGATCACGCGCTCGGTCATGGACACCCTCTCCGTCGACAAGACCCTGTTGGCGAATCCTGTCGTCTGCCAGCCCGAAAGTCCAAGCCGGACCGTCGGCGGCGGGAGACTGTCTTAGGTTCGACAACCAAGGCAACCGCCGAAACACTTTCGTGGCGGCAGAACGCGGCGGCGTCAGATGGTCGTCGGACGGGCCTCAGCGCGGACGAGCTGCCTTGGCCAACTTGATGAGCTCTTTGGGCCGTGCCGCCGCGGGCTCGAGGGCCGCCCAGCGCTCTGCGGCACGGTTGCACAGCGCCCACTTCTCCTGCTGCGCGGTGGTCTCGGCGACGATCTTCCAGGCCGGCACGCACTTGTCGTCGAGCTCGGTGACCTGCGACGCAAGCCGAAACGCACGCGCCTCGCGGGGCAACTTTGTGAGCATCGTGGCGACGTCGAGCATGAGATTTGGGCGCTTGAGGCTTTCGGCGAGGTCAGCGGCCTGGTCGGCCAGCGCCAGCATTTCTGTCTCGAGGGACCGATCGCCGTATTGCAGCGCGACCGACACCTTCTTGAGCAGCACCGCGACGCGGTGGACTTCGGCCTCGGTGAGCAGCGGCTCAACGCGGATTTTCAGCGCCTCGTCGTACACGCAGGCGAGGCGGGCGTGGGTGGCGGCCTCCTCGAAGCGGCCGGCTTTGCGGGCTTCCTCGGCGAGACGGAAGTACTCGCGCGCCTTCAGCAGCTTCTCGGCGATTGGGTTGCGGCGAAGTCGGGCGGCTTTGCGAGCGGCCTCGGCTCGGGCGATGCGCGCCTGATGCTCGATCTCGCGGCGCTTCACGTCGGCGATCTGGGCGAGTTCTTCGAGTTCCTCGGGCGTGATCTCGCCGATCAGTGTCTCGTCGTAGGCGACGCGGATCGGTGCTTTCGACAGAACGTCGTACGCGGCCTTCATGGCGCGAAAGATGCGGTCGACGCGCTCGGCGTACTTGCCGATGTCTTTGCGGAAAAATGTGTCGGGGTGGAACTCTTTGCTGGCCTTGAAATAGCCCGTCTTGATGTCGGCCGCCGACGACGTGCGCTTCACGCCCAGCAGCATGTAGTGGTTCCAATCGTCGACGTGGGCCTCGACGTGCAGGATGCGCTTCTTCTGCTCCTCGGTGAGGTCTTTGCCGTCGGCGAGATCAGCAGGCGAGAAGACCATCCCGCCCCACGGATCCTTCACGCGCGTCGGCGCCGCCGACGGGGACGCTGACTTCGTCTGCGAGAGTGTTGCGGCACCCTTGCGCACCAGGTTCTCGACGAGCGACTTCACCTGCGGTGCGGGCAACCCCGTCTCGCGCGTGAGATCGACGAGGGTGGCCTGCCGCCCCATCAGGCGCGACAGCAAGAAGCCCTCCTCGGCCGTCAGCGGCAAACGCATCACATCAACACCTGCGGGAACCTCGAAGAAGGTCTCGGCAGGACGGGGCTGAACAGGCTGGGTACTCACAGCGGTGATTTGACATCGCTTCTGCGGATGACTCAAGTGAAGCCAACGAGTGATCGGCGGGAGCTCCTCGTCGAGGCGCAGCAACGAGCTTTCGACGCACTGCGGTGTGTCCAACACCTACCCACGAGAACACCGATGCCCCACCCACCCCTGCGCCGCGATGCTGCCGACGACGTGCTGGCGTTGTGCGACACAATGAGCCGCCTGCGTCGCGACTGCCCGTGGGACAAAGAGCAAACCATCAAGACGCTGCGGCCGTACCTGCTCGAAGAGGCCCACGAAGTCCTCGACGTGCTCGACGCCCTCGACGACGACGGCTCGGGCCCACGCCTCGGCGAGCACAAAGACGAACTCGGCGATCTCCTGCTGCAGATTGTGTTTCAGAGTGAAATCCAACGCGAAGCCGGGCGCTTCGACGTCGGCGACGTCGCCAAAGCGATCACCGCCAAGCTCATCCGTCGTCATCCGCACATCTTTGGCGGCGAAGGCGTCGACGGCACAACACCTGGCAGCCAGGATTTCTGGGAGGCCATCAAGCGCAAAGAGCGCGCCGCAAAGGGCGCCGACGTCGTCAAAAAGAGCTCGGCCCTCGACGGCGTGCCCAAACACCTGCCGGCCCTGCTGCGCGCCTACCGCACCGGCGAGAAGGCCCGCGGCGTCGGCTTCGACTGGCCCGACCACAACGGTGTCCTCGACAAGATCGAAGAAGAGACCCGCGAGGTAAAAGAGGCCATCGCCACCGGCGACAAAGCGCACATCGCCAGCGAGATCGGCGACCTGCTGTATGCGATCACGAACCTCGCGCGGCACTTCGAGATCGACGCCGAAGCGGCCTTGCGCGGCACCATCGGCCGCTTCGAAGCACGCTTCCGCGTTGTCGAGGAACTGCTGGATGCCGAGGGCAAAACCCCCGAGCAAACGCCCCTCGATGAGCTCGAAGACAAGTGGCAGGAGGCCAAGCGGCGCCTCAAGCCCGCCGAATAGTCGACGTCAGCGGCGCAGCAGCTTGCGCCGTAGTTTGTCGCCGATGTCGTCAGCACCTCGGAGCCGCAGCATCAACGCGCCGCCGCCGTAGATCACGACAGCAGCGCCGATCGACGCCCCCAGCACGACGACATTGATCACGCTGAAGCCTTTGGGCCACTCGCCAAAGCTCGACACCGCCCACGCAGCCCCCACGGCGACGAGCGCGAGCGCCAGTTTGCCCAGGCCTGCTTTGACGACGTCAGAAATGCCGAGTGCGCCCACCTTCTTGCGCACCAGGATCATGAGCAAGGCGGCTTGCACGGCGTTGCTCACGCTCAACGTGAAGCTCAAGCCGTGCACCCCAATCCCTGCCCACACCACGGCGTAGCCCAGCAGGGCGTTGACGACGACGACGACGGCCCCCACCTTCACCTGCGTCTGCCGGTCTTTGAGCGCAAAGAACATCTGCGATGTGCCGCGCACGCTCGCCACAAACACGAGCCCGAACGACGCGGTGGTCACGTTCAAGGCGGTTTGCTCGACGTCGTGCCAGGTGAAGCGGCCGTGCAGAAACAACACCGCCACAATCGGTTGCGCGAGTGCGGCAAGCCCCAGTGCGGCGGGAATGGAGATGAGGTTCGTGAGGTCGAAGGTCTTGCGCCACACGCGCTTGAGGCCCTCGACGTCGCCGCGCGCCCCGTACTCGTTCATCGACGAGAACGCGCCCTGGGCGATCGCGATCGCGAACACGCCGTTGACGAGCTCCATGAGGCGGTCGGACGTGTAGTAGTAGCTGACGCTGCCTTCACCCATGTGGCTCGCGAGTTGGCGCAGCACCACGATGTTGATCTGGTACACGGCGAGGCCAAACAGCCCCGGCACAAAGCCCTTCATCACCGCCTGCGTCGCCGGGTCGCGCGCAAAATCGAAGCGTGGG
>JBIKRQ010000407.1:0-5675 GCA_044349155.1 Myxococcota bacterium
ACGTCCATCAAGCCGGAAAAGCCGTGCACGAGGATGATGGGGTACGGCGCGCCGAGCAGTTCGTCGTCGACGTTTTCGCCTTCGCCTTCGCCTTCCGCCGCTTCGCCTTCGCCCTCGGCTGCTTCGCCTTCACCTTCGTGGTCGACGGTGCCGCGCGCGTCGCCGAGCGGATCCCCCGCGCACGACGTGGCCAGCACACCAAGCACCGACACGATCACGGACTGCAAGACGGACGCGCGCGCCATGGACCACCTCGTCGACAACGGCCGCAGTGTTTGACGCGCTGCGGCCGCCGTCAACGGCACCGTCACTCCTTCGCCTGGCCCGCGTCGGGCACGAACGTCATGGCCACACCGTTCATGCAGTAGCGCTTGCCCGTGGGCGGCGGACCGTCGTCGAAGACGTGGCCGAGGTGGCCGCCGCAGCTGTGGCACACGACCTCGTCGCGGACCATGCCGTGGCTGTGGTCGCTCTCGACGTCGACCGCGCCCTCGACCGCGACACCCTTGAAGCTCGGCCACCCCGTGCCCGACTCGAACTTCGCGTCGGACGTGAACAGCAGGCTGTTGCAGGCGGCACAGCGGTACACGCCCTTTCGGTGCTCGTTCCAGGAGCCGCCGCCGCAAAACGGACGCTCGGTGCCCTTCTCGAACATGACGTGGAAGGTCTCTTTGGGCAGCAGCGCCTGCCATTCGGCGGTGGTTTTCTCGACGGCGCGGCGGGGCGTGGCAGCCATGGTGTCTCCTGCGGGTGGGGGGGAATCGGGTGCCGAAATGGATGCTGCGGCGGGGGCAGCGGTGGCAGCGCTGACGTCGACGACGCCGCTGTCGACGACGCGACCTTCGGCCTGATGGCACGCGGAGCTGGCAGCGACGATGGCGGTGACGGCGGCGATGACGAGGTGAAGGCGCATCATGCCCGTGTGTACGAAGCAGCCGACGTTGTCGCTGCGGAAGATCTGCTCGCGTGGCCAGGCGGGTCGAGCAGCACTGAACACTTGTAAAGTCAAGAAACAGGCCGTGACCTTTGACAGAGGTGGTTCGAATCAGCGAGGGTCCGGCGGTTTTCCGGGACTTCGTGGTGTTCCACGGCCCCGCTTGCCGCGACGTGTTTTGGTCTTGCGCCGACACCGTCGACACCGAATTCGATGCTTGCTGTCGAATTCATGTTGAACTTCAAGCACCTGCACGGGTGTTTGCAGCCGGATCCAAAGGCCGACCATGACCACATCCAAGCTCACCGCTCGTGCTGCACGGCTGCTCGCCGCCTTGACCGCCGTGGCCGTACCGGTGGGGGCCCTGTGGTGGTCGAGCCAGCAGCAGCAAACCCCTGCCCCGGTGGCGCCTGCTGCGCCGGTGGCCGTGGTGGCGCCGCCAGCACCCGTGGAAGTGGACCCGACCGAGCACGACCAGCTCAAGGCCGGCGAAGCCCTGGGCACAGCCCTCGCGCGGCACGGCGTGGGTGCTGACGACGTGTCGAACCTCGTGCGCGACCTGAAGGGCGTGCTCGAGGTGCGGTCGTTGCGCAGCGGCGCTCGCTACAGCGTTCGAGTCGACGACGGCGTGCTCACGCGCTTCACGTTCAAGACCACGAGCAAAGACAGCGTGCCGCGCACGATTACCGCTTCGCGCCTGCCCGTCGTCGTCGAGACCGCACCTGTGGTCGACGTGCCCGCCACGCGCGGCAACACCCGCAGCGCACCTGGGCAGCACACGCCGCGGTTCTCCGTCGAGGTCGCCGATGCGCCCGTGACCATCGCCGTCGAGGGGATTTCGGGCAGCGTGCGCGGCAGCCTATACAACGCCCTGCTCGACGCGGGCGGCGATGCGCTGTTGGTGAACCGCTTTGTCGACGTGTTTGCCTGGAACGTCGACTTCTACCGGCAGACCCAAAGCGGCGACACCTTCCGCGTGCTCGTCGAGAAACGCTTCGCCACCGACGAGGGTGAGCAGAAGCTTCTGGGCTGGGGCAAGGTGGTGGCCGCCGAATACGTCAACGCCGGCACCACGTTTCGCGGGTTCTCGTTTGCGTCGAAGGACGAGCAATTCACGGGCTACTACGACGAGCGCGGCGAATCGTTGCAGCGCACGTTCCTGAAGAACCCGATGGAGGTCACGCGCATCACGTCGAGCTACGGCTCGCGCTTCCATCCGGTGCTGAAGAAGCAAAAGAAGCACGAAGGGATCGACTACGGCGCGCCGACGGGGACGCCGGTGTGGTCGGTCGCCGACGGTGTTGTCGTCGAGGCGCGCTACTCGGGCTCGGCGGGCAACATGGTGCTCATCCAGCACGGCAACGGCATGCGCACCGAGTACTTCCACTTGTCGCGCATTGGCGAAGGCGTGCGCGCGGGGGCGCGGGTCGAGCAGAAGCAGACCATCGGCTACGTCGGCTCGACGGGGCTGAGCACCGGTCCGCACCTGCACTTCGGCCTGTTGCGCGGCGGTCAGCACCTCGATCCCGCGGCGCAGAAGTTCGAAACCGCCAAGCCGTTGCCCGAGGGCTACCGCGCGGAATTCGACGCGTTCGTGGCGCCGTTGTTGGCCCAGCTCGCCGCCCTCACGCGCGCCTGACGCACGCACCACAGCACGCCCGGCACCGCGACGGTGTCGGTGGGATCGACGACGTGGGCCACCGCGTGCAGCGCAGGCAACGACACTCCATGCAGCAGCGCCGACAGCGCGCGAAACGGCCACTGCAGGGCCCCCAGCGTGATGGCGTAGGCGTCGCCGACGACGTGGCTGCACTTCATGCCGATGAAGGTGACGGCCACTGCGGTGGCCACGATCTGCGCTGCGCGCACCGATGGACCACGAAAGCGATGCACGATGCTGGCGGCGATTTCGGTGCCGGCGACGACGAGGATGGGGAAGAAGACGAGGCCGCACACGTCGGACAGCTTGCCCGTGACGACGGTGTACGCCGTGCCCGCCGAGGCCGCCTTGAGCACGTGATCGTTGACGACGAGGCCGACGAGGGCGACGACCGCCACAGGGTCGAGCAGGCCGCTGCCCGGTGATGGACTGGTCGACGTGGTCACGCTGCGAGCATGACTGATGCTGCGGGATGTTGTCGACGACGACGCAACGAGGCAGAGCGGGCGGATGACGACGTCGTCGGCACTTGCTGCTCGCCTTGGCCGCCGTGTGCGCAGTTTGCGCGCAGGGCTCGGCGTCACGGTGCGTGAGCTGTCGACGTCGAGCGGGTTGTCGCCGCGGCTGTTGGCGTTGGTCGAAGCCGGCGAAGCAAACCCCACGTTGTCGTCGCTGGCCGATCTGGCGCGGGCGTTGTCGGTCGATGTGGCCGCCCTGCTGCGCGACGACGATCGCCCCCGCTCGATGGCCCTCGTGGGCCTGCGCGGTGCGGGCAAGAGCACCGTGGGCAAGCGGCTCGCCGAGGTGCTTGGCTGGAGCTTTGTCGAGGTCGATCGCCGCATCGAGCAGGACAGTGGTTTATCGCTCACGGCGTTGTTCGAGCTGCACGGCGAGCACCATGTGCGTCAGCTCGAAGCGCGCGTGTTGGGCGAACTCGTCGTTGATGCGCCATCGGTGATCGCCTGTGGTGGCGGTGTGGTCACGTCTGGTGCGGCGTGGTCGCTGCTGCAGGCGAAGACGACGACGGTGTGGTTGAAGGCGACGCCGCAAGAGCATTGGGATCGCGTGCGCGCGCAGGGCGATGAACGGCCCATGGCCAAGCGCAGCACCGCGCGTGCGGAGCTCGAGGCCCTGTGGACGACACGCGCGCCGCTGTACGCCCAGGCCGCCGTGCACATCGACACGACGACGACGACGGTGGAGCAGGCGGTGCTGCGACTTGCCGCCCTGGTCGACGAGCGCTGACGCCACCGCGGGAGTAGCATCGGGTCGAAACGTGTGCCGCAACGACGACGGCACCCCGACGAATGAAGGCCAGCCCATGTCGCAGTCCCACTTGCACCGCACCCTCAAGGCCCTGCACCAGGAGCTTGCCAACAAGCCGGCTCTTGCTGAGAGCGAGAAGGCGCAGTTGTCGACGGCACTCGCGGAAATCCAGCGCACCCTCGACGCCAACACGCCCCACGAACCCGAAGCGATTGAGCAGTTGGAGCACGCCACGATCGCCTTCGAGGTGCAGCACCCCACGCTTGCGGCCCTGGGGAAGGAACTCTCGATGCTGCTACGTGGTGCCGGCGTCTGACGACGACCACCACGACGACGACGCGGCTACTTGTGGTACGGGCCGCCGCGCGAAATCTCGCTCGCGCGGTACAGCTGCTCGCACAAGACGCACAACGCGAGCCGGTGGGCCATGGTCATCGGCGACAACGACCACGTGCCGTCGGCGACGTCGAGCACACGACGGTGCAGGCCGGTGGCGCCACCGATCAAAAACGCGAGGGGCTTGCCGCGCGCCATGAGCGTTTCAACGGCGGCCGCGAACTTCTCTGACGAGCCGTGAATGAGCCCCGTGGGGTCCATCGCGATGCGCGTGCAGCCATCGGAGGCCTGCAGCAGCGCGTCGGCTTCGGCATCGCGGACCACGTCGTCGACACTGCCTTTGCCGCGTTTGGCGGGCTTGAGTTCGACGATGCCGGCGTCGTAGCGGCGACCGGCGCGCGCGAGGTAGTCGGCCGCTGCAAGCTGCAACGGATCGCGGGCATCGCCGCCGAGGAACACCACCCGTGTGCGCACATCGCCTCCTGTGTGCGCGGGGCGTACATGTCGGCGCGCACGTCGTCGACCAGCGATCACAGCGCGTCGTCAGCAGCACGGTACAGGCCGTGTTGCCCGGCCCGGCGGACATGTGTCCAATCGTGGTACTTGCAGCGACATGTACGATGCCGACCTCGTCAACGACGACCTCGCCCCCACGCCGCTCGAACAACGCACCTGGGGCATTGGCCACATTGCGGCCCTCTGGATCGGCATGGCCGTGTGCATCCCGACCTACACGATGGCCTCGGGGCTCGTCGACAAAGGCTGGTCCTGGCAGACCGCCGTGGGCGCGATTGCGCTGGGCAATCTCGTGGTGCTGTTGCCGATTGTGCTGAATGCGCACGCGGGCACGCGCTACGGCATTCCGTTTCCGGTGTTGGTGCGTTCGAGCTTTGGCGTCGTCGGCGCGAACGTGCCGGCGTTGTTGCGCGCCTTCGTGGCGTGCGGCTGGTTCGGCATCAACACGTACATCGGCGGTGCGGCGATGGCGCAGGTGGTGCGCACGCTGTTTCTCGACGGAGCAGCTCCCGGCGAACGCCTGCCCGTGCTCGGTATCGAGCCTCTCGAGTTGGTCTGCTTCGTCGTGTTCTGGGCGGTGCAGCTGGTCATCTTGCTGCGCGGCATGGAGAGCCTGAAGAAGCTCGAGGCGTGGTCGGCCCCGTTTCTCATCCTGATCGTGTTGGCGCTGTTGGTGTGGGCGGTGAGCAACACGGGCTCGTGGTCAGCACTCCTCGACAATGCGCCCAGCAGCAACAGCACTGGCGGCTACGGGGCGGTGCTCGGTGCGGGTTTGACGTCGGCGGTGAGCTTCTGGGGCACCCTCGCACTCAACATTCCCGACTTCTCGCGCTTCGCGAAAAACCAGAAGGCGCAGGTGGTTGGGCAACTGCTGGGCCTGCCCGCCACGATGGCGTTCATCGCGTTTGTGGGTGCGGTGGTCACGAACGCAACGATGGTGATCTTCGGCAAGCGCATCAGCGA
>JBIKRQ010000221.1:0-10645 GCA_044349155.1 Myxococcota bacterium
TGGCACTGCTCGGCCAGATTGGTGGCACCGGCACGACGGTGATCGCGATGTTGGCGCTGCTGTTGGCCACGCTGACGACGAACGTGGCGGCGAACATCGTTGGCCCCGCAAACGACTTTTCCAACGTTGCCCCGTCGAAGATTTCGTTTCGCATGGGCTGTGTGATCACCGCGGTGGTGGGCATGGTGATCATGCCGTGGCGCCTCTACAACGACGCTGGCGCCTACCTGTTCACGTGGCTGCTCGGTTACGGCGCGATGCTTGGTGCAGTGGCTGGTGTGATGATCGTCGACTACTGGTTGCTGCGTCGTCAGCAGCTCAACGTCGATGAGCTGTACCAGCACGCGGGCCAATACCGCTTCGCCCGCGGCTTCAACCCCATCGCGATGCTCGCCCTCGTCGCTGGCATTCTGCCCAACGTGCCCGGCTTCCTCGCTGCGCTTGGCGTCATGCAGGTCGGTGCGGTGTGGACGACGGTGTACGAGTGGGCGTGGTTCGTCGCCTTCGGTGTGGCCGCGGTGGTGCACCTTCTCACGAAGCTCGCAGAGAAAACCGGCTTTGCGGGTTTCTCTGCGAGCTGAGTCCTCGTGAGGGGCGGGCGGGGAAACTTCCCCGCCGATCAACACGTCGTGCCCAGCCGTTGACGACGAGGGGCCGACGCACGACACGCCACGCATGTCGTTTGGTGAGAAGCCCCGTCGTTCCATGTTGCCCCTTGTTCTGCTGCTCGCTGCCGTTGGTGGCGTCGGCATTGGCGCTGCCGTGTACACGGGTCGCGCGGTGGGCGGCGTCCCCGTCATCGAGATCGAGAGCGACAAAGACGCCGTCGGCCAACGCACCGCCATCACCGTGAAGGTGAGCGAGCCCGTGCGCGGCATTGTCGACGTCGTCGTCACGGCCAGCGGTGCAGGCCTGACCGACGTGGTGTTGGCCGAAGTGCACAACCCGGCCCCCGAGCAGGCGTGGGACCCGCCAACGATGACCGAGACGAAGCTCGAGACCGCGGTGGGCAAGCAACTGCAGGCAGCACTCGCCGAGGGCAAGCTCACGATCACCGTGACGGCCTCGCGCGTGGGCACGTGGCTCGATTCGCCGCCGCCCTCGTCGACGACGATGGAGCTGCCGGTGAAGCTCACGCCACCCACGGTGGTGCCGCAGTCGTCGTTTGTGCATGTGGCGCAGGGCGGTGCCGAAGCGATTGTGTACGACGTGGGCGAAGGCAGCACGCGCGATGGTGTCGTCGTCACGCGCAAAGATGGCAGCACGTGGGAATTCCCCGGCAGCGTGTTGCCTGGTGGTGCGGCCAACCGCCACTTCGTGTTGTTTGCCGTGCCCTACGACGAGGACGGCGCTGAAGCCGACGTGCGCGATCGCGTGCGCTTGTTCGCCGAAGACGTGGTGGGCAACCGCAGCACCGCCCCGTTCATCCACAAGTTCATTCCGCGGCCGATGCCGAAGGACACCATCGTTCTCAAGGACGCGTTTCTGCAGAAGGTGACGTCGGAGATCTACGCGCAAACACCAACGCTGACGAAGAGCGGCGACGCGCTGGCCGACTACCTCAAGGTCAACCGCGAGCTGCGGGCGACGAACAACGCGCACCTCGTCGAGCTGGCGAAGCAGACGAAGCAGCAGTTCTTGTGGACGCAGACGTTTCAGCCGTTCGACAACGCGAGCATCAAGGGTGCGTTCGCCGACCGCCGCACCTACCGCTACAACGACGCCGACGTCGACACGCAGGACCACCTGGGCTTCGACCTGGCACGGGTGGAGCGCTCGCCGGTGAACGCGGGCAACGATGGCGTCGTCGTGCTCGCCAGCTACTTCGGCATCTTTGGCAACTGCGTGGTCATCGACCACGGCTACGGTGTGATGACGCTGTACGCGCACTTGTCGTCGATCGACACGACGGTGGGTGCTGCCGTGACGCGCGGCCAGATCATCGGCAAGACGGGGGCGACGGGCCTGGCGGGCGGCGACCACCTGCACTTCACAACGTTGCTGCACGGCCGCGCCGTGAACCCGATCGAGTGGTGGGACGGCCACTGGATCGCCGATCGCCTGAAGTTGAAGCTCGGCGATGCGATACCCTTCGTGGTGAGCAAGTAAGCGCGAACCTGATCGCAACGCGGAGGTCAAGGCTTCCGGTCACAAAACGGCCCCGGCAGTGGTCGTTTTTTTGCGTCAGGTGATCCGAGGTCGGATGGTGGATCACCCATGCGCCGCCAGTCTCCACCCCGCCCCGTTCGCCTCCACCGCTTCTCCGCCGGCCGCGGATCGCTTGGCACTCGCCTGTGGCGCGCTGTGCAGCGGTTGCCGCTGATCGTGCCGCTGGCCGCCGGTCTCGCCGTCGCCGGTGCGGTCGACGCCCTGCTGCCCGAGCGCGCGCCCGTGCACACGGTGATGACCCGCACGGCGGTTGATCCGACCGAGGCCCCGGTCGACGTCGCCAGCAACGCCCCTGTGGCGGCGCCGGCCGAAGAAGCGCCCGCCGTGGTGAACCCCGCCGCTGCCGCTGACGCCCTCGCTGACGACGTGGCGGCTGCCATTGAGCGTGTTGCTGATGCGACGCGCCCCGCGGCACACGCGGCGATGGTCGACGTGGGCGAGGCCGCACGCGCCGTGGTCGCTGACGACGTCACCGGCCCCAGCACGCGCGACAAAGCCATCGAAGCAAAGATCACCGCGATGCTGGAGCAGGGGCAGACCCCGTACAGCGCCGTCGTCGTCATGGAGGCCCACACGGGCCGTGTCGTCGCCGTTGCCGAGCACTCCACGCGTGGCAGCAGCCGTGGTCTCGCGTTCAAGCCGATTGCGCCGGCGGCGAGTGTCTTCAAGGTCGTGACCGCGTCGGCCCTGCTCGAGTCGGGCGTGTCGGTGAACGAAGAGGTGTGCTTTCACGGCGGCAAAACCCGCATGCGCGCCGACAACATCAAAGACACGCGCCAGGACAGCCGCTGCATCCCGTTTGGCGACGTCGTGGCGATGTCGGCGAATGTGGCGGTGGCCAAGCTCGCCACACGCCACCTCGACCCCGACGCGCTGCGCCTGCACGCCGACGACTGGGGCTTTGGCAGCACGCTTGGCCTCACGCAGCTCACGCCGTCGAAGGCCAACATCCCCGACGAGCCGTTCGCGTTTGCCGAAGCCGCCGCCGGCTTTGGCGACGTGAAGATCTCAGCGATGCACGGTGCGGTGTTGGCGTCGATCGTGGCCAACGGTGGTGAGCTGGTGCCACCAACCCTCGTCGTGGGTGGCGAGCAGCGCGGGCATCGCGTGGTCACGGCGAAGACGGCGAAAGCACTCCGCCAGATGATGACCGACACCGTCACCAAGGGGACCGGCCGAAAGTCGTTCATCCTGAACGGTCCGCGCCTGCCGGTAACGGCTGCTGGCAAGACGGGGTCGCTCACCGACTACAAAACCGGCCTCGACACGTCGTGGTTTGTGGGCTTCGCGCCCGCGGAAGCGCCCGAGTACATCGTGGCCGCCGTCGTCGTGAACACGGGCGTGTGGCACATCAAGGCGCCCTGGCTCGCAAAGGAATCGCTGCGGGCGACGTTGAACCAGCGCGGCACGACGACGAAGGCCGCACGCGTGGCCGCGCGCTGAGCAACGGCCTGGTCGGAGCTGCGATCCGTGCTGTCCACCGGCCCGGTGGTGGGTATTCTGCCTGTGATGTTGCTTCGTCCGCTGCTCGCGTGTGTGCTCGTTGCTTGTGCCGTGTTTGGCGGCAGTGGTTGCTCGACGGTGATCACACCGACGCGCCCCTCGACGTTGATGACCGCCGACGGCCCACCGCTGTCGGCGTTTCGCTTTGATGGCACCGAGGTGTCGATCCGCGAGCCCGGCATGCCGGTGTCGCCGTCGCGCACGTGGCAGCGCGAGGTGTCGAACTACACGGCGCGCTCGCTGAACACGCTGCTCACCACCAACGACAACGCCAGCGCCGCGACCACGATCGTCACGTTCGACCTCGCTGGTCCGTCGACGTTTCAGATCGGCACGTGGAAGGAGATGACCATCACGCTGTCGTCGACCCTGCCCGATGGCACCGTCGTCAAAAGCGAGCCGGTGATCGGCAATGTCGACGACGCCGGCGAGTACGCGCTGGTCACGGGGCTTGGCGTCGGCAGCACCGTGCTGAACGTGACGGCGGGTATCGCCTCGATTTTCTTCATCTTTCAGCAGCGGAACGCTGTCACGGGCGCGGTCTTTGTCGGCTCACTGCTTGGCGGCCTGGGCCTGAACATTGGCCAGTCGGTCGCCCAGTACGGCGTGGCGGGGTCGGAAGAGGTTCGCTGGAGCAACCTGTTTCGCGACGCGCTCATGGCCCACGCCAAAGACGTGCGCGCCAAACAAGGCAGCGGCCCGCCCGTCCCGACGACGAAGCTGCCCGCCCCGCCGCGGCCGACGGCGTCGCCTGATCCCGCAGCACCGCCCCCCGTCCTCGACCCCGCCGAAGTGCAGTGAAGGAAGCCCCATGAGCGTGCTCGATCGGTTTGGTCAGGTGGTGAAGTCCGAGTGGAACTCCATGTTCCGCAAAGGCAAAGACGGTGACGACGTCGCTGACGCCGCGGCCGCCGAAGTTGAGGCCGCCCTCGCCGCGCCGAAGGCTGCCGCGAATGTTGCGAAGGCGCCTGCGGTCACCGACGTGGATGGTGCGCTGCGCGTGCTGGAGCTGTCGGGATCGCCAACCCTCGACGAGGTCCGCGCGCGCTATCGCCAGCTCGCCCAGCGGTCCCACCCAAAAACCGTCGGTGGTCGCCCCGACGAGGTGGCTGCGGCCCACGTCGTGATGGAGTCGCTGACCGAGGCCCTCGAGCTGCTCGAAGAGCACCTGCTGCCCCTGCCCCCGGCGTAGGCCACGCAGGCTACGACGACGGCGGCGTTGGCTCGGTCGACGTCGACGCTGGCTGCTCGACGGTCACGCGCACCAGCAACACGCCCGGCCCCACCATGCCGAGCTGGTGCGCCACAGCCCCCGACACGTCGAGGATGCGCGACTTCTTGAATGGCCCGCGATCGTTGACGCGGCAGGTGGCCTGCTTGCCCGTGGCGACGGCGGTGATCTGCAAGACCGTTCCAAACGGATGCTCGCGGTGGGCACACGTGAACTGCAGGCGGCGGTAGCGCTCGCCGTTGGCGGTGCGGCGCCCCTCGAAGCGACGTGCGTAGTAGCTCGCCATGCCCTCTTCGACCGCGACCGCAGGCGGATCGGGGACCGCGGGTTCCACGGGGACGGTGGGCTGTTCCACGGGCTCTGGTGACGCGACCTCGGTGGGGGGCGGCTCGGGCTGCGGCGCGGGCGCGGGTTCCACGACGGGTTCCACGACCGGCACTGGCTCGGGCACGACGCGCCCGACGGTGACGCAGCCAGTGGTAGCGCAGCCGGCCACGAACACGACCGACAGGAGCCAGTTTCCACGCATACGTCGAGGCTACTGCGCTGGTTCCGGCGTGCCAGTGGCTGCCTCGACTTCGGCGTCGTCGTCGAGCCCCTCGGGCTCATCGCTTTCCAGCGCGTCGACCGCGTCACTGTCGTCGATATCGCCGGTGTCGTTCGCGTCGCTGCCGTCGGCAGATGGCTCGGCAGGAGCGGTGTTCAACGCCGACAACACGCGCTCTGCGAGGCCCTTGCCGAAGCCGGGGACCGCGGCCACCGCCTCGACGCTGGCGTCGGCCACGGCCTGGGCCGAACCAAACGCCTTGAGCAGCGCTTTGCGTTTCTCGACGCCAATCCCCGGGATCTCGTCGAGCACCGAGCGCAGCGTGCGCTTCTTGCGGAGCTTGCGGTGGGCGGTGATGGCGAAGCGGTGAGCCTCGTCGCGCAACTGCTCGATGAGGAAGCGGTCGGGGGTGTGCGGCTTGAGCGTGAGCGGGTCTTTCACCCCGGGCACAAACAAGCGCTCGGGGCTCATCTGCAGTTCGTCGGTTTCCGTCGACAAACCTTCGCGATCTTCGCGCGGCGTGGCGGGGCGACTGCCGCGCTTTTTGGCCGTTTTGGTGGTGCCAACGTTGAACGAACGCGCCTTGGCGATCGACGCGAGCGCAATCGTTGGCAGCGCTGCGAGCCCATGTGACGACGACGACGTGGCCAACGCTTCGGGAGCAAGTCCATTGGCGTTGATGATGCGTACGCCGTTGTCTTTGCACGCCTGGATCGCGACGTTGAGCTGGCCCTTGCCGCCGTCGACGACGATGAGATCGGGCAGGTCGTTGGCCTCTTTGCCGCGACGCAGGCGACGACCGATGGCCTCGTACAGCATCGCAAAGTCGTCGGTCCCCTCGACGGTCTTGATGTTCATGCGGCGGTAGCGCGACTTGTCGGCCGCACCGTCGACGAAGCAGACCTGACTCGCGACCGCGTCGGTGCCCTGAAACAGCGAAATGTCGAAGCACTCGATGACGCGCGGCGATTGCTGCAGCCCCAAACGTTCCTGCAGCACCGCCAAACCCTGCTGGCGCGTTTCGCGTTTGCGGAAGCGCTCGTCCATGGTGGCGGCGGCGTTCTTGATCGCGATCTCGACGAGCTTGTTGCCCTTGCCGCGCTGCGGAACCCGAACCTCGACACGACGACCGCGGCGCTCGCCGACCACCTCGGCCAGCGTGGTGCCTTCGTCGCCGATCGACTGCGACAAGAAGATCTCGTCGGGGATCGATTGCACATCGATGTCGTCGTAGAGCTGCGCGAGAAACGATCCGACGAGTTCTTCGGTGGGAAATTCGGCGCGATCGAACTCGTGGGTTTCAAGGCCTTGCATGCGGCCGTCGCGCACGATCACGCGCACGAGCACCAGCAAACTGCCGCGGCGCTCGATGCCCCAGATGTCCTGGTTTTTACGCTGTTCGACGTCGGTGACAGCCTGATCGTCGAGGGCGGTGCCGATGGCCGCAAGCTGATCGCGCACGCGCGCTGCGCCTTCGAATTCTTCGGCCCCTGCGAGTTCCATCATGCGTGTGCGCAGACGATCGGCGAGTTCGCTGCGTCGACCACTGAGGAACAACGCGGTGTCTTGCAGGGCCTCGGTGTAGTGCTCGACGGGGAGCACGCACGGGGCCGGGCAGCGGCCGATCTGGTGCTGCAAACACGGACGCATGCGGTTGTCGATGACGCTGTCGCGACACGTGCGCAGCTGAAAATGTCGATTGAGCACCCGCAACGTGGCACGCGCCGCCGTCGCTGAATGGTAGGGGCCGAACACGCGCACGCCGGCGTCTTCGTCGCGCGACGCGCGCACCACTTCAACGCGCGGATAGCGTCGACGCAGCGGTGCTGTTGCATCGGTGGTCGGGCGCGTTTGCAGACGCAGGTGAATGAAGTTTTTGTCGTCGCGCAACTTCACGTTGAAGCGCGGTTGGTGCTGCCGAACCAGCGTGCGCTCCAGCAGCAACGCTTCCTTCTCGTTGCGCACGACAATGACGTCGAGTTCGTCGAGGAGGTCGTCGAGCCAGTCGACGAATTGTCGGGTGTCGCTGCCCGAGAAGTACGACTTCACCCGCGAGCGTAGATCGGTGGCTTTGCCGACGTAGAAGATGTCGCCGCGCTTGTCGCGCATCAGGTAGCAGCCGGGCTCCGTGGGCAACGCGCGCACCCGATCGGCGATGCGCGCGCGACGCTCGTCGCGGGTTTCTCGACGGGGCGGCGGTGTGTCGGATTTTGGACTGGTCGGCTGGTCGGCGGTGCCCATGGGTGCTGTACGTCTATCCTCTCCGTCGCTACAGACCAGCGAAGTCACATATCGGAGGCCAACATGTTCGACCCATCGAAGCTCGGCGAAATGATGCAGCAGGCGCAGCAGATGCAAGAGCGCATGCAGGCAGAGCTGAAGACGAAGGTGTCTGAAGGCGCTGCCGGCGGCGGCATGGTCAAGGTGCAGGTCAATGGCCTGTACGACGTCGTCAGCGTGAAGATCGACAAGGCCGCGATCGACCCCAACGATCCGTCGCTGCTCGAAGACCTGGTGCGCGCCGCGTTTGGTCAGGCCCTCGCCCGCGTCGAAGAAGCGCGCATGGAAAACGCCCGCGGCATGGCCGGCGCCATGGGTCTTCCGGGCGGAATGTTCTAGCCGATGACGTCGACAGACCCGATCCGCGCGCTGGTGTCGCAGCTGTCGCGCTTGCCAGGCATTGGCGAGCGCACCGCGATGCGTTTGGTGCATCACCTGCTGCGTCAGGATCGGGCCCTGTTGCGCGCGTTGGCCGATGCCCTCGTCGACGTCGCCGACCACGTGCACGAGTGCCCGCGCTGCTGCACGCTCACGGCCAACGTTGGCGACTGCTCGATCTGCCTCGACGTGCGCCGCGACGACACGCTGTTGTGCGTGGTGTCGTCGATTCAAGACATGACGGCGATCGAGGCCACGAGCGAATTCCGCGGCCGCTACCACGTGTTGCACGGGACGATTTCGCCGCTCGACGGCACACGCCCCGACGACCTGCGCCTGCAACCGCTGCTCGCGCGCTTGTTGGGCGGCGACAAAGCCGTCACCGAGATCATCCTCGCCACGCCCCCCAGCGTCGACGGAGAAGCCACCGCGCTGTACCTCGCGCGCTTGCTGGGCCCGCACGGCATGCGCTTGTCGCGGATTGCGTCGGGCGTGCCCGTCGGCGGCGATCTGCAGTTCGCCGACAAGCCCACGCTCGCGCGTGCCATCGCCCTGCGCCGGGCTGTGTAGCCCGACGACGACGACAACCGAAACCTACGGGCGGCCGATGCCCACGTAGTGAAAGCCGCGCCCGCGCAACAACGCCGGGTCGTAGATGTTGCGGCCGTCGAAGACGACCTTGTGCTTCAGGCGCTGCTCGATGTCGGCCCAATCGGGCATGCGGAACTCGGGCCACTCGGTCATGACGACGAGGGCGTCGGCTCCATCGAGCACGGCGTATTCGTCGTCGCCGAACTCGACGCGATCGCCAAAGCGCTTCTTCGCGTTGGCCACGGCCGCGCGGTCCCACGCCTTGATGCGCGCCCCCTGCGCGAGCAGGCCCTCGATGAGGCCGATGGCCGGCGCTTCGCGGATGTCGTCGGTGCGCGGCTTGAAGGCGATGCCCCACACGGCGATGGTTTTGTCGGCGAGGCTGCCCGCGAAGTGCGTGATCACCTTCTCGAGCATGATGCCGCGCTGACGCGTGTTGGCGGTGTCGGTGGCCTCGAGAATCGACAGCGGCACGCCGTTGGCGCGGCCGGTGTGCACGAGGGCTTTGACGTCTTTCGGGAAGCACGAACCGCCGTAGCCAACGCCGGCGTACAGGAACGCTTTGCCGATGCGCGAGTCGCTGGAGATGCCGCGGCGCACGTCGTCGATCGACGCGCCCACCACTTCGCACAAGCCCGCCAGCTCGTTCATGAAGCTGATGCGCGTGGCCAGCATGCCGTTGGCCGCGTACTTGGTGAGTTCGGCCGACGTCGTCGTCATGAACAGCAGGCGCGGTTCACGCAGGAGCAGCGGGCGGTACAGCGCTTCGAGCACGCTGCGGGCGTGGTCGTCGTCGGCGCCGATGATGATGCGCTCGGGCTTGAGGAAGTCGTTGACGGCGTCGCCTTCCTTCAAGAACTCGGGGTTGCTGGCGACGCTGATGGGGTGTTTGGCGCCCTTGACCACTTCGCGAATTTTCGCGGCCGTGCCGACAGGAACCGTGCTCTTGGTGGCCAGCACCAGCGGGCCCGTGGCGGCCGCAGCGACGTCGGAAGCAGCTTTGAGCACCATGCTCAAGTCCGCAGAACCATCAGCAGCCGACGGCGTGCCGACGCACAACAGCACGACGTCACGACCAGCGACGGCGGTGTTCAACGTGGTGGTGAACGTGAGCCGGTGCGACTTGAAGGTGCGTTCGACGAGCTCGTCGAGACCGGGCTCGTAAAAGGGCACCTGCCCTGCTTCGAGGGCGGCGATGCGTGCGGCGTCGAGGTCGACGCAGGTGACCTCGATGCCCGCGTCGGCGAGCCCAGCACCCGTGACCAGGCCGACATACCCCGTACCAATGACTGTGACCTTCATGCGCGCTCCGACGTCGGCACCAACCCGACGGTTTCTTTTACAATGTAAATCGGCTTGTGCTGCGACTCATGATAGGTGCGCACCTGGAGCTCGGCGAGCAGGCCGAGCATCACGCTCTGCGTGCCCACGAGCATCAAGAACGCGCCGAGCAGGCCCAGCGAGAACGTGTGCTGCCAGGCAAAGCCCGTGGCCGCACCGGCGACTTTGATGCCGACAACGCCCAGGCCGCACAGCGCGCCCAATGCGAGCAGCATGAAGCCGTAGAAGCCGAAGAAGTAGATGGGCTTCGTGGCGTAGCTGCCGAGCAGTTTCACCGTGAGCAAATCGAGCAACACCTTGAAGGTGCGCTCAATACCGTACTTTGAAACACCCGCCGTTCGTGGCCGATGATTCACCACGAGTTCGCCCACGCGCGCGCCCGCCCAGGCCGCATGGATCGGGATGAAGCGGTGCATCTCGCCGTAGAGCTTCACGTTGTCGAGGACGGAGCGGCGGTAGGCCTTCAGCGTGCAGCCGTAGTCGTGGATCGCCACACCGCCGACGCGGGCGATCAAGCGGTTGGCGATCACCGACGGAAAACGCCGCGACCACAGCTTGTCTTGCCGGTTGCGACGCCAGCCCGACACGACGTCGAAGCCCTTGTC
>JBIKRQ010000004.1:0-62035 GCA_044349155.1 Myxococcota bacterium
TCACGCGTTTCGGCTTCGTCGGCTTTTTCTGCATGACCCCGGCTATGCCACTGCAGGCGAGGGCGCCTCGATCGTTCGCCCGATCGACGTCGTCAGCTGCGCATGCTCAGGAGCTGATCTGCACCCCGCGCAACGCCGCCACCGCCGGCTTCGAAGCCGCAGCAACCTACGGCCAGATGGGCGTGCAATTCGGGCGCATCAATGGCGAAGTCGTGTTTGGCCACACGCAACACGGCGGCGTGTTTGACGGCTTGCAACTGTCGTTCAATGCCTTTGGCGGCGAGGCGGCCCGCTCAAACCGCGCCTACGACGACGGCTACGGCAACCGCTACACCACCAGTTGGGACAACGCCTCGCAGGGGCAAACCTTCCTGCACGCCACGGCGAGCTGGGCGGGGTTCACGGCAAAGGTGCTGCTCGACGGCAACCGCATCCGCCACCGCGACAATTTTGATGTTGCTCTCGATGCCCCCATCCACAACGACTACTACAGCGCCCACGGCGATCTCTCGTGGGTCGGGTCGTGGTTGGATGGCGCGGTGCGGTTTTCACCACGCTTGAATGTAAAGCGCCAGCTGCCCTGGTACTCCAGCGGTGCGTTGCTGAACTACGAATCAAACGTACAAAACTACCATAAGATTGCCGACCGCCTGCGGGCGCGCACCCCGCTGCAGCTGCGATTGGCCCAGGGCCATGTGCTCACGGTGGGCGTCGACGTGTTTGTTGACCAGGGCACGGTGGTGACCGGGCCATCGGGCGAGTACGAGGGGCTGAACACGCCGTTTGAAAATGGCGAAGACAGTATCTTGTATTTGAATGCGGCCGGATTTGCCGAGTACAACTTGACCAGTGAGATCGTGAACCTCACGGTGGGCGCACGCTACGAATATAACAGTGCTGTGGGTGGCTCGTTTGTGCCACGGTTGGCGGCCACGCGGACCTTCGACAAAGTGTGGGTGAAAGGCTTGATCAGCGGCGCGTTCAAGCCGCCGGGCATCGAGAATCTGGCGCTCAACAGCGAGCTGATTCCCGAGCGCGCCACGGTGTACGAAGCCGAGGTGGGCTACGACATTTTGCCCACGGTGTCGGCGTCGGTGTCGGCCTACCGGGTCACCCTCGACAACCCGATCGTGTTCTTCGTCGACGACGCCGGCCAACGCTACGTGAACTTCGACACCACCGGGTCGCAGGGCTTCGATGTCGAGATGAAGATGCTCGAAGAATGGGGCAGCATCACCGCCAACTACGGGTACAACAATTCCCAGGGGCTTTCGAACGTTTCGCTGTACGAGGCCGGCGGCAACACCTTGCGGGCGGCCCCCGAGCACAAGCTGTCGGCGTCGTCGCGCTTGAACCTGACGAGCACGGTGAGTGTGGGGCCGGCCCTGGTGGTGCTGTCGGAGCGGCGCGGCTGGTTGGGGGCGCTCGATGGTGCCGTGGGCATCACGCCACCGGCGGTGTTGGCCAGCGTGGCCCTCTACGTGCGCGACATGGGCCTGCCAGGGCTCGATGGCACCCTGGCGGTGCACAACCTGCTCGACACCGACTACCGCGCCCTGCAGGCCTACGACGGCGGCCACGCGCCGATGCCCATGCCGGGCCGTGAGCTGCTGGCGCGGGTGAGCTACCGCTTCGGCACGTGAACGCAGTGCGGGGAAACTTCCCGTCCCTCGCCACACAAAGTGAATCACTTTCACACTTCGCCAACACGAGACGCCCACGTCGACACCGGCGCCGATCGTGTCCGGTTGCCGGTGCTGGTGTTGGCACGCCGCCTGCGTTGCGCCGCGCATGAACATTTCAACATCTCCCGCCTCCTCAATGCCGGCGCGCCGGCTTTCGCTTCTCGTTTTCGTCGCCGTGATCGCCGCCTGTGGTGGTCCTGCAGCGGGCGAGGACGAGGGGCCCTGCCTCGCTGACAGCACCTGCGCCAACGGCCTCGTGTGCATCGACGACATCTGCGTCGACAGCGGTGAGGGCGAAGGCGAGGGCGAAGGCGAGGGGGAAGGCGAAGGCGAAGGCGAGGGGGAAGGCGAGGGCGAAGGCGAAGGCGAAGGCGAAGGCGAAGAAGCGCCATGCCGCACAATCGACGGCTTCGTCACTGTTGCCGACGACGCCGACATCGCCGAGATGGCCGACGTGTGTGTGGTGACCCGCGATCTCGATCTCACGGTGCAGCGCCCGGTGAGCTTCCCGCGCCTGACGAGCGTTGGCGGCGAGATCACGATCGCGGTGGCGGGTGTTGCGCGCTTCGCGGGCCTGACGCGTGTGGACAGCATCGAGATCGACGGACCCGCCGTCACCGCCGTCGAGCTGCCGGTGCTCGAGGAGATCGATTCCCTGTTCTTCATCGGTTCGGTCCTGTCACAGCAGGGCAGTGTGCTCACAAGCGTCGACGTGCCGTCGTTGGTGCGCATTGGGATCGGTCTTCAGGCACGCTCTGGCACGGCGCTCACGAGCCTGCGCTTGCCGCAACTGAGCAGCATTGGCGGCGGGCTTGTTGTCGACGCGGAACTCGTCGTGCTGGAGGTCCCACTGCTTGAACACGCAGGCTTTGTGAGCGTGAGCAGCTCGACGTTGACCACGCTCGACCTGCCGCGGCTTGTGAGCGCCGATCAAGGCATCTCCATCGGTGCAGGGCAGCTCACGACCATCAACCTGCCGGTGCTGGAGAGCATCAGCGACGGGCGCCTCTCGGTGTACTTCGCGAATGTGCAACGACTCGAGGCGCCACTGTTGACGAGGATCGGAGGCCTGTCGCTGAGCGGTCCCTCCTTGACGAGCGTAAGCCTGCCGCTGCTCGAACGAGCCGTGGACATCAGCCTCCTGAGTGTGTCGCTCACCCGCTTCGAGCTGCCAAACCTCGTCGAAGCTACGCAGCTCAGCGTCGTCGACTGCGCGCAGCTGGCCACGTTTGACCTGCCGTTGTTGGAAACATCAGTTGGCAACCTGGACATTCTCGATACGCCGTTGACGACCCTCAACCTCCCAAGGCTGCCCGGCGTCGGCAACGGCGGCTTCGGCAGCTTCGGCACCCTGCGCATCGAGGACACAGCCGTGACGGTGTTGTCGCTGCCGGCCCTGCGGGGCGTCGGCACCGAGCGCGGGGGCAGCCTCGAGATCATCAACACGCCGATCACGCGCTTCGAGGCACCGCTGCTTGCAGCTGTTGGTGCGGCGGTCACGATCAGCAACAACGCCGCCCTCAGCAGCCTCGACCTGTCGTCGCTCACCAGCGTCGGCGAAGACCTGACCATCACCGCCAACGCGCTCACGCGACTGGAACTCGACGAACTCAACAGCGTCGGCGGCATCATCCGTATCGACGACAACGCGCTGACGGCGTGTAGCGGTGCGCTCATCGTCGGCGTTGGTGATTGCGTGCAATAGCGTCGTCGTCGTCGACAACTGGCCAGGACCAACGGGGTGGTATCGAGCAGTCGATGCCACCCCGTCGCGCATCTGCAGGCCAGTGCTTCGGCGCGACACATGGCTTCACACGTCGACAACGCCAACGACATGGCCTCACACGTCGACAACACCGATGACATCGACGACGACGTCGACGATGAAGAAGGAGATCGCGCAGCAACACCGACGTCGTCGTGGCACGCCGTCTGCTTCATGGCCGACATGAATGCATCACTCCCTCGCCTGCTTGTTCTTTCGTTCGTCTTCACCGCGGCCTGCGCGCCACCAAACCGGGCGACGTTGCTCGGCGAGCCGCTCGTGTTCGACGTGGCCTCCGCGACCTTCGCCGCCGATGGCACGCTCACCTATGCCGCCACCGTCAGCGGCAGCGACGCCACCGTGCTCATCCAGAACCTCACCGCCGACAACGGCTGCGTCGAGGACAGCAACGAGGTGAGCATGCTCATCAGCGACAACAACGAGGGCGTGTGGGGCGGGTCGTCGACGTGCATCGCGATCGATTCGTTTCCCACAGCACCCGGTCAGCGGCTGGTGGGCACCTACGAAGCCACGCTGTTCAGCTTCGTTGACGATGATGACGGCGCGTTGACCGACGGGTTCTTTGATGTCGCCGTGAACTGATCGTCGACGACGTGCGCACAAAGCCGTGGACCGCAGCTGCGGTGCACGGCTTCAAGCACACAAGGGTTCGTGATGCTCGCTCAACGCTCGAAGACGTCTTTGACCTCGACAAACGTGTGCGCCGCGAACGCCGTCAGCGCGTCGACCAGGTGGTTGCCACCGCCAAAGGGCAGCGCCTGCCTGGTCCATGCCGAGAGGTTCCAGTCGTCTTTCTGCTCGACGATCTTGCCGTTGCGCACGAGCAACGTGGTGTCGCTGCGGTTGTCGACGTGGCGCTTGCCGAGGTCGTAGTGGGCATCCCACTGGACTTTCACCTCGAAGGTGCCGTCGGGGCGCTGCTTCGGATTCGGCTGCACGCGGGCTTCGAGCTGAAACGTCTTCGGGTTCGCCGCAGGCAGAATGGTCTTCCACATCTGCATCACCTCGCTCTTGCCGTCGAGACGGCCAAACAGCGGGTCGTGAAACTTCACGTTCGGCGCGTACGCGGCCTCCATGCCGGCAGCATCGCGACGCGCAAAGGCGCCGTAAAACGACGTCGCTGCGGCCGTGGCGGCAGCAGCACCAGCGGCGCCATCGGCATTGCGAACAGCGCTGGTGGGGGCGCAGGCAGAAGCGGAGATGCGGTTCGTGCTCATGGGTGAAGTATGCCGCGCGTTGCTGCTCGGTGATTCCTGATTCTGCCCATCGCACTCGCAGCAATGCGAAGGCGTGGGCTCGCGTTCGCTGTCTGCGCCTTGACGATCAGCGCTGCGGGGCGAAGACGAGGAAGTACTGGTCGGGCAGGAAGTCGTGGCGCTCGACGATGGCGTAGCCTGCGGCACGCAGCTCGCCCTCGACCGTGGCGTCGCCGACTTTCATTGCTGCGGGAGGACCGCGCTCGCTGTCGACGCGGAAGTCGACGATCGCGAGCCGCCCACGCGCCGACCACTGCGGCAGCATCGCTTTGAAGTAGGCCACGCGATCGGTCATGTGGTGGTAGGTGTTGACGACGAGGACAAGGTCGGTGCCATCGTCGATCGCCGCGTGATCGGTGGGGCTCTTTCTGCCCTGCAGGTTGGCGAGGCCTGCTTGTGCGGCGCGTTCGTTGAGGAAGCGCACCATGTCGTCCTCGACGTCAACGCCCACCACCCGACCTTGTGGAGCTGCTCGCGCGAGGCGGGTGGCGAAGTAGCCCGTCCCTGCGCCAACGTCGGCGATGACGGCGTCGGGCGGAACGTGCAGGGCCGCAATGACGTCGTCGGGTTTCTGCCAGGCGTCGCGCTCGGGAGCATCGAACTGCTTCGACCACGTTGCGGCATCGGTGAAGCGGTGGTCGCCGTGCTGGTGGTGGCCGTGGTGGTGCATCTCGGAGTCCGTCGTGGTGGTCGTGGTCGCCGTGGTCGTCGACATTGGCGGGGTGGTGCAGGCCACAAGCACCAGCGGCAGCAGCGGCAGGGTGAGCAACGACTTCATGGGTCCTGTGGGCGCGTGGTGTCGCGTGTGTCGACGGGGAGCAGCTGCCGCAGGTGCCAGCCGAGCAGCGAGATGCGTTGCTGTGCTGTCGCCAGCGAGGTGCGCACGCGCGCCAGAAACAGCGCTGTGGCGATGGTGGAGCCGAGCATGCTCACGAGCACCAGCACGCGCGTGGCGGTTTCGGGCAGGGCCACGGCCACGGGCCTGATGACGATGGTGCCGTCGACGAATGTGTAGGACTGCGGCGACACGCCGGCCCACTCGAGCAGCACCAACACCGTGAACAAGCAGCAGCCAACCACCGCGATGCCCTGGCGCATGCGGCGCGACGGGTGTGCTTGCAACGACGCCACGAAGGTGGCGATCAACGTCGGCACCATCAACAACGGACCGGCAACAAAGCTCGATGTGGCGCACAGCCCGCCGAGCAAGGCGAAGGTGATCGCCTGTCGCGTCGTCGAGAGCCGCGCGGCTTTGGCGTTGGCGATTGTCATCGCGATCACCAACACGACGCCAGCGCTCATGGCCGCCAACGGTCGCCAGTCGAGCACACCCATCACGAACGCAAACGGCAGAAACAACAGCCACGAGACCGCCAGCGGGGCCGCAACGCGCGCGCCTTCGACGAGCTGGTGCTGATCGACCGCGTCGAGCTCGGCCTGCACCGCCGCCGGCACGTCGACAGGAGGTGTCGCCAACAGCTGCAACACCGCGCGCCCCGCCTGCGCATTGTCGGGTTCGAGGGCCAGCGCCGCACCCAGTTCGCGCATCGCCAGCGCCCGTTGCTGCTCGACGTCGAGGGCGGTGTTGGTGAGCGCGTCGTTGGCCGCGGCCACGTGGGTCGCCGCGCGCTGTTGACGATGTTGCAGATCGCGATCGCCCTCGAGAAACCCCTCGATCGCGTCGTAGATCGCGCGTGCCCCGGGCCGCTGTTGCGCGTTGCGCGACGTGGCAGCCACGCACACGGCTTCGAGCTCGGGGGCCACATGCCGCCAGGGTGCTCGCACACTCGCGCGTGCATCAACGCCGTGCAGGGTGAGGTGCACCATCTCCGTCGTCGACGACGCCGACAACAACGGCTCACCGGCAAGCAGCTCAAACAAGATGGCGCCCAACGCGTAGGCATCGCTCGCGGGCGTGATGGGCCCAAGGCTGTCGTCGAGCTGCTCGGGCGCCATGTAGCCCAGCGTGCCCAACATGCTGCCCGACTGCGTCATGCTCGCGGGTGACACCACATCACTGACGACGTCGTCACCGGGTTCGGCGAGCACTTTCGCGAGGCCCCAGTCGAGCACGTAGACCTCGCCGAAGTCGCCCAACATCACGTTGCCGGGCTTGAGGTCTCTGTGAACGATGCCGCGCGCGTGGGCAAAATCGACGGCCAAACACACGCTGGCAAACGCCGACAGCAGTCGCCGTGACGTCGTCGACGCGGTCGCTGCGGGCGCGTGGCGTTGTTCGGTGAGCAGTTGCGCCAGCGTGTGGCCGCGCACGCGCTTCATCGTGATCGACAGCCCGCCGTCGCCGTCTTCGCGCACGTCGTACACGGGCACGATCGCTGGATGCTCGAGCTGCCCCTGCACGCGGGCCTCACGCAAAAACCGGGCGCGCGCGGTGGCGTTGTCGACGTCGGGCAGCAGCCGTTTGATCGCCACGTCGCGACCAAGGTGCTGGTCGTGCCACAACGAAACCTCGCCCATGCCGCCGCGGCCGAGCAGTTCTCGTCGACGAAAGCGCTCGTGGTCGCTGCTCAGGGCCGCCAACAGCGAGGGAGATGGCGCATTCGGCGACGTGTTCGAGATCGACAACGGCGGCGTCATCACGCGGGTGACGGGCCGGTGGTCGTCGGTCATCGTGTCGCCGACGCTGTCGTCGGCGTCGATCGGTTGGTGGTCGTCGTCGCGGGTGGCCACGGCGCGCTAGCCCAGATGTGCAGCACGCGGCGGTGCACGACGCTGCTCGTCGAGCCACCACTGCTGCCACACCTCAACGGCCCGTTGCCGCGCGCGCTTGTCGCCGTCGGCGCGGTAGCCGAAGTCGTCGCCGGCGAGGTCGGCCAACTCGCGGTGTGCCTGGCTGCGCAGCTCGAACTCTTCAGACGACAAACCCTCGAGCAACCAGTCGAGCCGCGACCGCTTCTTCGCCCGCGTCCACCACTTCTCCCAGGCCTTCGCCCGCGAGCCGAAATCCTGCAGCGTGATCGCGCGCAACGCCTGCCGCGCGGTCTCTTGCATGTCGGTGAAACCCAGCAGGGTGAGCAGCAGCGGTACTGCACCCACATCCCTGAATTCGCCCAACAATTCGGTAGCACGCCGGCGTGCTTCGGCCGGGTAGGGCCGTGTGGTGGCCGCGGCGCGCTCGCGCAAATGCACCAGCAACGACTCAAAGCGCGGGTGCGCCAAAAACGGCACGAGGGCCTCGGCCGCCAACTTCTGGATGCGCGGCTCAGCGTCGTGCAGGCGGTTGCGCAGCAGGTCCATCGCGCGCGCATCGGGCGTGAGCGCAAACAACAGCACCGCGGCAAACCGGTGGGCGGGGTAGCGGCTGTCGACGTGCGTGATCGCCGCATCGAGGCCGTCGTTGCCCAGGCGGCCCAGCACGTCGACCACGGGCCCAAGCGCTGCGGCCGTGCGCACGTTCACGCCGGGGTCAAACGGGTCGACCCTCAAGCGGCCAGGGAAGCGCTCGCCCAACGCGGGCACGGCTGCCAACCCACGCGACGCGAGCTCGCGGGCGGCGCGTGCGACCAGATCGTCGTCGCCAGCGAACAGCAGCTCGACGAGGTCTTTGTGCGACATCGCCGCCAACGGCGGATCGCGGGGCGTGGCTGTGGTGGTGGCTGTGCTGCCGCTGTCGCTGTCGTCGCTGTTGGCGTCGCCGTTGTCGCCGTAGAGATCCGCCAACGTCGACGTGGACAACCCCGGAAAATCGAGCCCCTGCTTCGCGTTGGACTTTGGGACAGCAGGGACGTCGAGCTCGGCGGCGTGGGCGGGGTCGTAGACAACCGCTTCCCAGTTGAGGTCGTCGTCGTGCTCGCTGTCGGCTGCCCGGCTGCCGCCCTGCAGGCCCTTCTCGACGGTGTCGGACAAGGCCCCACGCCACGCGGCGGGTGCGGCGTCGTCGGCAACGCGAAACAACGTCGACGGCAGTGGTGGCGTCGAGCTCGGCGGCACCGACTTCGCGAGGTGCTCGTTGAGCGGTGCGCCAATGCCGGTGAGCACGATGGCCGACAGGCCCTCGCCTGGGGGCGGCGTCGACGTCGCTGGCAACGCTGGCGGCGGCGGCAACGGCGGTGGCGTGAACGGTGGCGAGACATAGCCGCGGGCAAACGGGCTGCTGCCATCGCGTGGCGGCTCGAGTGCGGCGAGCGGCATCAACGACGCGGGCGACGGTGGCGACGACGACGTGGGCGGTGTGCTGGACCATGCGGGCGGCAACGGCGGCGGCGTGGGCAGCGACGGCATGCTGGCCGCCATGCCCATGGCCATGCTGCCCATCGACGGCGTGGGCACCGTGGGCATCGGCGGTGGTGCGGGCAGGCCGGGGATCGTGCTGGTGCGCGGCAACGGCGGCGGCCCCGGCAACGACATGCCCATCGCGGGCATGCCTGGCATCGACGACGACGACATCGACGACGATGACATCAACGGCATCGGCGGCGGTGCGGGCAGGCCCGACAACGGCGACAACCCCGACGGCAGCAATCCCACCGGCGTGAGCGGCTGTGTCGACGTGGTGGGCAACGACGTCGGCATCGGCATCGGCATCGGCGGTGGCGCCTGCAGCGACACCGCTTGCACCGTGGGCATCGACAGCGTGGGCGGCGTCAATGTCGACGGCAACGCCGTGGGCAGGGCGCTGGCCGGCAAGGTGACGGGCGGCAGCGTGATCGGCGGCAGCGGCGGCAACGACAACGCCGGCAGCACCGACGACGACGTGGGCGGCAGCGACGTGGGCGGCACCGTGGTGGCCGGCTGCGGAAACAGCGACGGATGGGCGCGGTGTCGTTGGCGCAGCAGCGCTTCGAACGCGGGGCCGAGGCGGGCCGCAAACGCGACGAGCTCACCGACGTCACGCGGGTCTTTTTGGCGGATGCCGCCGTCGGCGTACAGCACGCCCACCGGACGGCGCGCGACGACGATGGGCACCACCAGCGCGGTCTTTGGTCGACGACGACCAAGCCAGCCCAGCGTGGCCGCGTTGCCTTCGCCACCGTCGGGCTTCAGCAGCAACGGCGACGGCGACGACAACGCTGCGGCCAGAAAGCCCGTCGACGGCACGGGAAACGGGCGGGCGGTGAACTGCACGCCCTCGGCGGGGCCCGAGCGGTGCCAGCCCACCGCGGCGTTGTCGCGCACACCGAACACGGCGGCGAACGGCAAGAACCGGCGGGCAAAGGCGACGGCGACGCGGGCAATGCCATCGCGCGAGTCTTGCGCCGCGAGGTGGGCCATGGCCTCGGCGAGGTCCCAGGTGACCAGGGGCTCGTCGAGGCTTTTGAGCGAGGTGTCGATCGCGTCTTCGCCGCTTTCGCGCCGCGCGGCTTTCGACGCCGGGGCCAACTGCCGCAGCAGCGAGACGAAGCGTTCCTCGAGGTCGTGGTCGTAGGCGGCGGCGAGGCCCTGCAGCAGGCGGATCTCGGGCACAACGTGGGCGACGACGCGCGCGCGCAACAGCGTGCCCACTTCGCTGACGAGGCCGCCGTCGAGGGGGGCTCTGCAGGCGACGTGCAACGTCCCGTCGTCGTCGAGCGAGAACGGCAGCAGGCCCATGGCCACGGCCATGCGGGCGGGCAGCAGGGCCACAGCGCGGCTGTCGGGGTCGTCGAAGGCGCCGACGGGAACGGGGACGGTGTTCCACGCAAAAGAGAGCGCGCGGGCGACGGTGGGCTCGTCGACGACACCGCCCTCGAGCAGCAGGGTGTCGAGGGTGCCGCCGTGGATGAGCTGTTGGTTGACGGCCTGCTCGACAGCAGCGCGGTCAACGTTGACGCCGGCAGCACCGCTGAGCAGCGCTTTGGCGAGGGCAGAGTCGAGGGGAGCAGCAGCCACGACGCGGTTGTCCCACACGACGGGAGGCATGGTCCAGTGGCCAAACACGTCGGCGACAACGGGCGTCGCCGACGGTGCGGTCAGGCGCGGGGCTGCACGCTCGTTTGCATTTTGTCGCCAAGCAGCGTCGAAGAGAAACCCGCTTTTTGGGGTTTGTCGCCGAGGTGAACCTCTTGAGGGTGGTCGGGGAAACTTCCCCGCCGCATCGATTTTCCTGCCTCACACTGTCAAAGAGGTTGACGGAAATCCGGTCGGCAGTAACCTTTCAGCGCTTTTGTTTGGCGGCCCGTGCCGCGTGCCCCCCGAAGAACCACGATGTGTGGCCTCCGGTATCCCGGGGCCGATGCACCCGCTTTTCGATGTGGAAGGACGTGGATCCATGCGCCTGTACCGAAAGATCATCCCGAAGATCGCGCGCGAGCTCGTTCGCACCCTGCACAGCAAGGGCGACATCGAAGTCGAGGACGGCCGCATGGACGAAGCCGAGCTCGATCTCGCCGCCGTGATGGTCGAGTACATGAATGAGGAAGAACGCCTCATCAACGAAACCAAAGAGACCATGGCTCGTCGTGGCTTCAGCCAGGACCGCTTCGGTCAGGTCAAGAAGTCCCTCGCCGAGGCCCGCGGCTTCAAGCTCGGCGACGACGGCATCGACCACGTGTTGGCGCAAATGCTCGAAGCGCTGTTCTCTTCGAAGAACGTCGCCGAGGTCTACGCCGAAGACAAAGCCCTGCGCATTTTCTTCAAGGCCACCGTCGAGAAGTACACGGGCGTTGACGAAGAGCTCGACAAGGAGGCCCGCGGCCGCCTGAAGAACCTTCGCGAAGGCACCCCCGAGTGGGAAATCGAGTACCCGCGCGTCGTCGCGGCCCTCAAGCGCCAAAAGGGCCTCGTCTGATCCCTGGTCGGCTTGATTTTGCTTCGTACCTCAGCTGCATCAAGCCGACCCCGGATCGTACTTTGCCCTCGCGGGCGCACGAATTCCGCTGCGCTCCGCTCGCGCCAAAGCCGGCATCAAGATCATCTCCGATGCGCGCTCGGCGCTGCTTGATGAAGGCCCGCTTCGGCGGGCCTTTGCTTTTGTGCCGTGTGCGGGCCAACTGCGGGGCATGAGCAACGCACGCATCGCCGCCGTCTTCGACATGGACGGCACGCTCGTCGACAACATGGCCCACCACGCCGAGGCCTGGATCCAGATCGCGCGTCGCCACGGCGTCATGGACGTCACCGTCGAGCACTTCGAGCAGCACTTCGCGGGCAAAAAGAACGAAGAGATCTTCCCCGAGCTGTTGCAGCGCGAGATCCCCGCCGACGAACTCGCGGCCTACGCCTGGGAAAAAGAAGAGCTGTACCGCTCGTTGGCGACGTCGACGTTGGCGCCGGTCCCGGGCCTCCTCGAGTTTTTGGCAGCGCTCAAGCAAGCCCACGTGCCGATGGCGATTGCGACCGCCGCACCCAAAGAAAACCGCGACCTCGTGATGGAGCTGTTTGGTCTGAGTCGCTTCATCGACGTCGTCGTGGGGGCCGAAGACGTGGTGCGCGGCAAGCCCGCCCCCGACATTTTCCTCAAAGCCGCCCACACCCTCGGCGTCGATCCCGCGCGCTGCGTGGCGTTTGAAGACGCGAAAAACGGTGTGCTCAGTGCGAAGGCCGCAGGCATGGCGGTGGTGGGCGTGTTGACGACGACGCCAGCACCCATCCTCGAGGCTGCTGGCTGCTTCTGCACGTTGCGCAGCTATGCCGAGCGCCCCGCCGAGCTCGACGCGCGCTTGTTCGGCTGATTGCACCACAGCTCGCACTGCCGCGCACAGCGTTCTCGCACTCGCTTCACGTTTCCAAAGTCTGCAATATCGGCGATCAGTGCGTCCGATCTGTGTACTACGCCTTCGGCGCGAGTCAGGAACCTTCCAGGGCCACCCTCCGGGCCCTTTTGCTTGATATCTCGGGTGGTTGCGCCGCGTTCTACGGAGCGACGCCCCGCCCTTTTCATTGTCTTTTGTATGGGCATTTCCCATCGGGTCGCGCTCCTGCGAGGCGTCGGACCCGGCGCCCGCCAGTATCTGCGTGTACGTCCCCGCACGGGTTTCACTGGTGTGCACCGTGTGCACCGGTGTGCACCGTGTGCACCGTGTGCGATGCGACGGCGGGTGAAGCAACCGCGACGACGATGCGTCGGTGGGCCCATGCTGTGGATGCTCCAAACCAATTTCTTTCGTGAGGCAGGCTACGCACGTTTGGTCGAGACGCTCGCGCGCTTGTCGCTGCCCCACGTCGTCGTCAAACCTGTGCCCTTCACCCAGCGGCTGGTGCGCGCCGACGTCGACACGTCCCACGCGCTCGTCGACGTCGACGAGCTGCCCGACGTGGAGCTCGATGCCCAGCAGCCGATTGTGACGATGGGCTCCTACACCCTGGCGCGCATCGCCGCGCAGCGCGGCTACCGCCCCGGCGCGTGGCTGCGTGGGCTCGACTACACGACGTGGTCGACGGCGTGGGCGCCCGAGCGCTTGCTCAATCCGCACGCGCGCGTGGTCCGCTTTGGCGACGCCGATTTCGACGACGAGGTCGCGTTTGTGCGGCCCGTCGAGGACAGCAAGGCGTTTGCGGGCAAGGTGTTTGAGCGCGGCGAGTGGCGTGGCTGGAAGCGTCGCGTGCTCGAGAGCGCACAAGCCACCGACCCGCTCACCGTCGACACCGAGGTGTTGGTAGCCCCGCCCGCCACGATCTTCACCGAGACGCGGTGCTGGGTCGTCGACGGCACCATCGTGACCGTGAGCGGCTACCGGCGCGGCAAACACGTGGTGTACACGCCGGGTGCTGACGACGAGGTGGTGGCGTTTGCGCAGGCGTGCATCGAGGCGTGGGTGCCCAACAGCGCCTTCGTGCTCGACGTGGCGCAGACACCAGCGGGCTGCAAGATCGTCGAGGTCAACTGCCTCAACGCCGCGGGCTTCTACGCCGCCGACGTGTTGAAGCTCGTGGCGGCGATCGAGACCCGCTTCGGCTGAAACAAACACGGCAACGCCTGTGAAGGTGTTGCCGTGTTTCGTTGACGACGTCGTCTTCAGGCCGCTCGATCAGATCGAAGCGAGGCGCGGCTTGAGCTCGTTTTCGAGATCGGTGATCGCCTTGGCGAAGCCGTCGATGCCTTCTTGCAGCTTGTCTTTCGCCATCTGGTCGCCAGCGTGCATGCTGTCGAAGGTGGCTTTGTCGACGTGGATTTTGGCAACGGCACTGGCCGCAGCCTTGCTCGCGTCGAGCTTCTTCGGCAGTTCGCCGACGGTGCTGTTGAGCTCGTCGAGCAGCTTGGGAGCGATCGTGAGCAGGTCGCAGCCCGCGAGCTCGGTGATCTCGCCGACGTTTCTGAACGACGCGCCCATCACCTCGGTCTTGTAGCCGTAGGTCTTGTAGTAGTTGTAGATCTTGGTGACCGACACGACGCCGGGGTCTTCTGCGGGCGCGTACGTCTTCTGGTCGGTGTTCTTCACGAACCAGTCGAGGATGCGGCCCACGAACGGCGAAATCAGCGTCACGCCGGCTTCAGCGCAGGCCACCGCTTGGTGAAAGCCGAACAGCAGCGTGAGGTTGCAGTGAATACCCTCACCCTCGAGGATTTCAGCGGCCTTGATGCCCTCCCACGTCGCTGCGAGCTTGATGAGCACGCGCTCGCGCTTGATGCCCACGGCTTCGTACATGGCGATGAGGTCGCGCGCTTTGTCGATGCTGGCCTGCTGGTCGAAGCTCAAGCGCGCATCGACTTCGGTGCTCACACGACCAGGCACCACCTCGAGAATGCGCATGCCGAACTCGACGGCGAGGCGGTCGACGGCGCGCTTGACCTGATCGTCGGCACTCTTGCCAGCGGCGTCTTTCTTGGCCCACTTGAGCGCTTCGTCGACGACGTTTTGGTACTCGGGCATCTTGGCCGCGGCCGCGATCAAGCTCGGGTTCGTCGTGGCGTCGCGCGGACGAAACTTCTGGATCGACTGAAAGTCGCCCGTGTCGGCGACGACGATGGTGTGGGCCTTGAGCTGCTCGAGGTAGGTCGCGGGCATGTGGTGCCTTTCGGTGTGTGAAGCCGAGCGCACGCTAGCAGAGTCCCGGTTTTTGGTGCGCAGGCGGGCACTGTCGCCGAGGCGAGTCTCCAAAACGCTGAACCATTGAGCCCAAAAAAAAGCGTGGAAGCGAAGGTCGTTCGCTTCCACGGCTTTGTTGCTGTCGTAGCTCGTCAGTTCGCTGGTGAAGACGTCCAGCCCACAGTCCAATCAGCCGCGGGATCGACGGCACCGCGGTAGCTCACCGTCTCGAAGAACGTGCCGGCGGCGGCGACGTACGGATCGGTGAAGGTCTGCACGCCCGAGCGCAGCGGCGAGCCCGCTACCGGCGTGAAGCGCGTGGTTTGCCCACCATCAACACCCAGAAACGGATTGGCGAGCAGGCTGGTCGCGTTGAACGCCACTTCTTGCGCGCCCGTCGACGACGTGAACGCCAGGGTCGTCTTGATGCCGTCAGCAGCGTTTTCTGCTTCGTAGTTGTTCGCGCACGACAGAATCGTTCCGGCAAAGTCGACCTGACGCAGACCTGCACCGTCGAGCACCGGCGTGAGGTCATCGAGCGTGCCGTCGGCGTTGGTGTCGGCAAAGGCACCGACGTTGTTGAACGTCGCTGTGTCGTCGATGTCCATGCAGCGGCGGTTGAAGCCCGTGAACACCGAGTTGGCGATGGTCACCATCGTGCCTCGTCGAATCAGAAATCCGAAGTTCGACTTGCCGACTGCAACCAGGTCGTTCAGGCCCACCGTCGTCATGTTGGCGATGATCGGCCGCGATCGCGGCGTGTACAGATGCGCCAACTGCTCGCCGCTGGCGTTGGTGCTGTTGGTCGCCGCACCGTTGAGTTGCACCGTCGCAAAACCCTCGCGTCCATCCGCCTCAACGCCTGCATCGCCTGTGGCCCCACACTGCTGCAGCATGATGAACTGCGCTCGGCCGCTGAAGCCGCCGGTCCAGTCAAACGAGTCGTCGTCGGCACAGGTCACCAACACGTGCTTCACGTCGACGGTGCCACCAAAGAACTCCACGCCGTCGTCTTGACCGCGGTGCACCTGCACGTAGTCAACGGTGGTCCCGCGACCCACACCCTGAAAGGCGATGCCGTTCAGTTCGTTTTCAATGCCCGTCGCGGCGTCTTGAATGAGCTTGCCAGCGAACTCGACGCGCACGAAGCGAAGCACGCCGCTGTCGTCGGCTGGGTCGTTGCCGCCGTACAAGCCGGAGCCGCCTTCGCCCACGCCCTGACACGAACCGTTCACGCTGGTGGTGAACTCGACAGCGTTGAAGGCGCTGTTGAGCGTGCAGTTGACCGGAGCGCGACCGTTGATCGCAATACCGCCCCAATCGCCCGTTGCCCGCTCACCCGCAGGCTTCTCTGACGTGAACACAATCGGCGACGCGCACAAGCCGTCGATGCACCTGCTACCGGCGACAGCACAATCAGCGACGACAGCGCAGGTCTCGTCGCTGTTGCCTTCCTGGTGCACCCCGTCGGCGATGAGGTTGGCGTTGCGCGAGATGACGAGCGTGCCCGTCGTCTCGAAGTCGCCACGAATCACCGTGCCTGGCTCGATCGTCATCGTGATGTTCTGCGAGCCATCACCGACCAGCACGAGCCCCTTGAGGAGGTAGTCGAAGTCGTTGCTCAGGTTCACGTCCTCGAGGAGCTGACCCTGAATGACGCAGATGTCGTCGATGTCATTGAGACGCACACCAATCGGGCAGCCCTGGGCCTGCGGCGGCGGTTGCGGGGTGATGTCGATGTCGATGTCGAGCGCCTCGCAGCTGTCGTTCAGGCCGACGCCCGCAAACACGGTGTTGGCCAACTGACCCGCGTGCGAAGACGAGCTGTAGTCGATGGCGCCGCCGCCGAAGTCGACGGGAGCAAGACCCTCAAGTGCCGCGACGAGCGCATCGGTGGTGAGTGCTGCCGGGGCCGCCTTGAGTCCGTCAATCAAGACGCGCGCGGCAATGTAGCCCTCGAATCCGGCGCGCGTGGGCACGGCTGACGCATTGAAGGTGGCGAGTGCCGAAACGTACTGGGCAGCAGCGTTTTCAGGCGAAGCTTCAGGGACGGTTTGCGTCGAAATCACCCGGCTGCAGTACGCGCGATCACCGGCGACGGACTCATAGTTGCCGAGGTCGTAGGTCTGGCTCACAACGGTATCGAGACCCGATTCGGCGGGCACCCAGAACAGCAGGTCACCCACGAGCTGCAGGCGCTGAATGCCGCTGTCATCGATGCCAAAGCTCGAAGGGTTCGCGATACCGAGCACCAGCTGATGGAAGGCGTTTTGGACTTCCTCGACGTACTTGGCCGTTGAACGGCCAGTGCCAGCGAGCAGAATCACCACGGGCCGCGCACCAACTTCGTTGCTGCGCACATCGCCCGTTGCGATGTACTGGATGGTGGCTTCGACGGCGTCGTCGACATCGAGGCTGTTCGCCCGATACTTGAACACCTGCGGTGTGACCACAGCAGGTGGTGTGACGCGGTCGTTGAGCGACGCGTTGACCAGATCGGCGAGGTCGGCGCTGTACGACGTTGGCGGCGAGTCGTTGACGCTGCCTTCGGCCTCAACGAGCACGGCAAAGTTCTGCAGCGGCACGCGCAAATCGCGCTCCGACAAGAAGTAGTTGATGGCCTGTTCAACCTCGGCCTCCGACGACGGTCGCGTCGCGAAGTGAAAACGGTTGAAGGTTCGATACACCGCTGCGGCACCTGCACGGCTCGTCATCAGCACGCGCTGGGCGGTCGTCGCTGCTGATTCGAGACTCGCGACGGTTTGCGAGGCTGCCGCAAACAACGCAAACGAAGGGTTGGCGCCGGTGGTGAGCGTGGTGGCGTTCGTGGTGGCCGTTGTGGGATCGCCACCATCGTTGAGGGCAGTGAGCTGCAGCGCGCGATGCTTCACGCCGCCGAGGGCGTTTTGCGCTGAGACGGCTGCACGAATGCCGTCGACGAAGGCAGCACCTTCTTCGCGAGCACCTGCCGTGATCGCGCCAGACAAACCAAGTGCAATGCTCGTCGCCGACACGCCAGGAGCCGTGCTCAGCGGCGCCAGATCGACGCAGACATCGTTGTCGCAGAAGAAGCCGGTGTCGCAGTCGGTGTCGACGTCACAACCGCCCTCGCCCTCGCCCTCGCCTTCACCTTCGCCCTCGCCTTCACCTTCACCTTCGCCTTCGCCCTCTGCGGCGACGCAACCACCAAGGGTGGTGTCGCAGGTTTCACCGTCGGCGCAGTCGCTGTCGGTGGTGCAGGAGAAGACAATGCCGGGAGCCGCCAGGTCGGGACCGTTGCACGCTGTCGACGTCGCCAACGCCACCACAAGGGCGCCATACACATTGCGCTTTTGCATCACTCACCACCCATCAGCTGCATCACCAACATTGAAGCACCAGCAACAGCGAGCGCACCGCCCGCCGTCAACGCCACCACACCCGCGGTCTTTTGCGTGGTGCCATCAGCCGACAACGCCTCGGCCTCGGCCCGCGTGAGCGACACCACGCCATTGGAGCCCTTGTCGAGTTCCTGCTGCAGCGTCGCGTGTGTCGACGTGCCGAGCGCGAACAACACGCCGCCGGCGACCGCACCCAACACGCCAACACCACCAGCAATCCCGCCAGCGATGCCCAGCACGGGGGCTCCAGCGGGTTGCGCAGGTGCAACAGGTGCTGCGGCTGGCGTCGATGGACCGGTGGCCGACGCTGGCGCCTCAGCCGCCGCATTGGCGCTGCTGTTTTGGGCCGACTCGAGCACCGAAATCTTGGCGACCGCCTTCTGCTTCAGCTCATCGGTGGCGCGTGGGTGTGTTGAGCACACGCGGTACTTCGTGAGCGCCTGCTCCGCTTCGCCCAGCGCTTCGTATGAACGCGCCATGTTGTACAAAAGGTTCGGCTCGGGAAACAACGCATACGCGTGTTCGAACTTTTCGATGGCCGCGCGGAACTTGCCCGCTTTGTACAGGGCAGCACCTTCGGCAAAGATGCGTTCGACCTCCTGGCTCGTCGAGGCAGCAGGGGCCGCGGCGGGGGCGGGGGCGGGGGCTTGACCGGCCAACAGTCCGGTCGCGAGGGCAAGAGCAGGCAGATTCAACACGTTTCAGTGTCCTTCGAAAAGCTCAGTCCAGGGGGGCAACTTTTGGCGCGCTGTCGTCAATCACGCCGATGTTGGGGTTGTCGTCATCGAGTCGCAGCGACGGGCGAGCGGGGGGCGGTGCCGCAGCCGGCGGCGGCGGCGGTGCAGGAGCGGGAGCAGCAACAGGGGCTGTTGGTGCTCGAGGCGGCGCATACCGCGCAGGAGCAGGAGCAGGACTTGCCGGAGCGGCTGCAGCGGCTGCCGCCGGCGCGGGCGCGGCAGGGGCAACAACGTCGACGACAGCAGCCGGTGCCGCTGGCGCGTCGGCGGGAGCAGGAACGTCGGCGCGGAAGTCGGCGATCACGTGGCCTTCAACGACGGTGATGGTGTGGGCAGGCGACAGGCTTTCGCCGATGCGGGCACGCACCACGAGCTGCGACTCGCTGCTGTCGAGGTTGAGGGGGCTGCGACCCAACACGCGGCCAGCGTCGTCGACGAGGATGAGGTCGGCGGGCAGCGTTTCGATCACCATGTGGTGTCCGCCGCCGACGCCGAGCGCCACGGCAACCACGCCACCGACGACGGCAAACGCCACAACACCAACAGCCGCAGCAAAGAGGTTCGTCCGCGACGGCGCCACCACCTGCGAAGCGCCTGACGACGTCGCCATCGGCTGCCCCGTGGTGGGCGACGTTGCGGGGGCGGGCAACACCGACTCCGACAGCGCTGCCAGGGCCGCACCGGTGTCGGGTGCTTTGATCGACGACGAGATCAGCGACGAACGAGCGACAACCGACGACGACGCAGGCGACGAGATCAACGACGAGCGCGCGCCGGTCGAGCCGCCGGTGCTGGCAGAAAGACTCGCGGCCATGTCGGGCGTGAGGGCCGCGCGGAAGTTCACATCGCCGACGAGCAGGCCATTGCTGATGTCGCGCAGCGCGTTGAGGGCTGCGTCGGCGTCGATGAAGCGATCGGCGGGCTCTTTCGCCAACAGCCGCGCGACGAAGGCTTCCACCGCTTCGGGGATGGCCTCGCACCCTGGCAACGTTCGCAGCAGTGGGGCGGGCGTTTTCAAGTGCCCGTGCAGAATCTCGACGTCGTTTTGCCCCGTGAAGGGCAAGCGCGCGCTGAGCATGTTGAACAACACACAGCCTGCCGCATACAGGTCGGTGCCCGGGCCAATGCCGGTGCCGGTGATCTGCTCGGGCGCCATGAACTGCGGCGTGCCCAACAACATCCCGTCGCGCGTGGCGTCGCCCGAGATGGCGCCGTCGGCCGCGAAGATCTTGGCCACACCGAAGTCGAGGACCTTCAGCTCTTCTTCGCCGTCTTCGCCAGCGACGACGAACAGGTTCGACGGCTTGAGATCGCGGTGGATGACGCCCTTTTTGTGCGCCGAACGCAGACCACGCAGCAGTTGCGTCATGAACAAAAACGAGCGGGCCACGCTGAGCGCGCCCTCGTCGCGCAGCACCTTCGCAAGGGTGCGCCCCTCGAGGTATTCGAGCACGAGATACAGCAGGCCACGGTTGGTTTCGCCGTAGTCGTAGACCGTGACGATGTTGCGGTGGTTCAGGTTCGCAAGGCCGGTGGCCTCGAGCATGAAGCGTCGACGGAAGTCGGGATCGCCCAGCTTGGGCGACATCACCTTGACGGCGACACGGCGGTTGAGCCCGCGCTGCATCGCCAGGTACACGCGGCCCATCGCGCCACGGGCGAGCTCGCGCTCGACGATGTACTTGTCGGCGATGACCGGCCGCTTCGCCGAGTCGGGCGTTGCGACCGCGGCTGCCACCACGGGGGCAGGTGCCGGATCGAGGTTGATGTCGATGGCCTCGTCGAGAGGCACATCGGCAGGAACAGCACCGTCGGTGGTTGTGTTCTCGTCTGTCATTCCACCAGTCCGATGTGTGGCTCGTCGTCGAGCAGGGCAATGTGCGGCTGCGCTGTGAACGACACAGGCAGCAGGTCGTCGTCGTCGATGAGCGTCAGGCGTGCCGGCGCAGCCAGGTCGTCGAGCATGGGCAGCGCGGGTGCCGCAACGACAGCGTCGTCGATGAGCGTCACAGGCACACGCGTGTCGTCGTCGAGCATGGGGAGTGCTGGCGCTGCGGCTGAGACGGTGTCGTCCAGCAGGGCAATCGCGGGTGGGGGCGTGTTGTTGTCGACGAGGGCAGCCACGTCGTCGTCGAGGGTGGCAACGACCGGTGCTGCTGTTGACACCGCCAGCAGGCGTACTTCGATGCGACGGTTGCGCCACAACTCAGGGTGGTTCGCTTCGACGAGAGGCTCGGCGGAACCACGGCCAACGGCGCGAATCGTTGCGGTGACCCCACGACGACGCAAACCCTGGGCGACGAACTCGGCACGCGCGAGCGAGAGGCGCACATTCTCGGCTTCGTCGCCGCCAATATCGCTGTGCCCCTCGACGATGATCTCGATCCCCGCCTGGCCGCGCAGATAGCTGGCCATCGCATCGACCACCGCCTTCGACGCCGGCACATGCTCGACATGACCGCGTACGAACATGACTCGGCGTGTCACGACCAGGTGGTCGCCCTCACGGCGCACACCAACGCCGCCCGCAGCAGACTGCGTGGCCAGCATCAGTGACAAGGACATGGCGAGTAGCCCCAACGTGACACCTCACTGTGCAGATCTCACATTGAATGCGGCTTTTCCACTTTGTCGCGCTTTGGCGGATTGACAGGAGCGGGTGAGTCACACCCACACGGACACACAGCCGTCACTTTCAACCACGTGTCGCAGATTCGCTACAAGACGTCGCAAATGTGCGAATCCACCCGCAAGACGTTTTGATGCTTCGGCAGGCCTCGGCGACCACAGCTCCATGGAGACACAACCGCGATGATCGACATCCAGTGGGACGACCTGCGCTGCCTCGAGGCCATCGAACGCAGCAACAAGGTGGGAGTGGCCGCGCGCGAACTCGGCATGTCGCTCTCGACGCTGTACCGCCGCATTGCCGCCCTTGAGGCCCAGGTGGGCGAGCCGTGTTTGGTGCGCGGTGGCGACGGCAGCCTCACGGAAGTGGGCCTCATGCTCGCCCGCGTGGGCCGAAAGACGCGCACGTCGCTGGCCGAGGTGCAGGCCTTCATCAACGACCGCGAAACCCGCGTGGTCGGCGAGGTGTCGCTCACCACGGTGCCGTCGCTGCTGCCGTTCATTCAGGCACCGCTGCAAGCCCTCAGCGAACAACACCCCGGGCTGCACGTCACGCTGCACCTCAGCGACAACGGCCCCAGCGTGCGCGACCGCGAAGTCGACGTCGCGTTGGCCATCACGCCTCGACCACCGGCGGGCTGTTGGGGGCGTCGGCTCACGCGCTTGCCGTACGGTGTGTTTGGCACCGAGGCCACCATCGCCGTCGAGCCCCACCGCTTTGTCGTTCGCGCCCTCGAGGAGCGCAGCTCGCCGGAGTCGGCGTGGGAGCGCGTGCACGCCAAACACATCGCGGGCCGCACGGCGTTTTACGCGCTCGTCGAGTTGTGCGCGCAGGGGGTGGGCCTGGGCTTGATGCCGCGGGCGTTGGCGGCACGACACCCGCAGCTGGTCGAGGTGCCGGCGTACGCTGCGAGCGTGGCCGACCTGGACCGCACGGTGTGGCTGCTCACGCACCCAGATCGTCGACGGACACCGCGCATCGCAGCGTTGATGGACGCGTTGGGCGAGTGCCTGGCCGCAGCAGAAGAACCCGCGGCAAAACCAAAACGCTCGCGCCGCTGACACGTGCCCCATGAGTGGTGCTCATGGGGATGTGTCGGGCCTGGGCCTACAAGCGCGCGACGATCGCTTCGCTTGCTTCCCAGAGCTTCTTCGCCGTTTCGCTGTCGCTGCCGTCGGCACGGGGGACGGCGATGTTGCAGTCGGCAAGGTAGCGGCCCGAGATGGTGGCGCCGTCGGCGTGAACGGCGGCGTAACACGACGTCGCAGCACCCTGGCCAACGTTCTTCAGCGCGATCTTGTCGCCGAGGCCAAAGAAGAACCGGGCGATGGGGCTCATGTGGCGGGCCAGGTTGGTCTGGATGACGCCGGGGTGCACGGCGTTGGCAACCCGCTTCGTGCCTTCAAAGCGCCGCGCGAGTTCTTTGGCAAACAACAGGTTGGCCATCTTGGATTGGCCGTATTGCTTCCACGGGCTGTAGCCGGTGGCGCCTGAGAGGTTGTCGAACTCGATGCCGCCCTTTGGCGCCATCATGTGGGCCGAGCTGCTGAGCATGACGACGCGGCCATCGTCGGCGAGGTCGGGCAGCAGGCCCGTGACAAAGATGAAATGGCCGATGTGGTTGGTGAAGAACTGCAGGTCGATGCCGAAGGCCTGCTCGTTTTTGGGCAGCGCCATGATGCCGGCGTTGCAGATGATGCCATCGATGCGTTGACCGTGGAGGGCGGTGTGGATCGCGCTGACACTGGCGCGCACCGACGCTGGGTCGGCAAGCTCGCAGGCAAAGCCGACAGCGCCCTGAAACGGCGAGAGCGCAGCACTGGCCTTCTCGGTGGTGCGTGCGGTGCCAAACACACGCGCGCCGCGCAGCGCGAGCACCCGTGCGGTCTCAAGGCCGAGGCCCGAGTTGATCCCGGTGACGACGTAGGTTTTGCCAACGAGCGAGAGGCCAGCGGTGACCTCTTCGGCGGTGGAGCCGTAGCCAAAGCCGCTGGCGCCGTTGGGCTTGATCATCGCGTAGAGGGACATGCGTGCTCCTGGAGACATCTGGTGGTGGGCATTCAGCGCTCGCGCGTGATGCCTCGTCGTGGCGCGCATCCTACCATTCGACGCTCCGCTGTCTGCGACGGTTTGCCTGCGCATCGCCCCTACTCGACCTCGACCTCGTGCTCGACGTCGCGGCACTGCGGGGCGAGGGTCATCGAGGTGCTGCGCCCGTCGGACATGTCGAAGCCTGCGTCGAGCATGGCGTCGAGAATCATGGCGTGGCGGTTTTGTTGCAGCGTTGGCGACGCGGCGATGCGCGCAGGTGCTCCCAGGAGCGATGCGAGAGCGATGGCCTCGTCGAGGGACAGGGCTTCGACGGGAATCGACAACCATTCTCGAGCCGCAGGTGCGACGCCAGGCTCGGCGCCGATGCGAATGTGGTTCAGCAGGAACTCGAGTTGGTCGTTGCGTCCGAGTTCCAGCTCCAGGCGCAGCGCGAGCATCGTGCGGTCGAGGTGACAGAGGGCGCGTTCGGTGCACGTGACGACGTCGGCGGCGATCGCCTCAGGCACGCTGGTGCTGCAGACACGGGCGTTGGTCGCCGATGGGATCAGCTGATGATGTGTTGCACGCAGCAGACGCAGAGCGAACACGCCAGCACGGCCAGGGCGTGTCGCGAAGTCGTGGTCGATGGCAGCCACCAACGCCGCCAGAACCGCTGCAGGCACGTCGGCGGCCCGCGTCCATGGTTCACCAGCCCCGCGCCCGCGCAGCTGCTCTGGCGACGGCACACGCTGCCACGATGCGCACAGCACCATGCCCACCGCAGCGCCCCAGGCGAGCAGGCCACTGACACAGACAACGAGGATCGCAGGCGCCACGCGCATCATCTGCAACCAGCGACGTGGCCGACTTCTTCTACCCATCGCACTCGACGCCAACGAAACTGCCGCGCTTTCGATTTCGCGCAGCGTTCGGCGACGGCTGGAGTTCAAAAAGGGGGGGAGCAGATGTGGCAGTGCTGTGTGGTGGGCGCGCAATCGATTGGCCACGACGTTGGAAACGCCTCGATGTGCTCGCAGCGCTCCACCATGCAGTCGCCATAGCAGCGGTCGGTGGTGTCGACGCGACGCGAGAACGTTGGGTCGTACGGCAGGTGCTGACACAGCAGCTCTTCGCACCGGCGGGAACACTCCACCCACGCCAGTTCGCAGGCCCGCTGTCGTCGGGGGGCCTGAAGCCAGTGGTGAGCGAACACCACGCCACCAACAATCAAAACAACGACGACCATGACGAGGAGCAGCGGCCCGCGACGTGGTCGAAACGCCGCTTCTTCGGTGGCGGTCAACCCAGATGAGCGCGCCGAAACAGCGACGGAGGTGTGCGGTGTCGGCGTCATGTGTGCTCGACACCACGGCAGCACCGTTGGTTCGCCGATCGCTCAGCCGAGGGCCAGCTCCTGCACCAGGCGGACCTGCTCGTCGCAGGCGTCGTCGTCGGGCAAACGGAATTGCTGGTCGGGCCAGATGAGCTGGAGGGCTTCGAAGTCGCCGTGGCCGTAGTGGCGAATGGCAGCGCCCATGTACTCGCCGTGTTTCGACGCTGCGATGGCGCGATAGCCGCACGCCGCTTCCTCGAGGAGGTCGCGGTCGATGTACCCAGCACTCAGGCGTTCGCCGCTGCGGATGCGTTCGCCGGCGATGTTCAACACCGCGAACATCACCTCGAGCGGCAGGCCCTGCACCAACAGCTCGGGATGCCCAAAGCCCTGCCACAAGCCGACGGTGTAGGCGAAGCCGGGGCCTTCTTCGTCTTCGGGCACCATCGTGATGCTCCAGCCGTAGCGGGCGATGAGGTCGGCGGTGCTGATGGTGTCGTCGGCGTTGTTCATGGGCACGGCTCTACCGCTCTGACGACGACGAAGGCAACCGCGGCATCAGCGCTTCAAGGCGTGATGCACCGGTGCATCTTGAGCCCTCACGTCGTTGAGCTTGATGAACGTGATTTCGACGGAGCGGTGGTTGAACACTCAGCGCGCCGGCGCAGGACGCTTCCTCCGCCAGATCAAACCGTCGTACACATAATGCAGCAGACTCGTGGCGGTGAAATACGCAACAAACAGCCGCGTGTTCCACACCTGCCGCGCGGCGACGAAGGCCAGCAGCAGAACGCCACATACCACTGTTAACGCAACGGGAACCGCCAGCAGCCGCGGCCCGGGCGCGATGGTTCCACGCTGTGCCTGTCGCGCCGAAAATGCGTGGGAAAACATGATGTATTCGACGGCATGTGCGAAGCCGAAAACGATATAGCCCACGATCGGGCCGGCCAGCAGGAGCACCAGCAGCAGGCCCACCGTCGAGGCCAGCATCGACGCGCGCGGCCAGCGCCACACGAGCGGCACGTCGGGCTGCCGCTCGACCTGCCACCAGCGCCACACGAGCACGGCGGTGACGAACGCGGACAGCGCCAGCAGCGTGGTGAGGATGGCCGGCTCGCTGCGCACGACGAGGGGCAGGGCCTGCCACACCTTGCGTGCGGGGCCGAAGAAGGTGTCGGTTTGAAAGCGCATGATGCCGATGGCGACGGTGATCGTCGCCGACCACAACACCAACAGCTCACGACGGCCGTGCTCGTGGGTGGCCAACGTCGGCGACAGTGACACCGCGTAGGCGCGGCTGAGGCCGTGGCGCTGCATCAGCGTGTGCCAGATGTTCCAGCCACCAAGCAGGATGACCACACCCGTCGCGACGGGTGGCACGGCCCAGGCCACGGTTACCATCACGAGTGCCACGAGCGGAGCGGCCCACGTCGCCAACGGGTGCTGCTGTCGACGTTCAGCGTCGCCGAAGAACAGCAGGTAGACGAAGTGCCGGTGGATGAAGCTCACCGACAACACCGCCACCATCGCGGCAGCGAACGCGGGCCGGTAGGCCTTCGCCGTTGGTGGCCCCATCAAGTCGGTGCTGAGCAGCCACAACAAAAACGGCAGCCACGCCCACTGCATGACGACGTCAAACAGCGGTGCGCGCACGAACAGGCGCTGCGGAACAACGGCTTCGCCAGCTGGCGCGTGCATTGGAGCCGTGAGCACATCACTCATCTCGACGACCTCGATTGCTTGGCCCGCCCCTCAAGAGACTCGCCTCGGCGACGACCCGCCGGCATGAACAGCGTCAGCGGCGCGGCAGCAGTTGGTCCACCGCGCCGGCGAAGAGCTTGTCGAGGTTCTTTTGGTTCTCGACGGCGGCTTTGCAGGTGTCGGCGACGACGGTGGCGCTGTGCGAAAACACGCCCACTGTGGAGCGATCGGCGATGTCGACGGCGGTGATGGTGACGGTGAGGCGCACGCTTTTGGCGTTGCCCATCACCCCGCCCGTCATGGTGACGCAGCGAAATGGACCGCCCACACCCACCTGGCGCGCGCCGTTGACGACGACGAGGGTGTCGTCGGGGCCGTTTGCAACCTCGAGGCCTTCGCGCTGAAACCGCGGCGTGAGTGCGGGCTGCAGCGACAGCGGCTGCTCGGTGGTGCGGATGGTTTCAGATGGTGCTTCCTCGACGACAGGAGGCGCGCTCGCACACCCACCCACGGCAAGTGACATCGACATCAACAAGAGCGACCAGCGCGAAGACAACATCGCCGTCAGCATCGCCATGTCAGTGCACCCGCTGCAACTGCGGCAGGAATTCGAGCGCTTTCGTGTAGCCCGTCACGGCTTCGTAGCGTGGCGCTTGTGTCGCGGTGTCGAGGTAGACGCCGTCGCTGCCGATGAACGCGATGGTGGGCAGGCCGACCACCCCAAAGCGCTCCTGGATGGCGTTGAGCGCTGGTGTTTCGGTGGTGGCGTCGACTTTGATGCCCACAAAGCGCGCGGCCTCAGCACGCACCGCGGCGTCGACGAAGGTGGTTTTGTCGAGTTCCTTGCAGGCGGTGCACCATTCGGCACCGAAGTCGATGAACACCGGCTGGTGGGCCGCCTTCGCCTTCGCCAGTGCAGCATCGAACGCCGACAACGCATCGGCGGTGTCGGTGATGTGCACCCAGGGGATCTCGTTGGTCGCCGAGGGTGGTGCGACCGCCACCGTCGACGTTGAAGTCGACGCGGGCGCTGCGGCGATCGGTGCCGACGCTGTGCGAGCGGCCAGAGCCACCACGATCGCCACACACGCGAACACCATGCCCAACGCACCAAGCAACGGTGCCCGCCACGGCTTCTGCTTCGAGCGAAAGGCGAGCATCACGCCCAGCAGCAACACCAGCGGCCCCGCCAACAGCGCGACCATCGACATGATGCGGCCGACGTCGCGGGTGAGCACGGCGTACGCCAGGGTGTCGGACATCGTCTGAAGCGCATCGTGCCCGGTTTCGCCGCCGACGATGGCGCTGTTCGCACGCGCCCCCATCGCAACGAGAGACAGCACAACGAAAAAGCGGTGGTGAGGGCGCACCACCGCTTGATACCACCGCCAAAGCGCGGGGCGAACAGGTCAGCGACGGGGTTCGTCGTCGGGCTTCTTCGCCGGCGGATCGCCATCGACCACCGGGCCTTCGTCGACGGTGAAGTTCTTTTTGTACCAGCTGCGCACGTCGCCCCAGGCCTTGGTGACGACGTCGGCGGCGCCATCGTCGATCCCGTTGGCTTCCTTCACTTCGCGCACCGCGCGCTCGGCGGCTTCACCCGTGGGCTCGTCGATCAACTGATGACCGCAGTTGCTGCACACCATCGCGTCGACCTTGTTGGGCGACTGGCACGCACTGCACACCTTGAGGGCCGGCACCAACGCGCGGATCTTGTACTCACCGTCGAGGATCTCGAGGAAGTTGCCCGTGGTGACCCAGTCGATGATCTCCTTCGTGCGCCAGATCGGAAACGGATGGCTGCGAAACAACGACTGAAAGATCGTGATGTAGCGGCCCAGTGGTCCTTCATCCTGCATCTTGCCGAAGCTGTCGGCCTGCTCGACGAAGCCCTCGATGCCCAGCTCGCCCGCGTACCGACGCGTGCCACCAGCAATCTTCATCAGCGCGCGAATCACCGTTTGCGGGTTTTTCACGACGAGCAAAGCCGCACGGTCTGACGACAACTCGCTCGCGCGATCCCAGCGCAACAGCGCCAACTGCACCGGGTACACCACGAGCGAACCGATGCCGAACGTGGCCTGAATGATGGTGGAGGCCACACTGCCAAACACGCGCGCCGCACTCTTGTAGAGCACGTGATCGGCATGCACATGACCAAGCTCGTGGGCCAACACGACCAGGATTTCGTCGTCGTCGAGCAGCTCGAGCACGCCGGTGGAAATGGCGACGAAGTAGTGGTCGACGCCGAAGGTGTACGCGTTTGGGACCGGGTCCTGGTAGACGTACAACTCGGGCAACTGCTTGATGCCCAAACACGCCGCAGCGTGCTCGAACTTCGCCCACAACGACGCGTACTGCTTGGGCCCCACCCGCACGAAGTTGGCGTGGTGGTGCAAGCGGGTGGCGAGCTCGAAGCTGTGGCGGATCAACGACCGCAACAACGTCGACACGCCGGGGATGCGCTTGAGGGCGTCGAGGGTCTCTTTGTCGAGGGGATGGATGTAGCTGTCGGGGTCGAGGTCGGCGAAGGGGCGCTCATACGCGCGCAGCAACGGCTTCTCGCAGCGACCACACAGCGGCGACACCTTGAGGTTCAGCACCTTCTCGCGCGCGAGTCGGTTTTGCGCACCACACTCACCACAGATGAAGTCGACAGCAGCGGGCGGTTCCTTGTTCGCAGCAGACTCGGCCATCGACGTGCTCCTTCAAACCTGGGTCGGACTTCCGTGGCGCAGACAGCGTCGCCTCGGCGACACCGCACGCTCAGCACCGTAGGCTAGACACGCTCCACCGTGCATCAAGCGTGGATCGACACCGACACACAGGCGACATCGAGACGACATCGACGACGCCGGCCGAGAACCTGTTGCCGACATCACATTCGGCTACACTGCAGACATGTCGCGGCCGCCCAAGCCGAAGGTGATTCCGCCGCCAGCGCCGCTGCCGGTGCTGGGGCCGTTGGTGGTCGTCGACGGCGACTGCGCCTACTTCCCCGAGGAGCAGCGTCGTTCGCGCACCGTGTTCGCGCTGCCCGGGCCGCTGGATGCGGGCGACTACGAGGCCGCCATGGGCCTTGGCATGCGTCGCTCGGGCACGCTGGTGTACCGGCCGGTGTGCGTGGGGTGTCGTCGGTGTCAGCCGTTTCGGCTCGACGTGCAGGCGTTTGTGCCGTCGCGTTCGCAAAAGCGGGTGCAGAAGCGCTGCGATGGTTTGTTCACCGTCGAGATCGTGCGCCCGCGCGTCGACCACGAACACCTCGACCTCTACAACCGCTACCAAAAAGACCAGCACAGCAAAGACGGACAAGAAGGCGACGAAGACAGCTACGCCCGCTTTCTCCTCGACACGGTGGCCGACACCTGGGAAGTGCAGTGGCGCGATCGCAGCGGCGCGTTGGTGGGCGTGGGCATCATCGACGTCGTCAACGATGGCATCAGCACCGTGTACTACTACTGGGACCCAACGCTGCGCGAGCTGTCGCTCGGTGTGTATTCGGCGCTGTGGGAGATCGACCTGTGTCGACGCTGGGGCAAGCGCTACTACTACCTGGGCTACCTGGTGCCGGGCAGCAAGACCATGAGCTACAAGTCGCAGTACGCCGGCGGTGAGCTGTGGCACGGCGAGCAGTGGGTGAAGGTGCCGTCGCGCGAGCTCGACGACAGCGCCATGCAAGACGCGCTGCGCGCTGCAGAAGCCGAAGGTACTGAAGCCGACGCCGAGCACTTCGTCATCGACTGACAACGTTCGCGGTACGCCGCGCGCGTAGGCATCGACGACCTCGAGTGGTACGAGCGCACGATGGCTGCGCCTCACGGTTCGTATGTTGTCCGAAACACCGCGGCGCGGATGCGGGAGCGGATGCTGCTTCAGCTGGAAGCGTGTCTGCCAGCCGCATTCGCTCTCGAGCTTGGTGGACGGCGGGTGCAGACCATCGGCTTCGGCGTTGGCCAGGATCCTGAAGCCAACGAAGTTGAATGCAGCCTCAGCTACAGCTTCAGCATCGAGCACGATCCAAGCCGCCTGCACGACGCGACCAACTCCATCGGCGCGTTGGAGCTCACGTTGGAGCCCGACGACCCGCGGTGGTCCCAGGAGCGCTCGACGCTCGACTTCGACCGTCGCTTCGAGGGCCTCTTTCCAATCTTCGACAGCGAGGGCGAGCTGTTCTGTGCCTTCGCCTCGTACGCGATCCTGTTGGACTACGGGCCGAAAGCACTCGCGCCCTACTGTCTGTGGCACAGGGACGCCGACGGCACGATACGCCGCACGATCGTCGGCGTGATGCAGCGTCCGGAGTGGGAAGACGGCTGCCCCGATGTCGACGAGAACGGCGCTCTGCCCGCCCAACCGCCACCGCAACCGCCGCTGCCACGCTCGCAGCGGTTGTCGCAAACGGTGCCCGATCCCGACACGCTCACTCGCGAGCGAGTCTTGATGCAGATTGAAGAGTGCCTACCTGGGTTCTTCGCAGCGCGCGCTCGCCAACAGATGCCGACGGTGGGCTTCTGCGTCACACGGCACAAAGACGATCTCGTCCCGGGCGTCTGCAGCTACAGCTACCACTACAGCGCCAACGGCGAGGACGGCACGGACGGGCTTCCGTATTTCGATGAAAGCGAAATGGCCGCGTTCGCCCCGTATACGACCCGCCTGCTTGACGACGAGCCTGACCTCAGTGTGACCTGCTGCCTCTGGCACAAAGAGGCAGATGGAAGCATCGTTGCAACGCGCGCACCGCCGCCGTCAGTCGTGATGACCCACACGTCAATGCCTTTGCCGACGTCATTGGTGGTGCTGATCTGGGTGGTGTCCATCGCTTGTGCGCTCGCCATGTGGGCACTTCGCCTGGTGTTGCGCTCTTGATCGGCACTCCTGCGAACGTGCTCGTGACGACGGGAGCACGGGGTGGGCGGAGGAACGCAACCATTTTGAGCACGTGACGTTGCCGCGATGACACCAGCAGACACAAACGAATGCTCGCTCGCCGTCGGCAACGTGCGCATACTCCGCGACCATGAATCTGCGCCGCGCAGTCCTGCTGGTGATGGTTGCAGCACTCGTGCTGGTCGCGGTGGGCCGCTTGCACGTGCTCTCGTTGGTCAACATCAACTGGGACGAGTTCTACTTCTTCTCGCGCGTGCTCGAGTTGCAGCGCGCCGCCCTCACCGACGCGAACCTCACGTTTCACGCCCGCGCCTTCTTCTGGCTCGACGGCACCGACGAGATCGCGGCGGTTTTCACCATGCGACGCGTGATGGCCGTGTTGGCCGTGGTCACTGCTGCAGCCTCGGGCGTGATTGCCAAACGCTGGTCGGGTTCGACCGTTGCCGCACTGTTCGCCGTCGTCGTCACGCAAACCATGTCGGCTGTGGTGTGGCACGGCACCAGCGCGCGCTTCGACCCGCTCGTGGTGTGCTGCTTCATGCTCGCGGCGGCTTCTGTCGTCGTGCACAGCGGTGTGATCGGCATCGTGGTGGCAGCCGCGTTCACCGCGTTGGCGTTGCTGTTCTCGCTGAAGGCCGCCCTGTTTGTGCCACCGCTGCTGCTCGTCGTGATGTTGCAACGGCGCGAGCAACTCAAAAGTGTTGCGCTGTTCGTTGGTGCCGGCGCTGTGTGTTTTGCCTCGGGCTTTCTCTGGCACGCGAGCGGGCTGACGTCGTCGTCGTTGCTGCCGTCGGCGCGCGCGGCGAATGGCGGACCGCTGCAGTGGGTGTTGAAGGTGTTCAGCAGCGGTGTGATCCCGCGGGCAGCGGTGTTGAAGGACTCGCTCAAACACGACCCGCTGTTTTGGCTGTTGGTCTTCGCCGCCGTGGTGGCCGCCGTGGTGCTCGCGGCGCGCGCGCGTCGTCGTGGCGAGGTCGACCGTCACCTGCTGGCCGCACTGGCGTTGGCCTCACCGCTCGCAGCAGCCCTCGTGTACCGAAACGCCTGGGTCTACTTCTTCGTCTCGGTGGTGCCGCCGCTGACGCCGCTGTTGGCCTGCGCGGTGGCCCGTGCGCTTGGTCGTCGCGAGCGCTTGACGTTGTTGGTGCTCGTGGCGGTGACGGCGTTTTTGTCGGTTCGTGTGGCGTGGCACGCCTGGCGGCAACGCGACGAAGTCAAAGACCAGCGCACGACGTTGGCGGTGGTGCATCAGGTGTTTCCTGCGCCGGTACCGTACGTCGACATCTGCTCGATGGTGGGGCGCTTTCAAAAGGTTGGGCCCTTCTTGAGCACGTGGTCGCTCGAGAACTACCACGCCGATCAACACGCCGTCTTTGTCGACGTCGTTCGCGAAGAGCAGCCGCAGTTTCTGCTCACGAATGGAACGGCACTTGATCTCAACAACCCCGAGTTGTCGTTGCTGCCCGACGACGCGGCCGCCTTGCGCACCAACTTCGTGCCGGTGTGGGGCCCGTTGTGGGTTGCTGGTCACGACGTGGATGTGACCAGCGGTGCTGCCACGTTTGTGAACGACATCGCTGGCGACTACCGCACCAGCACCAGTGCTGTGATCGACGACGTCGAGTACGCCGCCAACGCTGTGGTTCATCTCGATCGCGGTCCGCACAGCCTGCGTGTGCCGGCCACCAGCACCGAGCGCTACGTGCGCCTGACGACGACGAAAGCGCAGCTGCCGACGACGTGGCCCGCGGCGCCGAAGCGTCGGCTGTTTCGCAAGCAGCAGCGCGGGTTGTTCGAGCGCTGAGGCGCTTGCTGTGGGCGTCCCTCGACAACGCTCCCTGGTCTTTCTACCCACACGCCTCTTTGGCGTTGGCGTGCATGGAGAGGCGACATGGGGACACATCGAAGCGGTCTGTGGTTGGTTCAAGCTGAGCCGCGTCCCCTCGACGTGGAGAAGTTCGGCGACCGCGACAGCGACTTCATCGACGCGGTGGTGGCGCACATCAAGCAACACGGCTTCGCCGCCACACGTGAGCTGACCCGTGAGCTGCAACGACGTGCGTCGACGTCGCGGGCGGCCTCGGACGCGTTTTTCGAGTGGCTCCTCGAGGACTGGTCTTTGTTGCCGCCGGCGACCAGCACCGGCCAGGTGCGTTCGCCATCCTTCGCCGTGGTGCTGGATGCCGCAGCACCCGTGCTGCACCTGTGCCGCTCCGGTGTGGCGCCACACAAAGAGATCGAGCTGTTGCCCGAGCCAGAAGGACTGCCGTTGGGCCTCGTTGCGTCCATCTCATTTGAAGATGTCGAGCGAGGCGCTGACGTGGTGTCGTCGTTGGTGTTTGCGGAACACTGTGTGCCGCGTGCCTACCGAAACGCGCCGTGGCAGGCGGCGTATGCGGCCACGTACAAGTCGCCAGGCTCGTTGAGCTCGATGTCACCGAGCGAGCTGCTTTTTGGACCGTTGCCCAAAGGACGCGGGTGCATCGCCTCGATCATCCGGGCGCAGGTTGAACACGCGCGAGCGCACATCGACCAGTTGCTCCCCACCGCCGACGCTGCGCTGCTCGAGGAGATCGCTGCCCACGCCGACGACGACCTGTGGATGAAGATCGCACGCCGCAGCGTCTTGCCTGATGCGGTCTGGGAGCGTGCGGCCCAGCAGTCGGAGCAGGTGCGTTGCGCGCTGGCCGAGAACCTGTCGACGCCTGCGGCCATCATCCTGCAGCTCGCGGCCGATGCCTCGATCACGCTGCAACAGTCACTCGTGATGAACCCCAATCTTCCCACGGCACGCATTGCCGAGATGATCGCGCGGGACCACTTCTCGCTGATGCGCGCTGCGCATCGTCAGCCAAACATCGAGATCCAGGCGCTCATCGCCCAACACGACGACGCCGAAGTCCGTCGCGCCGTGGCCCGCAATCCGGCTGTTCACCACAGCGTGGTAGCTCGCCTTGCCTACGATCCGGACGACCGCGTGCGGGAGTCGGCCCTCTCCACCTGCCTTGTGCCGTGGGACGTCTTGCCCAACCTCTTTGGCATCACGCTCGACGTGCTCGATGCTCACCTGCGAACCACAAAAGGCCTGCCGGGGGCCGTCACCCGCCACCCGGATGGCCGGGTCCGTCGCGCCATCGCGGCGAACCCGCACACAAGCGTGCACACCCTTGCGTGGTACCTCGAGAACGACCCGATGCTGCTCGGCGCCGCAGCCACAGCAAGCCCGGCGCCGACCACGACGACCATCGATCCGGAGCTGCTCGCGCTCCTTGTGGGACACGCGGACCTTGGTTCAGAGGTGCGCTCGGTCCTCAAGGCACCAGCATCGCCGCCAGAGCTCGTCGAAGCATCGATTGTGCAGGCGGCGACGGAGTGCCTGCCCGCGCGCTTGTACCTCGAGCACCGAGGGTCCAGCGAAGACGCCCGCGTCGCCGCAGCATCGACACCGATGGACAGCGAGAAGCTCCAGGAACTCGCGCAGCTGTTGTGGCAACGCGACGAAAGCGCGCGCGTGCGGGAGTCGGTCCCTCCCGTTGAAGCGACCTGAAATTGATCGGCGGGGAGGTTTCCCCGCCCGCCCCTCAAGAGACTCGCCTCGGCGACAAACCCCAAAGCGGGTTCTCTTCGAGGCTCAATTCGACCGCTCGCGGTCGAATTCGTGCACTTGGCGTTCCGCCAGGTGCACGAATTCATGTTGATATTCATGGAGTTGGCGGCACGCCAACTCCATGAATGTGCTCAGCCCGGGGCGTTTTCGGTGTCGACCCAGGGCGTGCAGTGCAGGCGCAGAATGCGGAAGCCCTGGGCGGCTTCGACGACGACGCGCCAATCGCCCACCGTGACTTCATCGCCCACGCGCGGTTGACGCTGCAGCAGCTTGAGCACGTAGCCGCCGATGGTGTCGACGTCTTGTGCTTCAACGAGGGCGTCGTCGAGGCTGAGCACTTCGCCGGCCGAGTACAAGAGCATCGCGCCACGCAGGCGCAGGCTGCCGTCGGGCAGGCGCTCGACGTTGCTGGGGGCGCGTTCGTCGGTCTCGTCGTAGATCTCGCCCACGATCTGCTCGACGACGTCTTCGGCCGTGAGCAAGCCCGTGAAGTTGTCGTGCTCGTCGTACACAGCGATGACCGGGCAGCCCTGAAACGCGTTGAGCTGCGCGACGAGGGCGGTTTCGGGGCGACGCTCGATCGGCAGCACCAGGGCCTTCAGGTCGCGCTTGCCCATGAGCTCGGACTTCAGAATCTCAGCGCGGCGCACGTAGCCAACGACGTTGTGGATGTTGCCGTCGACGACGGGGTAGCGGCTGAAGCCCTGCTCTTCGGCGAGCTTCATGTTGTCGTCCCACGACTCCTGCAGGTCGAGGGCGATGACCTGCTTGGCCTGCGTCATCACCTCGCGCGCCGTCAGCGCAGCAAAGGCGAGGACGTTGTTCATGAGCTTGAACTCTTGAGGCTGAATGCTGCCGCTCTTGTTGGCGACCGACAAAGCCTCGTCGAGTTCGACTTCTTCTTCGTGGTGGATGTCGGTGTCGGGGTTCTTGCCGGTGATGATGCGCACGACGCCGCCGGCGATCGCGTTGCACGTCGCGATGAACGGCACGGCGAGAAAGCGAAACAGCCGCATGAACGGCGCGGTGAGGTAGAGCACCTTGAGCGGCACGACGAGGGCGAGGCCCTTGGGCACCAGCTCGCCGAAGGTGACGTGCAAAAACGCGCCGATGCCCATCGCCAACGCCGCCGACCAGCGGGCAATTGCGGGGAACGCTTCAAGGGCGTGGTGGATCGCGGGCTCCAGCGCCAGCGTGAGCCCCAGGCTCGTCACGGTGATGCCGAACTGACACGCCGCCAACATCGCGTTCATGTCGTTCTTCATCGCGAGCAGGGTGCCTGCACCGACGACGCCAGCTTCGATCTCGCGATCCAGCGTGCGGTGCGAGATCTTCACCAGCGAGAACTCGAAGGCGACGTACACGCCGCACGTGGCGATCAAGCCCGCCGACAACACCCACGGGCTCAGCATGAACACCGGCACCGCGATGGCGATCAACACCAGCGTCAACAACACGCCGCGGTTCCCCGCTGAAGCCGTCAGGGTCGTCGAGGTTTGCCGTCGCGGCGGTGGGGCCAGGGCCGTTGCCGTGATCTGGGGACTGGTCGACGCAGGGGGAGGCTTTGCAGAATGCACGAGGGCGATGACTCCGGCAGGGACCGCTGCGCCACACAGGTGGATCGGGCACAACAGGGACCGCCGCCGCAGTGACACGTGTGTCGCGCTGCAATCAGGCCGTCCGGCCGCCGGTGGTAGTGGCGGCACACCGCGTTAGCAAGCCCGATCGCTTCGCGGCGCTGGTGAGCCTTCCTGCACGTTTGGGCGTCACGACGGCACATGGCGAGCCACCGCGTTTTCTTCACGCCTCTTCTTCACGCCTCGCGTCGGTGGTGTGGGGCTGCTACCGACCTCGTCACGACGGGCGAGCCTTTACGAGCCTCGAAGAGAAAACCGGCTTTGCGGTTTTGTCGCCGAGGTGAGCTTCTTGAGGAGCGGGCGGGGAACCTTCCCCGCCAATCAACATGATCAACAGCCTCGAACGCTTCTGCACCACCAAACTCGAGCAGCTCGAACAGCTGCAACGACGTCGACACAGCGTGCCCACGCGCCGCCTTCCTGGCCTGCGTGCCGAGCGTGATCGCGGTGGTGCACGGGTCACGCTGGTGGACTTCTCGGCCAACGATTCCCTCGGTCTTGCCCACCATGACGACGTCATCGCGGCGGCCACCACGGCCCTTGCCGATGGTGCTGGCAGTGGTGGCTCGCGGCTGGTCACGGGCGCGCACGAGCACCTGTCGTGGCTCGAAACAGCGATCGCCTCACACAAAGGCACCGAGGCCGCTCTCGTGGTTGGCTCGGGCTGGTTGGCCAACGTTGGCGTGATCCCCGCGTTGTGTGGTGCCGGCGATGTCGTCGTCGTCGATGCCCTCGCCCACGCCAGCCTCATGAGCGGCGTGCAGCTCGCCAAAAGCAACGGTGCAGCAGTCGAGATCGTGGCCCACAACGATGTGCCGGCATTTGCGCACGCCGTTGCTTCGGCCCGCGCGCAGCGGCCAAACGGTCACATCGTCGTCGTCACCGAAAGCGTGTTCTCGATGGACGGCGACCTCGCCCCGCTGCGCGCGCTGCGTGCGGTGTGCGATGCGCACGATGCCTGGTTGTTGGTCGACGATGCGCACGGCTTCCTCGTCGATCTCAACACGCCGCCGCCGGCCACGTTTGCGCACGTCGTCACGGGCACGTTGAGCAAGGCGTGTGGCAGCTACGGCGGCACCATCGCCGGGCCGTCGTCGTTGTGTGCGCTGCTGTTGTCGCGGGCGCGGCCGGTGTTGTTTGGCACGTCGTTGCCGCCGTCGGTGGTGGCTGCGGCCCATGCAGCGTTGCAGGTGGCCGAGCGCGAGCCCGAACGTCGTCGTCGACCACTGCTGCTGGCCCAGCGTTTGTGCGCGGCTGTTGGTTTGCCTGCTCCCACAAGTCACATCGTGCCCGTGGTGGTGGGCGCTGAAGCCGACGCCCTGGCGTTGATGGAGCACCTCGCTGACGACGGGCATCTGGTGGTCGCGATCCGTCCGCCCACGGTACCGGTGGGCACCAGCCGCCTGCGCATCTCGCTGTCGGCGGGGCACAGCGACGACGACGTCGACGCGTTGGCGCGCAGCCTGCGTGCGCACTGGAGGCCGTGATGTTGAAGCGCGTGGCCATCGCGGGCAGTGGCACCGACGTGGGCAAGACGTACGTGGCGTGTCGGTTGATCGAAGATCTCCGCGCGCGCGGCCGGCGCGTAGTGCCGCGCAAGCCGGTGGTCAGCGGTGTCGACGACGACGACGTGGGCAGCAGCGATACGGATCGCCTGTTGTCTGCGGCGGGCTTGCCCATGAGCGCGCGCGATGTGGTGTCGCCGTGGCGGTTTCGAGCACCGCTGGCACCGAATGCAGCGGCGCGCCTGGAGGGTGTGGTGTTGTCGTTCAACGCCCTGGTGGCGGCGTGCGAGGTTGACGTCGATGGTGCAGGTGAGGCCGACGTCGTCGTCGTCGAGACGGCGGGCGGGGTGATGAGTCCGCTCACCGACAGCAGCACGCAACTCGACCTCATGCGCGCGGTGGCCGCACCGGTCGTGTTGGTGGTGGAGGGGTCGTATCTGGGGTGGATCAGTCACACGCTGACCGCGCTGCTGGCGTTGCAGCACGCGGGGCTGACGGTCATGGCCGTCGTCGTGAACCACGGTGTGGGCGCACCGCTGTTGCCGTTTGTTTCGGTGCCGGTGCTCGCCGTCGACGAGCGCGAGGCGTTGGTCGAGCTCGTGCTGCGGTAGACCTCGACGAGATCTGCACAGGTGTCCGCAACAGCGTCTCGACCTGTGCAGATCGCACACACCAGATCTGCCGAACTGGTTGTAATGCCCAGAGCAACGCTAGGGTTTTTGTGTGGGAGCACCTGTTTCTTCCGAGGCCTCGCGACGCGCAACCGGTACGCCAGTCGGTGTTGGTCGTCATCACTTCGCCTCGGCCTGCGCGACCACCGCGCACCGTCTCGTCGTCCTTGGTGTTCGCAGCGACGACGAGCGGCCCACCGTCGGCGACGCCATGGTGTTGCGGCTGCGCCCCGGCACGGTTGAGGCGGTCGCTTCGTTGCCCACGGTGGGGCGTTCTCTGGCGGCGTGCGATGCGGGCTTGCTCGTCGTCGACGTCAACGACGTGCTGTGGTCGGTGCGCCCCGACAGCGAACCCGTTGAGCTGCGCTACGGCACTCGCGCGCTCGCCAACCACGGCATCGTCGTCGACAGCGATGGTGGTGTGTGGCGCTGCAACAGCGACGGCACTGCTCAGTCATGGGGCACGGTCGCAGGTGCACACCTGCTTGGTCCGGTCACCGAAGAGCGCGCGATCGTAGGCACGTCTGACGGGCGCGTCGTCGAGGTCGATGCCAGCGGTCGTCAGCGCGAGCTGTTCTCGTTGGGGGCCGGCATCACAGCGTTGTCGCCGTCGTTGCCGTTGGTGGCGGCCGCGGGCAAGCGCGTCGTCGCCGTCGACGAGCTTGGTGTGCAGCAGTCGTTCACCGTGCCGCACGACGTCAGCAGCGTGTGCAGTTGGCGCGGTCGCGTGTTCATCGGCTCCACCGTCGGCGGTCTCTTTCACATCGACGACGGCGTGGTGCGGCCTCTGCGTCCGTCGCTGCGCGCGCACCAGCTCCTGCCGCTCGATGATGGTCTGATCGTGGTGAGCGACCTGTTCGTGGCCACCACCGAAGCCCTCGACGACGACTTCTTGAGCCGCGACCTCTCGACGTTTGTGCGGCTCGCCTCGCACTGAGGTCGGGTCCCGCGATCCCCCCACAGCGCCGTCAGGTGTTCCAGACGCTGCGTTCTTCGGCAGCGCGGGCGGCCCAGAAGGTTTTCAACCACGCCTGCGCCTCGTTCATCGTGGCGTCGACGTTCTTGAAGCCGATGGGCTGCTTCGAGATGTGCAGCATCATGTAGAGCAGGCGCGGCACCTTATCGATCGCGGCATCGTGCTCGTACGACGACGGCGCCAACGTGTAGCCGCGGTCGTGGTGGAAGTTGAACATGATGAAGCCGATGGCGTAGCGCAGCTCTTTGCTGGGGATCTCGCCGCGGGCCGCGTCGAGCTCGACCTTCCAGCGGTCTTGCAGCCCTTGAAAACGCTCGAGGGCGGCGGGCGACATCTGGTGCGTCTCGACGTAGCGCTCGCGCTCTTCGAAGATCGCCGATGAGTGGCGCACGTCGTGTATCCAGAAGTCGCCGCCTGGACGCACAAAGCCGTCGGCCGCGGCCGGCTCACGGGTCATGCCCATCAAGAATATATTGTAGGGCACCAGTCTGGTGAACGGTTCTGGCCCAAGGCTGTCGGCAAAGGGCAGCGAAATCATGCGCAAGCGGTCGGGATCGAAGAAGGCTTTTTCAAACGGCGCATGTGCTTCTTTGAAGCCACCCACGGGGCTTTGCAGGTCGAAGACCTTGAAGTCCTTCTTCGCGTAGCGCGCGATTTCCTCGTCGACGTTGACGCCGTTGTAGCCCTGCATGTAGCGATCGATCTGCAGCAGCGCGCGATCGCGGCGGCCGATCTGACGCATGTCGAACAAGCCCAATCCGCGGGCGGTGAAGAACCCCAGCGTCTGCAGCGTGCGGTACGGGACCGTGCCACTGTCGTGCTGGGCTGACACATCGTCGTGTAGGGTTTGCAGGTACGAAATGCCGCGTTCCAATTGGTGCAGCTCGCCGCGCGTCCACGGCATGGCCAACAGCCCGCGGGCCTCGACTTTCGCCGACAGCGTGGCGTGCCGTGCGCGCAGCTCGACGAGCTCGGTGGCCAGATTGGTGCGCATGTCGTCGAGGATCGGCAGGGCAATGTCGGCGACGTCGAACTGGTAGCCGTCGGTGGGGGTCTTCAGCTTCTGCGCCTCGAAGCGCGCGCCGAAGTCGGCCATGAGTTTGTGCGGGTCAGCACAGATGGCGGCGAGCTTCGGGTACTTCTTGACGATCTTCGCATTGAGCGTCGCCGAGGCCGCCTGCTCCGGGGTGAGCGCAGCGGCTGCCGTCGACGCGGCCTGCACACCCACCACCGATTGCCGCGGGCCCGTGGCTGCTGCGGGCAGGGCCTGCGCGGTGCCGCCCGTCGAGAACGTGGCTGTTGGCGGTGACGTCGCGATCGGCGTCGACGGTGCTGGCGTCGTTGGCGTTGCGGGGACCGCAGGCGTGGCGGTGGGCGAAGCAGCAACGCGGGTCGAGAACAAGCGCATGTGGCAGCCTCGCGGCGCACCACTGTGGCGTCAATCGCCAACGACGACGACCGCATCGGTCGGTGCGCCTTGGTCAACCTGCGGTGTTCAGGCTTCGCCGAGGGCGGCCTGGCAGATGGCCAACGCGGCCAACGCCGCCGTCTCGGTGCGCAGCACGTGGCGCGAGAAGCGCACGCCCACCACACCGGCATCAACGAACTTCTGCTGCTCGTCGGCGTCGAGGCCGCCTTCAGGGCCGATCACGACGAGGGCCCCCTGCTTCAACGCTGCGGTGTTGTTGGCCAGCAGGGCCGAAAGCGTGCTGTCGGCGTCGACAATGCCCGCAAACGCCAGCCCGCCCGCTGCCACCACTTCGCGGCACGTGGCGAGTGCTTCGACGCTGTTGACGGGCCCGCTGACGACGGGGGGACGTGCGCGACCACACTGTCGGGCGGCGTCTTGCGCGATCTTGTTGAGGCGGGCGACCTTCTTGTCGCCGCGTTCGTCGTCGAGCTTCACCTGGCAGCGGCGTGCGGCGAACAGCACCACGCGTGACGCGCCCAGCTCGGTGGCCTTTTGCACCACGAGCTCGAGCTTGTCGGTTTTGGTGAGGGCCTGCAGCACCACCAGCGGGGGCAGCGCGTCGTCGACGGTGACCACTTCGGTGACCACGATGGTGTCGGTGGCAAAGGTGCCGCGCACGACGTGGCCGGCTTCGTCAAACAGCTCGATGGCCTCGCCCTCGTGCAGGCGCAGCACGCGCCCGAAGCGGTGGGCCACGTCGGCGGGCAGGGCACAACGGTCGCCCACGACGACGTCGGCGAGGCGGTGATCGTCGACGAAGGCGCGGCGTGCCATGGCGTTGACTCAGACCTTGGTGGTGTCGGCGGGCGTGGGGACCTTGTGGTCCGCGGTGGCGCCGTCGGCGGGCAGCGTGCGGTCGTCGTCTTTGCCGTTGAGCGCGCGCTTGAACGAGTTGACCGCACCGCCGAGGCCCGCGGCGATGCCGGGCAGGCGGCTTCCGCCGAACAGCAGCAGCGAGATCAACAGGATGACGACGAGTTCCTGCATTCCAAGTCCGAACATCGCGTACCTCACCGGCAAGAAGTTTTGACTGCTTCTTCGGCTGGCGCCGAAGAAGACCAAGCCCACCAGAAACCGTCGGCGCGTCCACAAGGAATGCGTCTTCGAGAGAGATATTGATAGACCCGCGACCAGCCAACGCAAGAGGTCTCCCATGTCGTCGTCTGCTGATTCTCGTTTGTCCCTCGTCGAGCGTCCCCGTCGTTTGCGCCGCACCGACAGCCTGCGCCGCATGGCCCGAGAGACCGTGCTGACGCCGTCAGACCTCATCCAGCCCTTCTTCATCATCGAGGGCACACACGAGCGCCAGCCGATTGCCTCGATGCCGGGGCAGGCGCGCCTGAGTGTGGATCTGCTCGTCGAGGAGGCCCGTCGGCTGCGCGATCTGGGCGTGCCGGGCATCGCGTTGTTCCCCAAGGTCGACGACAGCAAAAAGACCATCGGCGGCGACGAAGCCTGGAACGACAACGGCCTCGTGAGCCGCGCCATCAAAACCCTGAAGGACGAAGTCCCCGAGATCATGGTGATCGGCGACGTCGCGCTGGATCCGTTCACCACGTCGGGGCAAGACGGTCTGCTCGCCGACGTGCGTTGGCCGGGTGGGTCGCGTACGTCGCCCGAGATCGTCAACGACGCCACGGTCGCTGCCCTCATCAAGCAGTCGCTGTGTCAGGCCCGCGCCGGCGTCGACGTGATTGCGCCGTCAGACATGATGGACGGCCGTATTGGTGCCATCCGCAACGCCCTCGACGAGGCAGGCTTTGAGCGGGTGTGCCTGCTCAGCTATGCGGCCAAATACGCGAGCGGCTTTTACGGCCCGTTCCGCGATGCCCTCGACAGCGCGCCGCGCGGTGGCCTCGACAAAAAGACCTACCAGATGGACCCCGCCAACCGGCTCGAAGCGCTCCGCGAGGTGCGGCTCGACGTGGAGCAGGGGGCGGACATGGTGATGGTGAAGCCCGCGGTGGCCTACCTCGACGTCGTGCTCGCCGTGAAACAGGCCGTGCATGTGCCGGTGGCCGCCTACCACGTGTCGGGCGAGTACGCGATGTTGAAGGCGGCGGCAGAACGGGGCTGGATCGACGGCGACCGCTGCATGCTCGAGACGGTGTTGTCGATCAAGCGCGCCGGCGCCGACGTCATCCTGACCTACGCCACCCGCGAGCTGGCCGAAGCCCTGAACGCCTGAACACCTGATCGGACAGGTGTCCGCCTGGTGGCGTTTTCTGCTAGCGTACGCGCCGTGACCACCGAACCGACGACCGTTTTTGGACTGCGCCCCGCGGTGTGGCGCAGCGATCTGCTGTCGATTGTGCAGCGGTTGACGTTGGTGTTGGGCACGATCGTGGGTCTGCCCAGCGTGTTGCTCGCGTGGCACCAGGGCATTCACAGCGTGGCGGTGCTCGACACGGTGGCGTTGGGCGCGGTGGCGGTGCTCACCCTGGCCACGCGGCTGTCGTGGCGTGTGCGCGCGGTGGGCATGTGCCTCGTGTACTACGCGCTGGGGGCGGGCCTGCTGTTGGGCGTGGGGCCGATCAGTCAGGTGTATTTGCTCGGCTCGTCGCTGCTCACCACGTTGCTGTTGGGTCGACGGGTGGGGCTGGTGGCGGTGGTGCTGAATGCGGTCACGATGCTCGTGCTGGGCCTCGTGGCCATCGAGCATCCCGAGCTGGTCAGGCACTTCAACCAGAACCTCACGGCGTGGCTCGTCGTCACGAGCAACTTTGTGCTCGTCAGTGTGTGCGCCGTGGTGGGCACCGGTGCGGTGATGAACGCGCTGGAGTCGGCCCTGACCCAGGCGTTGACGACGACAGCGGCCCTCCAACAAGAGACCAGCACGTTGGCGCAAGAGATCGAGCGTCGCACGTTGAGCGAGGCCTCGTTGCGCGAGAGCAAGGCGCTGTTGCGCATCGCGGGCCAGACGGCCCATCTCGGTGGTTGGCGTGTCGATGGCGAGCGGGTGCAGTGGTCGGAAGAACTCTGCCGCTTGCACGACGTCGCTGATGGCACGGTCACCACCGTCGAGCAGACGTTGGCGTTTTACACGCGCGCCTACCGTGACGTCGTCGCGACCGCGCTGTCGCGGTGCGAATCCGAAGGCGCGTCGTTCGACCTCGAGGCTGAGATCACCACGTCGCGCGGTGCCGTGTTGTGGGTGCGCGTCATTGGTCATGCCGTGAAGAGCGACGACGGTGTCGTCACCCACGTGCATGGCTCCACGCAAGACATCACGCCCGTGAAAAACGCCGAGCGCGCACGCGAAAAGCTCGAGGAGCAACTGCGGCAGGCGCAAAAAATGGAGGCCGTGGGCAGCCTCGCTGGCGGCATCGCCCACGACTTCAACAACCTGTTGTCGGTGATCCTCAGCTACGCCGACTTGATGGCGCTGTCGTTGCCGAAAGACGATCCTGTCGTCGACGATTTGAAAGAAATCGTGAAAGCCGGCCACCGCGCCGCCAAGCTCACAAAGCAGTTGTTGGCCTTCAGCCGCAAACAAATTCTGCAGCCCGTGGTGATCGAGCTGAACCCTGTGGTCGCTGGTGTTCAAGCCATGCTCTCGCGCGTGGTCGGCGAAGACATCAAGCTCACGCTGCTGCTGGCACCCGACGTGGGCCGCACCTACGCCGATGAAGGGCAGCTCGAGCAGGTGCTGATGAACCTCGTCGTCAACGCGCGCGACGCGATGCCAAACGGCGGCAGCCTGGCCATCGAGACCCACAACGTCACGCTCGATGAGGCCTACGCCGCCGAGCACGCGGGTGTGGTCGCGGGCAACTACGTGATGCTCGCGGTGACCGACACCGGCATGGGCATGGACAAAGAAACCCAGGCCCGCATCTTTGAGCCCTTCTTCACGACGAAGGACAAATCGCGCGGCACCGGCCTGGGCTTGTCGACGGTGTACGGCATCGTGCAGCAAAGCGGCGGCCACATCTGGGTCTACTCCGAGCGCGGTCATGGCACGACGTTCAAGGTGTACCTGCCACGCACGGGGCGGCCGGTGTCGCAGTCGCAGGCGAACACGCCGTTGCCGCAAAGCCTGCGCGGTACCGAGACCATCCTCGTCGTCGAAGACGAAGACCAGGTACGCAACGTCGTGGTCAGTGTGCTGCGCGGCAACGGCTACAACGTGCTCGAAGCGCAAAACGGCGGCGAAGCGTTTTTGTTGTGCGAGCAGTTCTCCGCCACCATTCACCTGCTGGTGACCGACGTCGTCATGCCACGCATGAACGGGCGCCAACTCGCCGAGCGCCTCACGAAACTGCGGCCGTCGCTGCAGGTGTTGTTTGTCTCGGGCTACACCGAAAACACCATCGTGCACCACGGCGTGCTCGACGCGGGCATCGACTTTTTGCCCAAGCCCATCATTCGCGAAACACTGCTGCTCAAGGTGCGTCTGGTGCTCGATGCGGCAGCCTCCACGACGACACAGCGTGTGCTGTACGAGGAGTGAGCGTGATGGGTTTGCGTCGTCGTCATCTGCTGGCGGCACTTGGTGTTGGTGTGGCGGGGATCGCGGTCAGCCAGCGGCACCTGCTCGAGCTCGGGGCGGCACGCGCCGCCGATGCCGTGGGCACCAAAGACCGCGTCGCTGCGCGCGTGCTCGTCGAGGAGCGGTGGTGCAGCAAGCCGTGAAAGCCGCGGGCCTGCAGTGGCCGCCGAAGGAGGTCTTCGTGCGCGCCACCAAGCGCGACGTCGACGGTGGCGCAGGCGTGGTCGAGGTGTGGGCGGGTAACGGCACGTCGGCACCGCTGGCGTTGGTGCTCTCGCATCCGATCTGCCGGCTGTCGGGCGTGTCTGGGCCAAAGACGCGCGAGGGCGATCTGCAGGTGCCCGAGGGCTACTATTCGATCAGCGCTTTGAATCCGAATTCGTCGTACCATTTGTCGCTGCGGGTCGACTATCCCAACGCGTCAGATCGCGTGCGAAATCGAAAGCGTAGCGCCACAGCACCACTGGGCGGCGATATCATGGTGCACGGCAGTTGCGTTACCATTGGTTGTATTCCGATCGAAGACGAACCGATCGAAGAGGTCTACCTGCTGGTGGCCGAAGCGTTTGGCCAAAAGCGCCGCGTGCCGATCCACATCTTCCCGCAGCCGATGACCGAGCCGGTGGTGGCCGCCCTGCAGGCGCGCACCGACGTCGACGACGACACCAAAGCCCTGTGGCGCGAGCTGCAGCAGGGCTGGGCGCTGTTTGAGCAGCAGCACACAGTCCCGCGCGTGCAGGTCGCTGACGACGGCCGCTACGTCGTCACGGCGGGCTGAAACGGCGGCAGATCTTTGGGAGGTGGCGAGCGCGTCAGCGCCGCCCGGGTATGCTGCTGGTCTTCAGGGGGACCGCCATGCTTCGCCGCTGCTCATTGCTCGCCATCACCGCCGCCACCGTCGCGTTGTCATCGACGACGGCGGCACCCGCCAACGCCTGCTCGCCACCGCCGTTCATCGAGACTCAGCTCTTTGTCAGCAGCGCTCCCGCCGGCGGGACCTGGTGGCTCGCCGATGGCGGCAGCGAAGACACCGAGGGCAGCGTCCACCTCACGGGCCTCGACGGTACCGCCGACGTTGATGTCGACATCGTCTCTACCGGCGTCGGCAGCAGCATCGCCCTTGCTGTCCCCGACGTCGCCCCCGGCAGCCGCTACCGCACGCCTGAGAGCTTCGCGCTGGAAGCGTGGGGCTACGGTGGTGTCGAACTCGACGTGGTCGACGGTGACGTCGCGATCGCCGACGAAGCGATCCCAGCACCCAACTTGCGCGTCGACGTGCGGGAGGTGCGCTCGGGCTACCGCGACGTCTTCGTGTCGCCGTTTGATGGCATGTGCGAGCAGGCCACGGGCTGGTGGGACCACAGCTACCGCGAAGGCGCCTTTGCCGTCATCGACGTCGTCCCCGAAGGCTTCGTTCTCGATCTCACGGTGCGCTTCCCTGGCGACGAAGGCTTCTCGCCGGTGAGCATGGCCAACGAGGTCCTCTACGACGCCGACGCCGTCGCTGCCGTCGACGAGTACGTTCCCGGTCTGCCTGATGCGAACGAGGTCTTCACCATCCACGCGCGCTTCCGTCGCATCGCCGACGGTGCGGTGGGCGACGCGGTCAGCGTTGACGTCGAGCTCGACCCCGCCGAGACAAACCGCACGGAGTTCGTCGGCTGCGCGAATGTGCCAACAGCACCCCTGTCGGTGCTCAGCCTCGCGTTGCTGGCACGTCGTCGTCGTCGTCGGAGCGCGCAGTGAACGCGCGCGGTCCAGCGTTCCTCGTCGGTTGCACGCTCGCGCTCGCGACGTGGGCGGCGCCCTCGCAGGCGTCGTGCTTCGATCTGTTCGAACCGCCCGGCGCGTTCACGTTTGCGGGCCAGACCGTGCCGCTGAACGCCGAGTTGGCGGTGATGTTTCCGGGTGCCATCGGTGTGTACGACGGTTCCTGGATTTTCGTGACGCCCGACGGCGCCACTGTCGACGTCACCGTGCCCCTCGATACCGACCTTGCGCTGCTCGAGTACGACGCTGTGCTCAGTCCCGGTCGCTGGCGCTTTTTGGACAGCCTCCATGGGTACGACCTTCCCTTCGATGTCAGCGATGTCGTCGACGAGACACCACCGGCAGCACCGACGGTGACCGTGGGTAACTGGGATCAGGGATTGCTGTTTTGGTACGAGTGCAGGCGCATCCCGCATCGCGACATCGAGATCGAGATCAACGACGACGACGTCGCCTACGTGCTCATCAACGGGGTACCCGCTTTCCTCAACGACGACATTGATGCGATCGGCGTCTATGACGAAGACGTGGTCAGCTGGGACGTCGTCGCGGTCGACTTCGCTGGCAACGAGAGCGATGTCGTCACGGTCGCCGCTCCCGGCGGTTGTGCGAGCGTGCCGACAGCACCCTTGTCGGTGTTCGGCCTCGCGTTGCTCGCACGTCGTCGTCCTCGTCGTCGCTGACGCCGCGTGACCTCGTGCGCCGAGTTGGTTCATCGCGCATCCGATCCATGCTGCACTGGGTGCGGCCATATGAGCTGATCTACGTCGTCAACGGCGACACCTACCGCCTGATTGCGCTGACTCACGAGCGGCGCGAACCCGGCTCTTGGCTCCGGCGTATCAGGTCATCTCGGAGCGTTTTGCTGCTCGCGCCGCGCACAGGTGACGGGCCGCGCCGGTTCGGTCACCACGACGACGCAACAGGAAGGCCAGCTCGTGCAGCAGTTCTGCGTGGTGCTCGTGGGGCCGCGTGTCGTCGGGGATGCCGCTGTAGACGCGAAGACCCGCGACAGCACTCGACTCGGCCGCCGCGAAGTCCGCGAGCTCGACGTGGGCGTAGGCGCGCCAGTACAGCGCGCGCGCGAGGCGAGCAGGCTCTTCGAGCACGTCGAGCACGTCGAGCGCACGTGATAGTGCGTCGATGGCCGCAGCCCAGGCTTCGACGTCGAGGTGAACGCGCGCGAGGGCTTGCAGCGTGGCCGCGTCGGCGTTGCGCCGTACGTCCGTCGACGCGATCTGCGCGTTGGCAGCGAGTGCGGCGTTGAACGCTTCGATGGCTTCGGCTGCCCTGCCAAGGGTTGCGTACACCACGCCCAGCTCGTGCAACGTCGTCGACAACGCATCCCACTCGCGGTCTGCCGGTGCTGCGCGCTGCTTGGCATCCCGCGCTTGTTCATAGAGCGCGCGGGCCTGCTCAAGCTCGCTGCGCTGCGCATGGATCCACGCCAGTTCGTGCAACGTCATGCCGAGGTTCCACCAGCGTCGCGACGACGCGGGCTCGTGCTCCTCGAGCATTCGTACTGCTTCAAACGTGTCGAGGGCCTGGGCGAAGTCACCGTCGTCGCGCTGTCGAAGACCAAGCGCGTGCAGTTCGTGGGCGCGTTCGATTGACGGCGATCCTCGACGTGGACTCACGAATCGGCCTCGAACTCGATGAAGGCCGGGCCCAGCAGCACATGCGGCGTGTCGCGCTCGGCGATGCTGACGTCGAGCGTTGTGCAGTCGATGGTGACTTCGTCGCGCGGCCAGAACAGCAAGCGATGCACCACCAGTCCGTCGTCGTCGATGTCGACCTCGTGGTTGAGCACCTGGGTGGCGCGATCGTTGGCGACGAGGCGCAGGGTTTCAATGCGACCGCGGCCGAGCAGCGCGCCGTGGTAGGTCAACGTGACGGTGCTGCAGACATTGGTGACGGGGTGCGTGGTGACCAGCTGCACGACGAGCTTCTTCGCCTCCGGCCACCAGCGGACCACCTCGATGATGCTGTCGTGCACCACGACGTCGTTGGCGAGCACCCGCAGCTCCGGCGTCAGCCGATCGGCAATGGCCTCGAGGCGTTCGCGGTAGGCGCGGCGGACGCGGTCGTCGTCGTCATCGGTGGTCGAGCTGCCCGACGGCCTGCAACACGAGGTGTTCGAGGCGCGTCTGGTGGTCTCGACGACGCCAGATGCATTGCCTGGGCTGTATGCCGTGGCAGTGACGGTCGGCGACGCGTCGTGGCCACGACGTGGCTCGCCCCAGCGTTCGACCGCCTGGCCGTCGTTGCTTGGGCAGCACCTGTCGCTCCCGAAGCCGATCCGTTTGCGCCGTCGGTGCTGACGGGCCCGAGGCCATCGCTGGTGAAGGTGCCGGGCATGGTGGTCGACGACGACCTGCGCGTGTTCAGCCCTGATGAGGTGCCGCACGAGGTGGATCACTGCGACGCCACGGGTTGCGCTGTGTGGATCAAGGCGCCGATCGCTGCGGGGACGGCGAGCGTCTACTTCCGCCACCCTGCCAGCGTTGCTCCAGCCCCACCACCCGCTGAGCCGGTGGCCGAGTTGTGGGCTGATTTCACCCACGTGTTTCACTTCAGCAGCGGTGCACGTCGGCGCAACAGCCGCACCGGCACCGACGACCTCGGCGAGAACCTGCCCGTCGCGATGATCGACGCCGCGGGGCTTGTGGGGTCGGGCATTGTCTGCGGGCCAGATGCGGCTGGCGTGACGTTGACGAGCACAACCCTCGCGGCGTTCTCGTCGAACTACACGCTGTCGTTGCTGCTGCAGACCCCCGGCACGGCGACGCGCACCTTCACCGAGGGCACCGCCGCGGGCACGCCGGTGTTGTCCCACGGCATTGACGATCTGCGCCTCGTCAACGCGCGCCACGACGTCCCTCAGCAAGCCCTGTTCGGCTCGGTGCTGCAGGCGAACCAGCGAACGCTGGTGGCGTTTCGGCAAGAGCTCGAGATGAAGAGCCGCACGCTGAACATCGTGATCGCCGACGACACCCAGGTGCGCATCAGCAGCCCCTCGCCGGTCGCGCTCGAACCCCTCACCGCCGTCGACACGCTGTGGCTCTGCGGGCAGGAGGCAGCGCCAGCGGCCACGGCTGTGACGATCGACGAGGTGCGCCTCGTGGCCAGCGAACGTATCTCAGAGCAACTGCGCGCCGACTTCCAGGCCGCACGCCTCGACCGCACCACCGCCGAGGTGGTCTGCATCGACGGCACCTGCCCCGATCGCTGACGCCCCCCGAAAGAGCACATGTCTCCGTGATCGAAGATCATGGAGACATCGGGGTCACCACATCGTCGACAGCGCCTGCAACGCGGCCTTCGCCCCCAACGCAATGCTGATGGTGCGGTGGGCGACAGCAGCGTCGTCGGCGAAGGCTTCACGCACGTTGAGGCGCACGAGTGTGGCGTGCGGAAAACGCGCCAGCAGATCGTCGCTCATCACGCGGATCGACGGGATGTGCGTGCCCGCTCCGCACTCGATGACGACGTGCGGGGCCGATGCATCAAATGCGTTGAGCTGGGCGGTGAAGCGGTGCTCGGCGTCGTCGGTGGGGCCGCTGACAAAGCCGCCATCACCAAACATCAGGATGTTGGGGCGCGCCACCGCACCACACGTTGGGCACGTGGGCAGCGGTCCGCGCGCACGGAACGTGTCGGGATCGACGTCGACGGTGACCTCGTCAGCAGACCACACACCGTGGTCGGCCTGCGTGCACTGCAACCGATGAATGCTGCCGTGGATCGCGACGACGCGGTCGGCCGCGAAGCCCGCTTTCTCGAACGCGCCGTCGACGTTCGATGTGTACACGGCGTGGTGGCCGACGACGTCGCACAACTGCTGCAACAGCGCGTAGCCCGCGTGGGGCACGGTGTGGCGGTACAGGTGCAGGCGGTGGCCGTAAATGCCCCAGGCGAACGCCGCGTCGCGCGCGAACCAGCGGGGATTGGCGAGGTCGGTGAAGTTCAAGCCGAGGTGGCGATAGGGCGGGTAGGCCTTCCAGAACCCCTCGGGGCCGCGAAAATCAGGCAGCCCTGAATCCACGCCCATGCCCGCACCGGCGCCAACGACGACGCCACCTTCGCGCCTCGCGGCTTGCACGGCGGCGGCCGCACGGGTGAGGGCAGCGGTGATGGCAACGTCGTGCGCGGTGTTCGCGGTGTTCATGGCTCGGTCCTTCGCGGGTGAAGCCGTCAGGCGTTGGCGACGGCGAAGAACAGACGCGCGAGGTCGGCTTCGAAGTCACGCGAAAATGCGGCCAGCTCGGGCGACCGCTCCATGGCTCGGCGCACGACGTCGGCGGGGTGCGCGTGCGGGTACAAACCCGTGAGCACCACGGCGCCGTCTTGCATGAGTTGCATCGCCTGCTGCAGCGGCAGGTCGGGCACCACGGTGCTCATGAACAACGCGCTCTCGGAGAAGAACGTGAGCGTGGTGCGCTTGAACTCGACGACGGCGGCCTCGCTGACGTTTTGCTCGAGCACCGACGGCAACACACTCGTCAGCAAACACAGCAGCGGTCGCGCCGCCAACGTGCGGGCCATGACGTTGCACAGATGACGCAGCGGCAACACCTCGGGCGCTGGTGGCGCCCACGTCGACGACAACGTGATGAACCACGCAAACCACTCATCGCGCAGCAGCTCGAGCAGCACCGCTTCGCGGCTCTCGAAGTAGCGGTACACGTTCGACTTCGTCATGCCGGCTTCGCGGGCGAGCGCGTTCAAGCTCAGCTCGTGCAGCGGTGTGCCCGCGTCCAACATCGCGCGCGCCGTCGTGAGCAGCAGGGTGCGCCGCTCTTCTTTCTGCTCGGGCTGGCGCGCGCGTGTGAAGGTCACACCGCAGATCTAGCCGAGCCCTTGACGCAAGACCAGCGGTCTCTTATAGAAAGACCACCGGTCTCTTATCGTTCGAAAGACGGCCGCAGCGCGTTCTGCTGCGGCGACCGACGAGGTCTGCACCATGTCCAAAGCCCTGATGTGTCCACCCGAGCTGCTCGCCCAAAATCTCAGCGGCAAAACCTACGTGGTCACCGGCGCCAACTCCGGCATCGGTCTGGTCACGGTGGAGCAGCTGGCCAAGCAGGGGGCCCACGTCGTGCTCGCCTGCCGACGCGTGGCTGAAGGTGAGGCGGCGCGTGCGGCGATCGTCGCGCGCGGCGTGGCGGGCAGCATCGAGGTGATGGCGCTGGATCTGGCGGATTTGTCGTCGGTGCGCGCGTTCGCTGCCGCGTTTTTGGCGAAGCACACAGCGCTGCATGGCCTCGTCAACAACGCGGGTGTGATGAACACGCCGCAGGGCAAAACGAAGGACGGCTTCGAGATGCAGCTCGGCACGAACCACCTCGGGCACTACCTGCTCACCGAGCTGTTGCTCGACGTGCTCAAGGCTTCTGCGCCGGCACGCATCGTGGTGTTGTCGAGCTGCTTTCACGACATGGCCGTTGGCAAAGAAGGCCGCATCGACTTCGACGACCTGAACTTCGAGCGCCGCGCCTACGACGGCTGGACCTCGTACGCGCAGTCGAAACTCGCCAACGTGCTGCACGCCAAACACCTTGCTGTGCGGCTGGCCGGCACGGGCGTTGTCGTCGCCAGCGTGCACCCGGGCTGGGTGCGCACCAACCTGATCAAGAACTCGATGCCCACGTTTGTGCAGGACTACCTGCTGCGTCCGGTGCTCTCGCTGATGGGCATGATCGAGCCCTGGGCCGGCGCACAAACCACGCTGTTTGCGCTGCTGTCGCCGACGATCGAGCCCGGTGCGTTTTACAGCCAGACCGGCACGTACCGAGAGAAGCAGGCCAACCGCGGGGGCTGGCCGCTGCGTTCGCCCAACCCCAACGCCCACAACGGCGACGACGCCGCACGCCTCGATCGCGTCAGCCGCCAGCTCGTTGGCTTGCCAGCCTGAGCCATTCGCCAATGATGTGGCAGTGAAGCCACACCGGTGTGGTGACAGGACAACGATGGCGTCTTCTCGACGCCACATGTCTGTCTCGTGTGCGATCTGCGCCTTGCCCGACCAGTTGTGCGTGGCGAATATGCCCCAGCTTTCGGGGGCAGTGGTGCACACAGAATCGCCGGTTCGCCTGGTTCGGATGGGAGTGCTCACGATTGGCAACGATCGGGCGATCGCTTCAGCCGACGCCGCCGCCTGCGCCTTGCTCACCAGCGATGACCTCGTGGGCAGGGTGCTGACGGAGGTGGTCGTTCCCGTCGAGGCGCAGCGCTCACCGCATCAGTTGTCGTACCTGGTGCACCGGGCGGTGGCGCTGCTTCGTCGTCGACCGGCACCCACGCCACGCTTCGTTCTGCGCGGCATTGGTGCGGCGCACACGGCGGTGGTGGTGGACCATCTGCAGGCCGAGCAGGTGCTCGTGAACCTGTTTGAAAACGCCCTCGACGCTGCCCGCGACGAAGTGATTGTGCGCGTGCTCGAGGGGGCGAGTCCGGCGCAGGCGGTGTGCATCGAGGTGGCCGACGACGGCGATGGTGTGCCGCCCGAGATGGCCCGCAAGATCTTCGACCCGTTCTTCACCACCAAGGCCCACGGCACCGGCCTTGGCCTGGCGATCGCCCGCGACCTCACGCGCCTCAATGGTGGCGACCTGCGCCTGGTGCCGCGCAGCGGTGGTGCTGTGTTTCATCTGCTCTTTTCTTCGACCCTCGCCCCCATCCGGGCCGAATGGTGACGCCATGAGCAGAATTCTGCTGGTCGACGACGACCCCGACTACTCCTTCGCCCTCGTGCATCTGTTGCAGCGCACCGGTCACGTCGTGCACGTGGCCAATGGTGGTGCTCACGCCGTGCAGCACGCGCGCACGCAACGCTTCGATGTGGCGCTGGTGGACCTGTCACTTCCCGACATCCATGGCCTGCAACTCCTGGATCAACTGGCAGGCGTTGACCCACTCCTGCCCGTGGTGTTCCTGACGGGAAGTCACGACACCACCGAAGTGGTCGCGGCGATGCGCAAGGGAGCGGTCGACTATCTCACCAAGCCCGCCACCCTCGAGCGGCTCACGCAGGCGGTCACGTCGGCGACGGCGTGGTCGACGGCGCGCCGTGCCGAGATCGATCGCGTGGCCAACACGGTGGTCGGGAGTTCGGCGGCATGGCGCAGCACGATGGCGCACATCCAGGCTGCGGCAGCGTCGCCGCGCACCACGGTGCTCGTCACGGGCGAAACAGGCGTGGGCAAGGAGGTCACCGCCACCCTGCTGCACGCGTTGAGCATGCGCCGCCGTGGGCCGCTGGTGCAGGCAAACGCTGCGTGCTTCTCGCCGGCCCTGTTGGAGAGCGAGCTGTTTGGTCACGAGGCCGGGGCGTTTACCGGAGCGGTCAAACGACGTCGTGGGTTGTTCGAGCAGGCCGATGGCGGGGTGCTGTTCCTCGACGAGATCGGCGAACTCGCGCTCGATCTGCAGAGCAAGTTGCTGCGGCTGCTCGAGGGGCATTCGTTTCGTCGTGTGGGCGGTGAAGAGCCGGTGCGCTGCGACGTGCGGCTGGTGGCGGCGACGAACCGCGACCTCACCGCGATGGTGGCCGAGGGGAAGTTTCGCGCCGACCTGCTGGCGCGCTTGCGTGTGTTTGAAATCCACGTGCCGCCGTTGCGCGAGCGTGGCGACGACATTCGCGAGTTGGCGATGGCGTTTGCTGCACGTCTTGGTGCCGAACTGCAGATGCCCTCGGCGGGGTTGACGCCCGACGCGTTGGCGTTGCTGTTGCAGTACCACTGGCCGGGAAACATCCGGGAGTTGAAGAACACCATTGAGCGCGCCCTGGTGTTGGCGAACGGCAGTGCCATCGATGTGCGTCACCTGTCGCTCTCGTCGTTGTCGGTGACGTCGTCGTCGCCTGGCTTCACTCCCGCATTCTCGCCGCCACCGCCAACACCTCCCGATGGTGATGCGAGTCTGGAGCGCGTCACGCGCGAGCACATCGTCTCGGTGTTTCAAGCCTGCGCAGGCAACGTGACCCACACGGCCGAGCGACTTGGGATGTCGCGGTTGGCGGTGCGCAAACGACTGCAGGGGTATGGATTGCGACCGGCACGAAACTGACCGGTGCTGGTCGGTTCGCATCCGGTGCAGGTGGTCGACGACGACGACGCTGGCCTTGTGATGCGCAGCGGCTGGCTGTCGAAGTTGGCGTGGGCCTTGCGATGGCTGGTGCATGGCGCGCGCACTTCCCACCGGCCCATTTTGGATGGTCGACGACGAACCGGAGTTGGTGAACGCCACCACGGCGATGTTGGCGCGCGAGGTGGGCGAGCCGAATGTCCGTGGCACCAGCGATCCGCGCGACGTGGTGCAGTGGTTGGCGGAGGAGCGGCCGGCAGCGTTGATCACCGACGTGCGCATGCCCCACGTGACGGGTCTGGAACTTGTCACGCGTTTGCACGAGCGGTGGGGGTGCCGGTGGTGATCATCACCGCGTATCCAACGGCTCAGGTCGACGAGGCCGCACGCGCTGGACGCTTCGCGTTCTTGGCCAAGCCGTTTTCCTTTCAAGCGCTCAGAGACACCCTGTTGCGCGTGTGCGTGCCCGCTGGTGCTGCGGCGTTCAGCGGCGCGATTGCGGTGAGCATGTTGGGCGAGGTGGTGCAGCTCTACGGGCTCGCCAACCGCACCGGTGCCTTGCGCGTGTCGACGAGCGAAGGGGTGGGCGAGATCGGCTTTCTGTCGGGCCGCGTCATCGATGCCACCGCGCCGGGAGTTCGCGGTGTCGACGCGTTCAACACCATCCTGTCGTGGACCTCGGGAAGTTTTGGTTGGGAGCCAACGCCACCACGGGAACACACCATCCACGGTGGTCTGTCGGAACTCCTGATCGACGCCTACCGCTTGCGCGACGAGCAGACCCACCACGACGAACTCCCGGCCACCGATCCCGACCTGCAGATGGAGGATGCGTTCGACGCCCTGCTGCACAACGACGAAGACGTTGCGGTGAATGTGACGGGCAACGTCGAGGAACAACTCCACAAGCTCGAACGCCTCGAAGGCTTCCGTGCCGCAGCCCTGTACGACATGGACCACGGCGTCACGCTGGCGGCGATCGACCACGACCTTGGCGTCGACGTCACCCACGCGGTGATTGGCCACGTTGAGGTGGTGGAAGCCAAGCAGAAGACGGTGGCGGCACTCCACCTCGACGACGAACTCGAGGACATCGTCATCACCCTGCGCGACGAGTACCACCTGTTGCGTCTGTGCCGACAACACCGGCGCCACTTCTTCTTCCTCATGCTCGACCGGCACGCCGCGAACCTCGCGATGGCGCGCTACGCGTTGGCGGGAGTGGAGCACGACATCGTGCTGTGACCTCCCGACCTCCCGACCTCCCGACCTCCCGACCTCCCGACCTCGATCTGGTGCACCTGCACCGCGAAGCTGCCTGCACCAGTTGTGCAGATCACCAAACAAGGACCACACGATGCCCGGACCCAAAGAAGCACTGCCCCGCCTGATGGAAATCGACGGCTGCGTTGGCGCCTGCATTGTCGACGCCAGCAGCGGCATGTTGCTCGCCAGCAGCGGCAGCGGACCGCTCAACCTGGAGGTCGCCGCTGCCGGCAACACCGAGGTGGTGCGGGCCAAGCGCAAGACGATGAAGAACCTTGGCTTGAACGACACGATCGAAGACATCCTGATCACGCTTGGCAAGCAGTACCACCTGCTGCGGCCCCTGAGCTCCAACGATGCGCTCTTCATCTACGTGGCGCTCGACAAGTCGAAGGCCAACCTGGGCATGGCGCGGCACACGCTCGCCGCGGTCGAAAAGGACCTCACCATTTGATTGGCGGGGAAGTTTCCCCGCCCGCCCCTCAAGAGACTCGCCTCGAAGAGAAAACCGCAAAGCCGGTTTTCTCTTCGAGGCTCAATTGAGGCCTTCCCCGCCCTCAAGAGACTCGCCTCGGCGACAAACCCGAAAGCGGGTTTCTCTTCGAAGCCACGCCATGCGTGCTGACGTCGGCAGTGTGGGACATCCGTGGAGACGCCTTCGCTGCCTTCAGCCGAGATTGACAGCGGACTGGTGTGGCCGCCGCTGCCGGGGCGTGAGCTTGTGCGTCAGGCCCTCGAGGGTGCCGTGATTCGTGATCACCGCGTCGTCGATGACGATGTGGTGATCACGCTGCACGGGTGGCGCCTGCATTCTCCGGCGTGGTTCAACGACGTCGAGGACGCGCGGGCCATGCTGCTGGCGTGGGCGCAGACGCACACCCGCCTGTTGTCGCTGTTGTCGCGACGCCGCTGCGTGTTCGTCAGCGCCGATCGCGGCGGCTATCGCGTGTGGCAGTTGGTCGGCAGCGAGGTGTCGGTGTGGCAGCGATTGGCCGACCTCGAGCCCGACGTCGACGTCGCCGCAGTCCTGGCCGAGCTGTGCGCCATCTGCAGGCACGTTGAGGCGACGTGGTCGCTGGCGCCACATCCCTTGCCCTGCACCCTCGAAACCATCGGCGCTGCCGACGGCGTCTTCGTTGGACTCCTGCCCACGACACAGCGGCTGTTGGAGCATCCTGTCGCGCCCGTCAGGAGTTCCCGACTGCTCCAGCAGATGCAGGAATTCAAACACGTGGCGGTTGGCCAAGTGTTTGAATAATAGTAACTATTCGGGCGCGAAGCGCCCGAATTCTTGCATCGCCATGCGATCGTGTGGCGCGCCCCGCCGACGATTGAGCTTTGCAGATGAGCTTGCAGATGAGCTCTGCAGATGAGCTCTGCAGAGGCTTTGTGCGCCAAGGCGAAGTTCTTCAGGGTGGGCGTGAAGCTTCTTTGCCACGCACATGTTGGCGAGGGCGCAGTTGACCTCGCAGCGCGTGCCGCTACACAGCGGACATGGGTGTGGGAGCATTTCTTTCGTCGTCGACATCGACGCGTTTTCTTCGTGTTGTTGGTGCGTGTGGTGTGCTCAGTGCAGCAGGTGGCTGCGCCAGTGCGTACCAGGCGTATGGCAGTGACGTGCTGAAGCCGTATGCCGTGGCCACGCTGCCTCCTGTCGACCCGTCTGTTGCAGCCACTGTGTTGTTCGATGAGCAGGTCGTGCGCTTTCACGACGACGGCGGCGAACTCGTCGCGCACACGTTTACGCGCCAGCAGACCCGCATCCATGGTGCGGCCGGGCAGGAGCACCGGTCGGCCCGGGTCTCGTACAGCACCACCTTCGAGCGCCTGGAAGGCTTCGACGTGCGCATCACGTCGCCTGACGGGCACAGTGAGCTCGTCGACACGAGCAAGGCCACCGACCTGCCAAGCCTTGGCGGCTACTACCTCTACGACGACTCCCGCCGCCGCTCGCTGCCAGTACCGCAGGTCGCCCCGGGAGGTGTGGTTGAACAGGCGAGCGTCGTGCGGATGACCTCGCCGGAGTTCTTCTCGTTCAGCACCATGCTTGGGGGCACGCTGCCCACAACGGTGGCCCGCTTCGTCGTCGAGGCACCCGACGGATGGCAGGTGCAGTTCGTCAACTCCCGCCCAGGAGCGGCACCTCCTGTGGTGCGGGTGGTGAATGGCTGGAGGCGCTGGGAGTGGGAGCGTCGGGATGTTCCTGCCCTGCGTTTCGATCAGCGCACCGCCTGGTACGCCGACATCGTTGAGAAGGTCTCGGTGCGTCTGCAGCGGGCGGTGCGTGCCGATGGCAGCGTGATGCAGGGGCCCGCTGACGACGTCGAGCTGTCGCGCGCGACGGCCGAACTCATGAAGCCAAGCTTGAAGATCACGCCGGCGATCGAGCAGGTGGTGCATCAGGTGTTGGGCGATGATTGGTCGGGAGTTTCGGAGCGCGAACGCGCGGCGAAGCTGTACGCATGGACACGCGATTCGATCCGCTACTGCGCGATCGAGATCGGCATGGGCGGCTGGGTGCCCCACCCCTCCGACGTCGTCGAGAAGGTTCGCTACGGCGACTGCAAAGACAAAGCGAACCTGCTCAACGCGCTGCTCACTGTGGCCGGCGTGCGCAGTCGTCCGGTGATCATCTACTCGGGTCAGGTGCCAGCACCCTTTGTGCTCCCGGTGCATGGCGCCAACTTCAACCACGCCATCCTCGTCGTCGACCTCCCGGAGGGCCCGGTGTTCGTCGATCCCACCACGCGCACCGTCGCGTTCGACGATCTGCCGCCCAACGACGAAGACCGCTTCTGCTTGCTCGCCGATCCACAAGGGGTGCCGCTGACAAAGACGCCGTCGTCGTCGCCCGCCACCGACTACCGCCACACCACCACCGACGTGACGGTGGGCCTCGATGGCGAACTGAAGGGCACCTTCAAGGCCACCCTCGCCGGGCACCACGCCGACAGCGCCCGCGATGCGCTGCTGGCAACCCCCGTCGCTGAGCAGCCAAAGGTGCTGGCGCGCATCGCTGGAACCGAGGCGGAGTTGGCCGACGCGATCGTGGCGCGGCAGGCACCGCCGGTATTCGTCGAGCCCGTTGAAATCAACGCGACTGCCAGCCTGCATTGGGGTGGCGACCGCCACGAGCTGGCCAATCTGATCACAGGCGCTGAGCTCATTGTTCCAGGCATCGACCGCATTGCTAGCGATCGCGTCGCGGCGCCGATGGCGCTGTGGGCGAAAGAAGAACTCCTCGACGACGTGCTGCTGCACCTGCCGAAAGGCGTCACCGTGGCCCACCTGCCAGAACCTGTGCAGGTCGACACGCCGCTGCTCTCGTACGAAGTGCGCTGGTCGAGCCACGACGACAACGTGCAGTTGCACCACCGGCTGGTGGTGCACGAGAACCGTCTGACCACCGAGCAGGTGCCACAGCTGCGCAGCACCGTGGCTGGATACCTGGGCGCCATGGGAGCGCGAGTCGTGCTGCAACTCCCGAACATGAAGGAGTCCCGATGAACGTCGGGATGTTTCGACTCCTGGCTGCCGCGGTCTTGGTCTTGTCAGGATGCGCCGCCGTGACGTTGCCACCGGTGACCCTGGTGGATCCAGCGGCCCTGCCCACGACGTCACCCGACGACGCGGCGGTTGTGTATCTCATCGACCACCACCGCTACTTGATCATGAATTCCCAAAGCTCCAGGGCGGCCACCTGGACCGAGATGCAAGAGCATCGGGTGTTCAAGGTGCTCACCGAAGAGGGCTTCCCGGTGGGCAGTACCCACATCACGGTGCCGAAGGGAGCACGGCTCAAGGAGCTGCGCGCGCGCACCATCACGCCGCAAGGCGAGGTGATCGACGTCGACACATCGACGGTGCTGTCGGCGACCTACCAGTTCGACAGCGACAGCACGGGTGAGACCCGCAGCTTTCAGTTCCCGCGCGTCGAGGTGGGCAGCGTGCTCGAGTACACCGCCACGACCGTGTTCGACTTCCCGATGTGGTCCAACGCCGACCGCATCGCCGGCGACTACCCAATCCTCGACTACAAGTTGGAGATTATCGTCGACAAGTGGGCACGGCCTGATCTGTTGATCAACAACGCGAGCCCAGTGCTTCGGCAGGAGGTCTTGCCTGATGGTCGGCAACTGATCGGATTTGCGCTGCAGAACGTGAAACCGGTGCCCCGCGCTGGCTTTCGACCAGCCGACCGCGCGCTGGCACCGTGGTGGATCTACCGGACCATCGAATGGCGCTATCCCAGGCTTGTTTCTCGCGGCTTGTCGACGTGGGGAGCGGCAGCAGCGCGCGGCCTCTACGAGCCAGTCGTTGAGCAGAAGAACCTGGGGGCGTTCGCGGTGCGCGGTCATGAGAGTTGTGCTGGCAACGTGCACTGCATCGTGAGAATGGCACTCGCCACCCTGCACGAAGACGTGCAGCTCTCCAACTTCGACAGCACCCTGCGCGTTCGTCCCCTCGAAGAAGTGAAGCGCGCGCACCTGGCGACGAACCACGAGTTGGCCGTGGCGCTGTGGTGGATGTTGCGGGGCGTGAAGATCGACGCGCAACTGGCGCCGACCACGCTCAGGAACTCCTGCCCAGCTGTCGAAGACTTCCCGGCGCCGGCATGGCTCGACCACCTGGTGGTCTTTGTGCCCACCGACGACGGGGGCCTTTGGGTCGATCCGTCGTGCGAAGCCTGCGAAGCCGGCGAGTTGCCGAACTGGTCGCGCGGTGCGCGGGCGTTTGTGCTGCGGGCGAAGGATGGCGAATACCGTCGGGAGTTGGTCGCTTCGGCCTTTGCTGATGTGACAGGACGAGCCACCACGATGGCGCGCGAGGAGCGGCATGCGCAGGTTGAAGTGCAGAGCAACGGCGACATCGAGGTGCAGGTGGCGCGCACCGACTTCGGCGGCACAGCGGCGACGACAGCGGCAGAGGTGCAGGAGAAGACCGACGACGAGTTGCGCACGGCACTCAAGGCCACGCTGAGCAAGGCATCGCCGCTCGCGGAGCTGGCGACGTTTGAGCGCCCGGTGTGCGACCGGCGCGCCGGGAGGTGCGAGCACCGCTACAGCTATCGGCTTCCCGGCCTGGTCACGGTGGTCGATGGCGGCAACACCATGTTCCTGACTGTTCCCGAACTCACGACCACGATCGATTCGCTGTCGGTCGACGAGAAAAAGGCGCGCGAGGTGCCCATTCAATTCTGGACCGACTTCGAAGTGCAA
>JBIKRQ010000489.1:0-4412 GCA_044349155.1 Myxococcota bacterium
GAGATGATGCCCTTGGCCTCGGTGCTGATCTCGTCGGCGACGAGTTCGAAGTTGCGCACGAGCGAGTTCGACGAGACCGCGAGGCCCACGCCTTCTTCGATCGCTTTGCGGCGTGCCTGACGCTTTGCTTCCTTCTCGGTGGCCGCGAGGTCACCCGAGAATTCGGCTTCGGCCGACACGGTCACGGTCTTCACGTCCTGGGCGCGGGCCGGGGCGACGGTGCCCAAAACAGCGGCGGCGACGATCAATGCAGAGTGCTTGATGTGCATGGTGGTGCTCCTTGTGCTCGTCGCCGCTCAGTCGACGAGGATGACGACCTTGCCGTCGGCAAGGAACGAAAGATTGGTGTTGGGATCGCGGAGTTTGTCGGCATCGGCGTTGGCGATGACGAGGTCGGTCTTGCTCTTGTCGGCGAGGCGAAGCGCCTTGACGATGAGTGGCTTGGCGCCGGTGCGCTCGGTGGCCTTGTCTTCGCTCTTGGCGTAGCTGGCGATGCCGCCCTGCTGCAGGCCCTGGTCGCTGACGATCTCAGCGCTGTAGATCTGCTTGCCGCTCTCGTCGACGATGCGGGGCGCCATCGACGGGGTCACGCCCAGGCCGCGCGCGTTGACGACGAGGCCGGAGAAGACCGCGATGCCGCTGGTGGGCACGGTGGCGGGCTTGGTGGCGCCCGGCTTCGGCTTCTCAACCAGAGCGTTCGTGAGGTTCGCGTCGATGGGCATCGACACCGTCACGTCGACGGAGCCGTCGCTGTAGTACTGGGTGTTCACGACCTTGAAGCCTTGGGCCATGCCGTCGATGCGCGACTTGATTTCGCCATTGCTCATGACATCGGCCGCGTTGCGCGTGCCGGTGACCTGAATGCCCTGGATCGTCTCGACGATGTTGCGCACCGCATCCATCTTCGCCGCGCGCTCAGCCATCAAACGGGCCTTGCCGACGGAACCGTCTTTCACGGTCGCCGTCCCCGAGCCCGTGGCCGTCACGGTCTTTGTGGACCAGTTGATCTCGCCATGGGCGAGCTTCTGGACCACGCCATCCTGGGCTTCCGGTGGTGCCTTCTGCGCCCGCGTCGGGCTGCTCGAGGTCAGGACCAGAAGGCTGGTCACGCCGATCAACTGTGCCGCCTTCATCATCTGCTTGAGCATCGGTTTCCTCCGCATCGTTGTCGCCGACATCTGACCTGTTGCTGCCGCTTGCTTCAACAAACCAGACGTCACAGTGACAGGGAATCATCTTTCGTGGGCGTGAGCCCTCTCACGTCGTGCGCGCTGTACCGCGGGCCGCCTGTTGGCGTCACGCGCGGCGGGACCGTTGTCCCACCTTTGGCCATGCGCACGGCGAACGGGCTTGGACGAGCAGCGGTGCTTTCTATTCAGGCGCCCGCAACACCTTGAATCCGCGACCAGATCTGGCTGCGGATCTCTCGGCTCATTCCCACTCGATGGTGGCCGGCGGCTTCGACGAGATGTCGTACACGACGCGGTTCACGCCGCGGACCTCGTTGATGATCCGGTTTGAGATCCGAGACAGCAGGGCATGCGGGAGATCGGCCCAGTCGGCGGTCATGCCGTCGATCGAGCGGACCACACGCACGCACACCGTCTCGTCGTAGGTGCGGGCATCGCCCATCACGCCGACACTGCGCACCGGCAGCAGCACCGCGAACCACTGCCACAGGCCAGTCGTGTCGACGCTGGTGTCGAGGATCGCCGCGTCGATCTCGGCGCGCACGATCGCATCTGCTGCGCGCAACAATTCGCAGCGCAGCAACGTGACTTCGCCGAGCACGCGGATCGCGAGACCAGGCCCCGGGAACGGCTGGCGGTCGACGACGGCCGACGACAAACCCAGCTCGCGACCAACGGCGCGGACCTCGTCTTTGAACAGCTCACGCAGCGGCTCGAGCAGCTTGAGCTTCATGCGCTCGGGCAGGCCGCCGACGTTGTGGTGGCTCTTGATCACCGCCGACGGGCCGCCGTGGAAGGTTTGGCTCTCGATGACGTCGGGGTACAGCGTGCCCTGCCCGAGGAAGCCAGCGCCGTCGATGGTGTGGGCGACGTCGTCGAAGACGTCGATGAAGACGTGGCCGATGCGCTTGCGCTTGGTTTCGGGATCGGTGACGCCGTCGAGGGCGGAGAAGAAGCGGTCGCGGGCGTCGACGATGCGGACGTCCATGTTCAGGCCGCTTTTGAAGATCGTCTCGACCTGCGCGATCTCGCCCGTGCGGTGCAGGCCGTGGTCGACGTAGACGGCGGTGAGTTGGTTGCCCACGGCCTTGTGGATCAGCGTGGCGGCGACGGAGGAATCGACACCGCCCGAGATCGCCATGATCACGCGCTGGTCGCCGACGGCCGCTTTGATTTCGGCGATTTTGTCGTCGATGAACGTGGACATCTTCCAGGTCTTTTTCAGGCCCGCGATGCCAACGACGAAGGCCTCGAGCAGCGCCTTGCCGTCCTTCGTGTGGATGACCTCGGGGTGAAACTGCACGCCCCAGAGTTTGCGTTCGTCGTCGACAACGGCGGCCCACGGGCAGCTCTTGCTGCTGGCGAGCACGCGAAAGCCGGGGGGCAGGCGCTCGACCTGATCGCCGTGGCTCATCCACACATCGAGCTGGCGCGGCAGGCCGACGAACAAGCCGCCGTCGTCGACGATGTCGAGGGCTGCGCGGCCGAATTCGCGGTGGGCCGCGGGCACAACGGCGCCGCCAAGTTCCTGCGCCATCACCTGCATGCCGTAGCAGATGCCCAACACCGGCACGCCAAGCGAGAAGACGGCAGCGTCGGGGCGGGGCGAGCCACCTTCGTGCACCGAGGCCGGCCCCCCCGAGAGGATCACGGCCCCGGGCGCGAACGCCCGCAGGCGCTCTGCCGACGACGTGCAGGGCCAGATTTCGCAGTAGACCCCGATCTCGCGCACGCGCCGGGCGATGAGCTGGGTGGTCTGGCTGCCGAAGTCGAGGATGAGAACGCGATCCGTCGTCTGCATGGGCGCGTCATAGCAGGACTGCGCGACGGTGGTTGTGCCTGTGCCGCACCGACCGTTGCGGGGGCTGTCGGCGGGGTCTACACCTGCTGTATGCGCATCCAACGGGCTCTCACTGTTGCTTTCCTCGGCACGCTTGCAGTCAGCGGCTGCCAGTGCATCAACGACGACAATTTCACGAACATCCCCGACGTGCCCGACGCGGGTCCGGACGAAGAAGTTGTTCCGCCGGTGTTTCCGCTGAAGGCGGGCGACAAGCTCACGTTCCAGCCGATCGGTGGCCGCACCAACGACGACGCCAACGGCGGCAGCGACTTCGCGATCAAGCTCGCGGTCGAGGTCACGAAGGTGAAGCTCAACAGCGACAACCACTGGGAGATCACCGCCGACGCGCTGTACGAGCAGTCGGGCACGCCCACCATCACGGCGGCCGCGATCAGCCGCCTCTCCCTCGAGAACGTCGCCGACTTCCCGGCGCTGGAGAACCAGGCGTCAATCGTCGCCGAGGGCGCTGTGTACACAACCGACGTGGCCCCCGCCGTCGACACGGGCTTCAAGCCCAACAACTTCCCGTTCTTTCAGGGCAGCCTGGACGGCAACGACGGCGACGACGGCGCGGTCTTCAACGACGCTGCGACGGGCTTTCGCGAAGCGATTCTCGCGCTCGACGACCAGGCCGAAATCGACACGCAGGTGTCGGTGGGCAAGTTCGAAGCGTTCTTCCGCGACGGCCTCAACGGCGATCCGATGCTGCACAAGCTGAAAGCCAGCGTGCACCCCATGGGCTTCTTCTGCGATTGGGACGAGGCGCTGATTCCCTACACCGAGGGCATGACGCGCGGGCAGTCGTCGTTTGGCGCCGCCGGCACGCCGCCGTTGGCCGCGATCCTGTTCAACGCGAGCCTCACGCGTGAAGGCGTGAACTACCTCTGCTCGTGCTTCACGGGGTTGTGCAAGGCGGGCAACGGTGCCAACGCCAAGTGCCTGAATCCGGCAGACCCGGACGCCGAGCCGGGTGCCTGCCCCTGAGCAGCGACCAGCGTGAAAGGAAAACGCCGGCCATTGGCCGGCGTTTTTCGTTTGCGGACTCCAGTCAGTTCACTGGACATTGGCACGTGGTCCCTCCCGACAGCATCACGGTCGGCAACGGGTCTGGAGTCAACGGGCACACAAAGCGTTCGATCGCGTCGCACAAAAGCAGCGCGTTGTTGCCGAGCACCGTGAGGCCTGCGCCAACAACTGAGAGAGCCGGGAACTTAGCGGTGTTGAGGTTCGTATTGTTCTGCACTGTAAACGTGCCTCCGACCCGCGCGAGGGCACCGAAGGCGGGCACAAGCCCCGTCGAGCGCCCGTCGGTGGTGAGTGCAACGTAGTCAGCGTTGCTGCTGACCTCGAAGCTGCCCGTGACGTCAGTGAGTTCATGG
>JBIKRQ010000490.1:0-4401 GCA_044349155.1 Myxococcota bacterium
GTCTACAAGAAGTCGCAATTGCGCCTCGCGGTCGAGAACAAAAACGCCCGCATCACGTCGTTGCTCGAGCAAGGCGATGTCAGCGTGCTCCCCCTGCGCGCCGCTGCTGAAGCCCACGACAACAGCGTCGCCACCGTCGAGGCCGCCCTGCGCGCCGCCGGCTGCAGTGTCTCACGCGTGTATCGCGCACGTCTGCGCACCGAAGACACCCGCGGCCGCCTCGTCGTCACGGTCGGCGGCGACGGCACCGTCCTCGACACGAGCCACCGCATTGCCGACGACAGCGTCGTGCTCGGCGTCAACAGCGACCCCGATCGCTCGATCGGCTTTTTCTGCGCCGCCACGGCCAGCACCTTTGCCGCGGTCCTCGACGACGTGCTGTCTGGGGCTGTCGAGCCCACCAGCCTGCAGCGGCTGTCGGGAAACATCGATGGCAAACCGTTCGCGTTTCCAGCGTTGAACGAGGTGCTGATCGGCCACAAGAGCCCAGCATCCACGTCGCGCTACCTCGTCGAGCACCAGGGCGTGGTGGCCGACCACAAAAGCTCGGGCATCTACGTCGCCACGGCCGCGGGCTCGACGGCGGCGATGCGCTCGGCGGGCGGCAGGTTGCAAGACATCGACGATCGTCGGCTGCAGTACCGCACGCGCGAGCTGCTCACGTTGTCGCCGGCCACGGGTGAGCCCGTCGAGTTGGCACTCAATGCGTTTTTCTTCGCGCCCGACGACGAGGTCACGGTGACCTCACGCATGCGCGAAGGCCGGGTGTGGATCGATGGACCACACGTGTCGCTCGACCTGCCGATGGGAGCGCGACTCACGTTGTCGGGTCGCTGTGCGCCGCTGCAGCTCGTCGTCACCGAAGGCATGCAACGACGGCGTGCAGCCGCGCGGGGGTAGGTCGTCATGCGTTCCGTCGAGGTCTTTGGTCGGTACCATGTGCTGGATCACATCGCGCGTGGCGGCATGGCCGAGATCGTCCTCGCCCGTCCTGCCTCGGGCACGCGCACGGTGTGTGCGCTCAAGCGCATTCTTCCGGCGTTCTCGCGCGACCTGCAGTTCGTCTCGATGTTCATCGACGAGGCGCGCATCACGATCGGCCTCTCGCACGACAACATCGTGCAGCTGCACGACTTCGGTCAGGTCGACGGCACCTACTTCATGGCGATGGAGTACGTCGACGGCACCGACCTCGCCGCCCTGCTGCGTGCGCACATGGAAGCAGGCCTGGTGGTGCCACCGATCGTCGTCGCGGCGATCATGCGCGATGTGTGTTTGGGGCTCGCCCATGCGCACACGCTCACCGACACCACGGGCCAACCGCTGCGGATCGTTCACCGCGATGTCAGCCCGCACAACGTGCTGTTGTCGTCGACGGGGCAGGTGAAGATCACCGACTTCGGCATCGCCGCCGCGCGCAACAAGCTCTCGCTCACCACGCCTGGAACTGTGTTGGGCAAGGCCCCGTACATGGCGCCCGAGCAGGCCACGGGCTCGGCTGTCGACCACCGCACCGACCTGTGGGCCGTCGGCGTGATGTTGTGGGAAGCACTCACGGGCGCGCGCTTGTTTGCCGGCGAAACACCGGTGCGCACGTTGGAGCGTGTGCTCTCCGACGTGATCATCGCTCCCGCCACGCGTCGTCCCGGCGTGCCACTGGCGCTCGATGCGCTGACGATGTCGCTGTTGTCGCGTGTCCCCGACGAGCGCCCGCAGAGCGCTGCCGACGTGGCGCACGCGCTCGATGCGATCATCCAGTTGCTCGCGCGCACGTCGCCGCTGACCACCAACGGCCGCTTCGACACAGCAGCGTTGTCGCGTTGGCTGCAGCAGGTGCCCTTCAGTCCCACGACGGGGCCCATGCGTCCGGTGTCGCCGCTGACCACGATCCCGAGTGCCGTGGCTGAAAAGCGGGCCTTCGACGACGACGTCATCGCTGGTCTCGTCGAGCGCGCCCGCCGCGAGCACGATCCGTGGTTGCTCTACGACATCGGTCAGCGCGCTGCGGCCCTCGGTCAACGCGAGTTGTCGTTGTCGGCGTGGCGGACCGCGGCCGTGGTGTTCGCGTCGCGTGGGCTGTTGGTGCAGATGCTGGCGGTGCACCACGTCGTGCGCAGCCGTGTCGGCGACACCATCGCCGATCGCGAACTGCTCACGATTGCCGACCTGTCACCGGGCAACGTCGACGAACTGCGGGAACTCCTGCACACCGTCGACCACCACGACTTCGCGTCCCTCGTCACCACCACCGATGCCGCCGCATCACCGGTGCCATTGTTGGGTGCCCTTGGCGCGCGCGAACTGGTGCAGCTCGCGCGCGTGATCGCGGTGCGCGCGGTCATCGCCGGCGACGTGGTGATCGCGCAAGACGACACCGGCGACGACCTCTTTGCCGTTGCCCGCGGCCGCTTCGTCGTTTCGTGCCGGCCACCGATGTCGCGGCCCGCAGCGCCTTCGCCAGCGGCAGCACCGATGATGACCACGCCGGAGTACACGCCCGACGCCACGATCAACGACGACAGCGCGATCATCGATCCGCTCGTGTTGCGCGGTCAGCGCGAGCAGCGCGTGTTTTTGGCAGGCCTGTCCGACGGCGACTTCTTCGGCGAGTTCAGCTTTCTCACCGAGCGTCCGCGCAGCGCCACCGTCGAGGCTGTGGCCCCTGGCCTGGTGCTTGTGCTGCGCCGCGAGGCCGTCGCACCCCTGATCAGCGCCGATCCCGCGTTCACGGCACCGCTGCTCGCGTTTTACAAAGAGCGCGTCGTCGAATTGATGATGGCGCGCTCACCGGTGTTCTCGGTGTTGCCGCCCGAAGCCCGCCGCGCGCTGCTCGACAACGCCACCACGATGGAGGTCGACGACGGCAAGGTGATCGTCGAAGAAGGCAGCACCAACAGCTCGTTCTTCTTCATCCGCCGCGGCACGGTCGAGGTGTTTCGCCGCGACGCTGCCGGCCTCGACATCTTCATCAACAAGCTTGGGCAAGGGCAGTTCTTCGGCGAGATCGCGGCCCTTCGCGGCACGCCCCGCAACGTGAGTGTGCGTGCCCTCGGCAACGCCACGTTGTTTCGCATCGAGGGGAAGGCGCTGCAGGCGGCCATCGCCAGCGACCCGCGGGCCAAGCAGCGCTTCGACGCCACCATCGCCCGCCGCACCGCCGAGGCTCGCGCGCGCACCGAAGAGCACCACCGCGTCTTCTTCGGCACCTGAGCCGTCGAGTCAGCGGCGGGTCAGTTGCTTGGCGGCGACGAGCTCAGTTCCACAACAGCGCGAGACCGCAGAACAACACCGCGATCACCACGGTGGCCTGACCGAGCGCGCGCAAGAAGCCGGCGTCGGAGGAGGAAGCGGTGGTCGTCGTGGTGATGCTGGTCATCGGGGTGTCCTGTCGGCACAGGGTGTGAGGTGAAGCAACACAGGTCGACACGTGTCGCCATGTGTCGCCGGCGGTTGCCTTCTGAGCACATGTCAGGCGCCGATCGCCGATTCAAGTTCTTTGACGCGCGAAAAAAGCAAGGGCCCCGAGGAGCGCGATGCTCGTCGAGGCCCATCTGCGAACGCAGCAGCGTTCAGGTCAGCTTCAAGCCTTCTTCGGCGGCAGGCCCTGTTGGCCTTCGGGCTCGTAGCGGAGCGCGTCTTGTGCGCCGCCCTTCTCGAGCTCGCTGAAGAACACCGGCGATTCCGGACGCGGGTCGCGGTAGGTGCCCTTGCTCTTGCGGCCGTGGCCTTCGCCGATGCGCGCCTGCAACTTCATGATGCCGTCGATGAGCGCTTCGGGGCGGGGCGGGCAGCCGGGGATGTACATGTCGACGGGGACGATGCGGTCAACGCCCTGGATGACGGCGTAGTTGTTGAAGATGCCACCGCAGGCCGCGCAATCGCCCATGGCGATGACCCACTTGGGCTCGGGCATCTGGTCGTAGACCTCGCGCAGCACCGGAGCCATCTTCTGGCTCACGCGGCCCGACACGATCATCAAGTCGGCCTGACGAGGTGAGGCGCGGAAAATCTCGGAGCCGAAGCGGCTGATGTCGAACTTGCTGCCACCAACGGCCATCATCTCGATGGCGCAGCAGGCAAGACCGAACGACGCCGGCCAGATCGAGTTTTCGCGGCCCCAGTCGACCAAACGCGTGAGCAACCACTCGGGGTGGCCCGTTTTGTCTGCACCAGCACCAGCGCCGATTGTGGGGAGCAGGCGGCCCATTCGATCTCCTTTGCCGTCGTCGTCAGCGGCTCTCGTGGGGCGAGGTATCAGCCAAACCACGTCATGGCCAGCGCCGATGTGTTGGCGTGCGCAGACGATCGGCATAGGGGAGACGGGCGGTGCCCGGTCTTCCCCTGCCACACCACCGGACAGGCGGGTCCGCATCCGGCGGTTCGGTCAGTTGAGGTCACCGG
>JBIKRQ010000116.1:0-16233 GCA_044349155.1 Myxococcota bacterium
GCACCTCGACCAGCACGGACGGAGCAGTGCATCCGGCGAGAAGCGCGGAGGCGGCGAGGGAGGTGAGCAGGGTGACGCGGTGCATTGCGAGATCTCTCGGAGACGCTAACCACTTGGGCGCGGAAACAGTCGGTTGACGTGAATGGTTCATAACGTTAAGTTTCGTGCATGGCAACTGTTTCGGATTTGAAAGACCAGATCGATGAGGTCCTCGGCCTCATGAGGCGGCTCGTCCGGGAGCGCCGCATGCGCGATCCCCTTGCCGATCTGCACACGAACTTGACAGGGCCACAGATCCACGTTCTCGCGAACCTGGGCGTCGCCGGCGTGCCCATGCCGATGCACGAGCTCGCCCACCAGATCAACGCGTCGTCGCCCGCCATGACGGGCATCATCGACCGCCTCGAGCGTCAGGGGCTTGTGCAACGCGTGCGCGACGACGACGACCGCCGCGTGGTGCTCATCAGCCTCACCGAAGACGGCCGCGCCGCCGTCGCCGTCTTTGAGTCGGATGCCCGCACCAAGATCACGCGCTTGATGTCGGCCCTCACGCACGACGAGCGCTGCAGCTTCGTGCACCTCATTGGCCGCATCGTCGACGTCATGTCTTCCGCCAGTTCCAGCGAACCGTCACCGACGGAAAAGAACACACCATGAAACTTCCTCTTCTGGCGGCCCTCGTGGCTGCTGTCGTTTTCGTCAGCATGCCCGCCTCTGCACAGACCACCGGGCTTGGTGGCCTGCGTGCTGTGGAGCAGCCGAAGTTGATCACGCTGGCCGACGCCTTCCGCATGGCGGGTGAGCGCTCCACCGATCTGCGGCTCGCGAAGTCGCGCGTCGATGTCTCCAACGCGCAGGTCACGCAGGCGTGGTCGGCGATCATGCCCCGCCTCACGCTTGGCGGCGACTACACGATGAACATCCCCGAGCAGACGGCGTCGTTCGGCTCGCCCGAGGCCAACCAGGCCGACGCGCTGCTGTACGACTCGGTGGCCGGGCTCGTGGCGGCACAAGCCGCGCAGACGACGAACCCGGTGCAGCGACAGGCGATCCTCGAACAGGCCGGCGCCCTGAATGGTGTCGCCAAGGCTTTGCGCGAAGCCGAAGTCGCCGAGATCGTCATCCAGCCCGCGCACGTCGTCACCGGCGCGCTCACGTTGTCGATGCCACTGTTCAACGCGCGCACGATCCCAGCGATCCAAAACGTCTACGCCGCCGTCAGCTTGTCGAAGCTGGCCACACGGCAGACGCAGGCGGCGGTGTTGTGGGGCGTCGCGCGCACCTACTACCAGCTCGCGGCGACGAAGCAGTTGGTGAAGACCGCCGAGGAGCAAATCGAGATCACCACGCGCACCCGCGACCGCATCAAGGCTCGTTTCGATCAGGGGTACGAAACGTCGCTGTCGCTTGAACGCGCCGACCTCGACGTGAAGAAGGCCGAGCAACAGGTGCGCAGCGCTCGCGGTGGGTTGCGTTCGGCCAAGGCGGCATTGGCGGCCATCATCGGCGTCGTCGACGATTTCGATGTCGATCCCCCGCCGGCCTTCGCCGCTTTGCAGGTGCAAGCCAGCTACGACGAGTTGCTGCAGCGTGCGTGGGACAACCGCGTCGACCTGCGCGTGCAGAAGGAGATGCTGTCGATTGCCGAGCGCAACCGCACCGATGCGTGGCTGCGTCTGCTGCCTTCGTTCAACTTCCAGGCGCAGGGCCGCTACACGACGAACACGAGTGGCTTTGTGAACCAGCCCTTCACCGGTGCGGTCAGCGTGCAGGCGAGCCTGCCAATCTTCGATGGCGGGCAAACCATCGGCGTCATCGACGAGAGCAACGCGAGGCTCAATCAGGAAATCCTCAAGGTGCGCCAGCTCGAAGAAACCGTTGAGCGCGAGCTGCGCGGCAGCCTCGACGACATCGCGCTCAAGACCGAAAACGCGACCACGCTCACCGAAGTGGCCGAGCTCGCGAAGAAGACCGCGCAAAACGCCGAAGAACTCTACAACCAGGGTGTGGCCCGCCAGGACGACGTCACCAGCGCGCGCCTTGGTGCCTTCGTCGCCGAGGTGGAAGCGCAGAAGGCGCGTCTCGACCTCGAGAATGCCCGCCTCGGCCTCGCCTACGCCGTGGGCGAACTGGCGCTGGTCATCAAGGCCGACGACGTCGAGCCCGCCCCGCTGAGCAACGAAGAGGTCGATCACGCCGGCAGCACGATGGACAAGGTCAAGCTCGACTGAGCCAGACCGCACGTCGAGGGACGAGCCAGCAGCACCTTTGGGCGCTGCTTCTTTTTTTTGGCGCCTGCTATGGTTCGCGCATGCGCATTGGAAGCTCGGGCACTTCGCACCACGCCGGCATGAGCTCTTTGTGGCACGACCCCGACTTCGAGCCGATTCGGCAATTCCATGCACCCGTCGTCACGCGCAACTTCGACGATCTGCCGGTCCCCACCGAGCACCACGAGCTGCCCGACGGCGTCGACGATCCGTTCGCCAAACTCGAAGCCGTCTACGACGTCGCCAGTGCGCAGATGGACCGCGGCATCAAGGGTGCTGCGTTCCTGCACGGCAAGCCGTTGGTGGCCTCGGCCACGTCGGCCGCGCGCGACCTCGCCAACGACGTCACGCAGGTGCGCCGGCCCGTCGAGCAGCCCGCCGATCCCGCGCGCGTGCAGCACACGCAGGCCCGCGCCACCAGTGAACAACACCGTCGTCGCGACGAAGTGGCCGCGGTGCGTGTGCCGCAGCCGTCGTCGTCGTCGTCGTCGTCATCAGCACCGTCGAGCGCGCCCGACGCCGCGGTGTTTGTGCCGATGGCCACAGGCTCGATCGTGGCGGCCGCAGTGCCTGGTCCGTTGGCGGTCGCGTCGCCGGTGGAGCAGTTGGCCACCGCTGCCAGTGCCGTGGCCGAAGTCGCGGTGGGCGGTGCGGTTCACGTCGACGACGTGGGCGATGTCAACGACGCCGCCCTGGATGCCGAGCTCGACGCCGAGCTGCCCCGTTTGGGCCTGTCACGACGTCGCTGAACCCGGCGTCAGGGCGCGCAGGTCGACACGTCGCCGTCGCCGTTGCCAAAGAACGAATTCCCCGTCGCCGCATAGTCGGGCAGCACCACGTCGGTGCCCTCGCAGCGGGCCAAGATGCCGAAGCGGACGTTGTCGCGAAACGTGCAGCGCTCGACGACGGGCAGCTCTTCGCTGCGCTCTGACAGGCCGGCAATCGAGATGCCGTGCTGCCCACGCTCGACGATCAACCCACGCAGCAGCGACGGCTCGACGTCGGCGGTGGCAAACAGGTTCAAGCCGCCTGTCGCACCCGTGCCGAAGCCGCCCGCGAGTTCGTTGTCCGACGTGAACAGCACCTCAGCCCCCGAGGGCGCATCGACGACGACGCGCGCGGCTGGCGCGATGTTGACGCTCGTCGAGGGCAGCAGGCGCACCTCGGTGCCGGGCTCGATCGTGAGGGTGACGCCGTCGACGACCGAGACCACGCCGTTGACGTGGTGCGGACCTTCAGCACACGCCCACGTTTCGTCAGCGCTCACGTCGCCCGCTTCGTGCACCGTGCCAGCACCCGTGATGCACTGGTGGTGGCACTCGGCGAGCACGCGGTACACGCGGCCATCGCAGCGCAGCAGCTGCGTGCCTTCGCAGATTTCGAATTCGTCGTCGGCCACTTCGTCGCACGCCGTGCCGATCTTCGACTTCTCGCCGCACGCCACGAGGGCCGCCGCAAGCAGCGCACCAACAACCACACCACCACACACACGACGCATCGACACATCCACAGCAAGAGACGAAGCAGCAGCTCAGGTTGGAGGAACGCAACGGCGCACGACCACCGACAACGACGACGTCGTGGCCGCATCGCAGGCGCTGCCAAACAGCTCAATGCTGCTGGCGCCCGTTTGTGCCCAACCATTTTGGCGGTTCGCGTCTTGCGGCAGGGGCGAGTCGCCCAGGCGCACCTCGAGGCTGCTGGCGCCGTCGAGGGCGACGGGCACGGTGATCTGGCACGCCAGGATGCGCCTGGTGACCGCCTGCAGTGCCGCCTGCAGCGCCGCGGTGTTGCTGCCGTCGTGGTACTTCACCGACCCGCTGCGGGGCGCGCCACCGGCCACCGCCATCGCGTTGAGCGAATCCGTAAACACCTGCGCCGTCTGCGCGTCCACCGTGCCGCTCACGTCGGGGATGCCGATGACGTGGGTTTGCACGCCGAGGGCCGCGATGCTCGCGATCGGGCCTGCGTTGGTGCTGATCACCTCGTCGAGACAGTTGAACGAGGCGCAGTTGTCGTTGGTCTGCTCTTGCAGATTGGACGTGCAGGTGCAGGGCACCAGCGTGCCTTCCGGTGGGTTGTTGAGGCAGTTGGGGGCACCGTCGGTGGCCAACACCACCGCGAGTGGACGACCGTCGTCGGCGAGGGAACGCACCGTCGGCAACACCGTCGCCAAAGTGGCCGACGTGGGGGTCCCGCCCGAGGGTTCGACGGCGTCGAGGGCCGTGTTCATCTGCGCCGCGGTGCCGCCCACGGCGAGGCGCTGCACGCCCGCTGAGCAGTTCGCCGGCGGCGACGTCGTGGCGTCGTTTTGCGGGTCGGGGTAGACGAACAAGCCGTACTCGAGGTTGGGGGCCAACGACGACGTCACGGTCTGCAGCGTGTCGCGCAGCGCGTTCCACTTGCTCAGGTTGCCGAAGTCGCTGGCGGCCTGACGCATCGAGCCCGAGCGGTCGACGACGAAGATGATGCGCCCGTCCGACGTGATCTCAGGTTGGTGCGGGTACGGCGTGCAGATGTCTTCGGGCTCGGGGCAGCTGTCTTCCTCGACGATCGTGGTCTGAAAATTCCGCACGACGACGTTGGTGTAGATGCGCTCGGTGGGGTCGCCGAGGTGCAGGTCGTACGTACCCGCCGTGAGCACGTCGAACGAGAAGAAGCCGTTGCTGTCGGTGGTGGTGCGCGTGACCTCGCTGCCGTTTTGCAGCAGGCGCACCGTGCCGGTGAACAAGCCGTCGAGCTCGGCGAGGTCGCACAACGCACCCTGCAGACGACCAATGGGCGTGGTGTTCGCGCACTCCGATGGACCAACGATCACCGTTTCCTGGCCCGCGACACAGTTCTGGTCGGCGAAGGTTTCGTTCACGCCCGCCGACGGTTTGCTGATCGTGACGTCGTAGCGACCAGGCACGAGGGCCGAGATGTAGAACTGGCCGTTGCTGTCGGTGAGGTCGACTTCGTTCACGCTGCCGTTGGTGTTCGTGACGGTGACCGTGGCGCCAGCGAGCAGCGCACCGTCGTCGCCACTCGGGTCGCACAACGAGCCCAGGATGGTGCAGCCGTTGCCGAAGGGCACCGCACACGTGCCGGCGTTCAAGTCGAGCACCACGGTTTCGTCTTTGACGACGGTGACGGGGAAGGAGCGATCGAAGCCCGTGGTCTTGATGTGGACGGTGTTGTCGCCCTCGAGCACGTCTTCGATGTGAAAGCGGCCCTCGTTGTCGGTCACGTCGGTGCCGAGCACGGTTTCGTCGGGGGCGGTGATCGTGACGTCGGCCGCGATCAGCAACTCGCCGGTGTGGCGGTTACAGATTTCGCCGTCGACCGTGCCCGTGTCGGGGTCGGCGGGCAGGTCGCCGCAGACGGGGTCGAGGGCGTTGTCGGTGGCGCGTTGGTCCGACTCGACGACGATCGGCAGCGGGTTCACCTGGTGCTCAGTGCCATCCGCGAGCACCGCAAACACGTCGTACTCGCCGACCAGCAGCCCCGTGAACACGAAGCTGCCATCGCCGCCCGTGACCGTTTGCTTCGTCTGCGGCCCGCGCGCCTCGACGGTGGTGTTCGCCAGGCCCTGCCGGTCGACCGGCGAGCACGCCCGGCCACTGATCGAGCCAGGCAACACCACGAGCTCCTTGTCGCAACCAAGGCCCGCCAGCACCGCCACAAGACACAACATCGACGCGATACGCATGGGGCGAGTATCGCACGCCGCGATGTCGGGGGTTCGTCGGGTGCCTCGGATGATCGCCCCATCCGACATGTAGGTGCTGGTGTCCTTTGCGTCGTCAGAGCCGCGGCAGCAGGTCGAGGATCAGGCCCGAGAACGCCGCTTCCACGCTGACCGCGGTGTCTTTCACTTCGTCGTGGCTGAGCTTGTTGCCCGACAACCCCGCGGCGAGGTTCGTGATGCACGAAATGCCCAGCACCTCGAGGCCGAGGTGGCTGGCGGCAATCACCTCGTGCACCGTCGACATGCCCACGGCGGAGGCGCCCAGGGTTTTGAGCATGCGGATTTCGGCGGGCGTTTCGTACGACGGGCCAAGCAAGCCTGCGTACACGCCGGTCTGCAGCTTGACCCCGCGCTGGGCGGCCACCTCGAGGGCGAGGGCACGCAGACGACGGCTGTAGGCCTCGCTCATGTCGGGGAAGCGGGCGCCGAAGCGCGCGTCGTTCTTGCCGAGCAGCGGGTTGTCGCCCGTGAGGTTCAGGTGGTCGTCGATGAGCATGAGGTCGCCCGCGGCGAAGCCATCGCCAAAGCCGCCCGCTGCATTCGTGACGACGAGCTTCTTGATGCCCAACGCGTGCAGCACGCGCACGGGAAACACCACCGACTGCGCGGTGTAGCCCTCGTAGCGGTGCACGCGCCCCTGCATCAGCAGCACCGACACGCCACCCACCGTGCCGAGCACGAGGCGGCCTTTGTGGCCCTCGACCGACGACGTGGGGAAGTGCGGAATCTCGCCGAACGAGATGGCCTGCCCGCCCTGTTCGACGACAGCGTCGGCCACAGCACCCAGGCCCGAGCCAAGCACCACGCCAACGGTGGCCACAGGAACAGCAGTGCGAAAGCGATCGGCCACAGCAGCAGCAGCAGCGGTGACGTGGGCGAAGCCAAGGGTCTCGGTCATGAATGCTCCAAATATTTGAAAAGACGAAGGAAATCGAAGGCTACAGCACCATCGCGGCAACGGCGGCGGTCTGGAAACTCGCCAGCGCGCCGGCGGTCATGGCCCGCAGGCCCAGTCGCGCGAGGTCGGCACGACGTGAGGGCATGAGCGCTGCGAGCCCGCCAATCTGGATGCCAATCGAGCCGAAGTTGGCGAAGCCGCACAACGCGTACACCGCGATGACGACGCTCTTGCCGTGCAGGATGGTGCCTGCGTCGACCATCTGGCCGAGCTGCAAATACGCGACGAACTCGTTCACCACCGTCTTGGTGCCGATGAGCTGACCAACCGCGACGACGTCGTCGGTGGGTGTGCCCAGCAAAAACGCGAGGGGCGCGCCGATGTAGCCGAAGATGCGCTCGAGCGTGACACCCTGCAGGCCGACGAGGCCGAAGGCGCCGCCGACCATCGCGTTGAGCAACGCGAGCAGCGCCAGAAAACCGATCAGCATCGCGCCCACGTTGAGTGCCAGCATGAGGCCTTCAGAGATGCCGCGCGTGGCCGCATCGATGACGTTGGCGTCGAGCTTTTCGTTGGGCAGCTCAGCACCACCGTTGGTTTGCGGCACCTCGGTTTCGGGCACCATCAGCTTCGACATCACCAACGTGGCAGGAGCAGCCATCACGCTCGCGGCCATCAAGTGACCAGCGATGTCGGGAAACGTCGACGACAACATGCCCACGTAGGCCGCCATCACGCCGCCCGCGACGGTGGCGAAACCGCCGGTCATGATGCAGCAGAGCTCGGAGTTGGTCATCTTCTCGAGGTACGGGCGCACCAACAGTGGTGCTTCGGTTTGGCCGAGAAAGATGTTGGCCGACGTCGACAAACTCTCGGCCCCGCTCACGCCCATGGTTTTTTGCATCACCACCGCGAGCACGTTGACCACGCGTTGCAGCAGGCCGAGGTGGTAAAACACCGCCGTCAACGCCGAGAAAAACAGCACCGTGGGCAGCACGCGAAACGCGATCATCGCGCCCGCGTTGGCCACCATCGCCGTGGCGGTCGCACCCGGCGTTGTCGACGACACCGGCACCTGGTTGTCGACGAGATTGCCGAACACAAAGCGCGAGCCCGTTTCGGAAAATTGCAACAGGCTGTTGATGAGGTCGTTGCCCGCGGCGAACACCGAAGCACCCGCAGCGGTCTTGAGCACAAGCAGTGCGAACACGAGCTGCAGGCCACAGCCGATGGCCACCAGGCGCCACGACACGCGACGACGATCCGTCGAAAACAGCCAGGCGATCAGCATCATGCTGACCATGCCGACAAAGCCCATGAGGCGGCCGCCCACACTCTGCTCGATGCCGCTTTTGAACTCGCCCAACAGGTGCGTCTTGTGCGGGGGCGGTGCTGGTGTCGACGTCGCCGCTGGTGTGGCGGCCACAGCGACGGGAGCCGTGGGCTCGGCAGCCTGCACCGCTGTGGTGGGTTCGGCGGCAACAGGAGCAGCCGTATCGACGACGTCAGCGAACGCCGGCGTTGCACACGCCAGCAGCAGCAACAGCAGCGCACGACTCATGCGGTGATCCGCGCCTGAAACAGCGGGGCGGGTGTGACGTCGTCGTCGCCGATGACGTAGGCCCCCGACAACAACGCACGCGCTGCATCAACGCCGCGATCGGCGTGGTGCAAGGTGACCAGCGGCTGGCCCGCTTCGATGCGGTCGCCGAGGCGCGCGTGGATTTCGAGACCAACACGGTGGTCGACGGCGTCTTCGGCGCGCGCACGCCCACCACCCAGCACCATCGAGGCCTTGCCCACGGCTTCGCTGTCGACGCGCACGAGGCGGCCGCTGCGCGGTGCTGTCCACACCGTGTGCTGCGGGGCGGTGGGCAGCAGCGAGCGATCGTCGAGGACGCGGCGGCTGCCGTGCTGTGCGGCGATGATCTCGCCGAACTTCTCGCGGGCTGAACCATCTTGCAGGCTGCGGGTGATCTTCGCGCGGCCCTCGTCGAGGTTCGCCGCCACCTTGCCCATCACGAGCATTTCCGCACCGAGCTCAACGGTGAGCGCAATCGTGTCGGCGGGGCCTTTGCCCTCGAGCACGTCGAGGCTCTCGATGACCTCGAGGCTGTTGCCGACGAAGCGGCCGATGGGTTCATCCATCGCGGTCAACCGCGCGACCACGGTTTTGCCCATGCCTGCACCAATGGCGACCATGGTTTTGGCGAGCACTTCAGCATCGGCCGCCTTCTTCATGAAAGCACCAGTGCCGACTTTGACGTCGAGGACCAGGGCGTCGATGCCCTCGGCCATCTTCTTGCTCATAATGCTGCTGGCGATGAGCGGGATGCAGTCGACGGTGGCCGTGACGTCGCGCAGGGCGTACAGGCGCTTGTCGGCGGGGGCGACTTCTTTGGTTTGACCAATCAAGCAGCAGCCCACCTCTTTGACGAGGCGGCGGTAGGTGTCGAGGTCGAGGTCGACGCGGAAGCCGGGGATGCTCTCGAGCTTGTCGAGGGTGCCGCCCGTGTGGCCAAGACCACGGCCGCTGATCATCGGCACCGGCACGCCGCACGCCGCCACCGCAGGTGCCAACGGCAACGAAATCTTGTCGCCCACACCACCGGTGGAGTGCTTGTCGGCCTTGATGCCAGCGACGTCGCCCAGGTCGACAACGATGCCCGAGTGCAGCATCGACGTGGTGAGCGCGACGACCTCGTCGTTGTTCATGCCGCGGAAGTAGACGGCCATCAAAAACGCAGTGAGCTGGTAGTCAGAGACCGCCCCGCTCAGCAGGCCGTCGATGAGAAACTGCACCTGGGCAGCATCGACGGCGTGGCCGTCACGCTTGTGTTGGATGATGTCGTACGCGCGCATACCGGTCCTGCAGTTCGCCCGAAGACATTTTCGGGAAGCGCGCACCGTAGCCGGCTTCACTCTACAAGTCGAAGGTGCGTGTGCCTGCAGCGTCGGGGGGCGGGCCGTTGTTGTCCGACATCCGCTCAATGTCATCGTGCGTCAAAGCCGCCCGGCTCACGACGGGGCGCGACACAAAGATGGGGGCTTGCGCCGACAGCGCCATGGCGAGTGCATCGGCCGCACGGGCATCGATCGAGACATCGGTACCAGCGCGGGTGCGCACCACGACGACGCCGGTGAAGCTGTGGTCGACGAAGGCATCGATCTGCACGCGCACCACGGTGCCACCAAGGGCCGACACCACGCTGTCGAGCACGTCGTGGGTCATTGGGCTGGGCGCGCGCTTGTGTTCGAGCCGACCGTAGATGGTGACGGCTTCGGGCAGGGCCACCTCGACGGGGAGCAGCAGCTCTTCGCTGGGGCTCACGAGCACGACGGTGTGCCCATCACCCGTGGGCATCACGGTGGCGACGAACATTTCAAGAAAGCCTGCGGGGGCCGTGCGGGCTTCGACAATCGACGAGGGGCGCGCCACCACGGATTGCGCGAGGGGCTGAGCGACAAGGCCGGCGACGACGACAAGTGCACCCAGCATGAAGACACCTCCACACGCGGACGTTGTGACCACCAGCATAGCCACGTTGTCGCGGGCGTGCTGCCTGCCTGGATCATCGGCGCGCGAGTGCCTCGGCTTGAGGGTGCGCAGTTGAGGCGATCGCGGTAGGACCACGTCGTGATCGCCTTGATCTTTCCCGCGTTGCTCTTGATGTCTGCGCCCGAGCCGGCTGCCGCACCTGCTGCACCTGCACCTGCTGCGGTGACCCGCGTGTACTTCGCGCCCATCGACGCCGGGCCAGGTGCCGATCCCGGCACCCTCTCGGTGTTCGAGCAGGGCCTGCTCAGCAGCGCTCGACGACACCGCGAGGTGCAGGTGGTGGGCGCGCAGGATGTGCAGTCGCTCCTCGACCACGAAGCCACGCGCCAACAGGGCGGCTGCGACGAGGGCGGCATTGCCTGCGCGGCGGAACTCGCTGGCGCGCTCGACGCACCGCGCATGGTCACGGGCCAACTCGGTCGCGTCGGCTCGACGTGGGTGCTGTCGCTGACCCTCATCGAGCGCGGCACCTTGAACGTCATCGGGCGCAGCAGCCGTCAGCGCAAAGGCGACACCCCCGAAGACCTCCTCAACGACCTCGACGGCATGCTCGACGAGGTCTTTGGCGCCGCGGCTGCTGCTGATGCACCGCAAGCGGGAGGTCCGTGGCCGACCATCGGGACCGGCGGTCTCGTCGTTGGTGCTGCCGGCATCGTCGTCGGCGGTGGGGCGCTTGCGGCCACCTGGGTCAACTACCAAACGGCCGTGTCGTCGATCGAGGCCGCGAAATCCGCGTCCGCGGCCGCCACCATTCGCGCCAACGCTGCAGGTCTGGGCAGCGTGCTGAACACCACCGCCATTGTCGGTCTCGCCGTCGGCGCAGGCTGTGCTGCCGTCGGTGGCGCCATCGTGTTGTTGGCAGGGCAGGAGGAGCCGTGATGCGCCAGGTGCTGCTGTTGGTGATCGTTGTCGGCGTCCACGGCTGCTTCTTGCCCGACTACCGCACTCTCGACGACGTCGATTTCGCCGGCGAGGGCGAGGGCGAGGGGGAAGGCGAAGGCGAGGGCGAAGGTGAGGGCGAAGGTGAGGGCGAAGGCGAGTGCCGTGTCACGACGCTGGACGCGACCCAGCCCTGGGCGACGTCGCTGGTGGTTGACGGCGGCATCACGGCGCTGACTTCTTCACCTGCTGCGCCGACACAGCTTTTTACGGCGTCGTCTTCGGGCGTCACCGTCGTCAACAACGGCACCGCGCAACCCGTGATCGATTGCGAGTCGTTTGGCGCTGGCGCCATCGATGCGTCGTCCGATGGGCGTTTCGTCGTCGTCAGCGCCGAACAGAACAGAATCGATGCGCGCTGTGTCGTCGACACAGTGACGGGCACGAGTGTGGTGTTGAAGGGCACGGAGTCCGGCGATGGGCACGATGGTGCAGCGACGTTTCTGGGCAACCATCTGATCACGGTGACGCGCGACGAGACGGGGCCACGCGTGTGCGACCTCGAGGTCACCGCCCCGGTCGCCGACCTCACACTGCCGTCGGAATGCACCCCGTTGCCGTTCGACGCTGCCAACATGCGCCTGCTCGCCGTCGACGAAGACCACGCGTTGCTCGTCGCAGAAGATGGGGAAGTCTCCATCTTCGTCGTGACGCGCAGCGGGTCGGTGCCGGAGGTGCGCGCCGTCGGGGGGAACTTGCCTGAGGTGCCAGGCAACCACTTTGCGGCGGCTGCTACGGGCAACGAACTCATCATCGCGGTGAGCTCCGCGCAGATCGTGTCGATCGACATTGCCGCGGTCGTTGCTGGCACTGATGCGTTCGCCTCTGACGAGATCGTCGACATCGGCGCTGTGCCCGCCATTGCGCCGGCCTTCGTTGGCGACGTCAACATCGACAGCCTCGCTATCGACGCCGACGGCACAGCGATTGCCGGGGGCCCGCACGCGTCTACGTCCGCGCGGGGACATGTTCAGAGCCCGGCACGACGCGCTTTGTGCAGTTCCCAGAAGAGACGCCGAGCGAGTACCACGACATCGTCGTCGCCCCGTTCGACAACAACCTGCTCTACGCGTTTGACGGCTCGCACATCCACGCCCTCGACGTCACGCAGAGCCCGCCGTTTCTGCGCAGCACCGGCGTCAACTTCGGCGCGCTGTTCATTGGCTACGACGAGGACGGCCTGGCGCAAGCGATTGGCAGCTACCCCATCGGCGCGACCGCAGGTGCTTTCCGCGTGTTCACACCTGAGGGCAACGAGAACCCCGACGACGACGTCCCGACCGACGGCGTGGTGATTGGCAAGGGCGGCGGATTCCTGGCGCTCACCACGGGCGCTGTGCTTGGTGGCGGTGATCCCATCGCAGGGTTCCGCCCCAACGGCGGCGCGGTGGCGCAGTCACAACCCGACGGCGTCGTCGTCGTCGGGGTGATCCCGACCACGCACACCTGGCGCATCGTGCGTTGTCTCCGCGTCGTTGGCTGCACCACCCGCGATGTCGAAGCAACGCTCGGGACGCCAAACGGCGTGGCGCTCGACGGCGAAAACGTCATCGTCACTGCCTTCGCCAGCGACGACGAGCACGGAGCCGGCATCGCCTTGATTGAGCCAGACAACTCGGTCACCGCGAGATCGCGTTCCGCCGGAGACCGCATTTCGCCGCCGCTCGTCACCGCGGGTGGGGCGTGCACGTTCTTCGCGATGGCCTCGTTCTTCACGGGCGATGAAGTGAATCGCATCAACACGTTCATCGATCGTGCGGTTGGCTTTGCGACGGCTGAAGAGGCTGCTGGCAGCATCACGGCGCTGGCGGTCGACGCCGACAACCACATGTGGGGCAGCGGCAAGAGCGGTGTGTTGTTCGACCTTGGCACGCCCAACGCCAGCTGCGACCTTGCCCTGCCGCAACCACAGGGGGTGGCGCGCAGCCTGAACAGCGTGCATGGCATCGCGTTTTCGCCGACGGGTCCCGTCGTGGGCACCGACTTCGGCGAGATTCAGTTGCTGCCGCTGGCCCAATGACGCGTCACACCGCAGGATGAAGCCATGAGCGTCAAACACGCCCACCCACATGTGCACACCCACGCCCACGACGGCGCCGATGCGCACACCCATGTGCACGACCACGACCACAGCCACAGCCACGACCTGCGCGCGGTGGGCCGCAAGGCGCTGCTGGTGGCGTTGGTGCTCAACGCGGCGTTCTTCGTCATCGAGGCGGGGGTTGGCTGGTGGTCGTCGTCGCTGGCGCTGTTGTCCGACGCCACGCACATGCTCACCGACGTGATGGCGCTCGTGATTGCGTTCGTCGCGGCCACGGTGCTGCGTCGTCCGCGCACGCCGGTGGCGAGCTTTGGTCATGCGCGTTTTGCGGTGCTGGGCGGGTTGGCGAACGCGGTGTTGTCGTTGGCCGCTGCGATCTTCATCGTCGTCGAGGCCGTCGATCGCCTGCAGCAATCGCCGCAGATTCCTGGCTTGCCGGTGCTCGTCACCGCGGTGGTGGGCTTGTTGGTGAACGTGGCGTCGGCGTGGTGGCTGCACCGCTCGGGCGACGACGGCGTGAACGTGCGTGGCGCGATGGTGCACATGTTGGGCGACGCGCTTGGCTCGGTGGCGGCGATCATTGCAGGTGCCACGTTGATGGCGGGCGGCCCCGTCGTCGTCGACGCGATTGTGTCGGTGGTGGTGGCGCTGTTGGTGGCGGCGAGTGCTGGGCCGCTGCTGCGCGACGTGCTGCACATCCTGCTCGAGCGCGCGCCGCGGGCACTCGTGATCGACACCGTGCTCGCTGACATGAAGCTCTGCCCCGAGGTGGTCGACGTCATCAGCCAACACATCTGGTCCCTCGACGACGGCGATGCGGCCGCCACGTTTGTGATCGCGACCAATGTCTCCGATTTGCACCGCCTCGCGTTGGTCGCCGACGAATTGCGAGCGCGGCTGCAGCACGACCACGGGATTGGGCACGTGCTGGTCGAGTGGCGGCCCACCGACCAGCGCCGCTCGTGTTGCAACGACGACATCCACCACGACCACGACCACCTCGACGACGCGCACATCCACCAGCATGCGCTCGACGCTGTTGCGGCCGCGGCAGACAAACAGCACAACAGCAGCGGTCACACCGGTCACGACCACGACGACGGGCATCCCCATGTTCACTGACATCAGCGTTCGCCGCGAAAGCAACTGCCCCGTGCACTTCGTCTGGGACGGCAACGGCCTCGGTCGCCCCGTCGTGCGCCTTGGGTTCCTGCTCGTGCTGCTCGCCGGTGCCGTCATGTCGGCGGGCGTGATGTTGGCGTCGCGCTCCACGACGTCGATCGGTGCCACGGTCGGCGTGGTGGCGGGTGTGACGTGGGGGCTTGGCCAGCTGCTCACGCGGTGGTCGGTCTGGCGCGCGCACATCCATCATTGACGCAAGGCAGCTATGAACCCCGACGACGCGACCGTCCCGCCGCCCGATGCGCAGACCGCAGCACTCGCCAAACTCTTGAACGAGCAGCTCGCGCAGCAGGGGCAGGGGCACGAGGGGCATGAGGGGCAGCCGTCGTCGTCGCCCGCCGAGCCGACCATGTTTGGCATGACGATGGGCGGCATCTTCGTGGCCTTCGTCGTCAGCACCGTGGGGTTGGGGCTGATGCAGTACGGCCGCAGCACGAGCAACGTGGTGTTCGCGGGCTTTGGGCTCGCGATGATGGCGGTGCCGTTTTTTCTCACGAACACCATCGTCGTCGGCGTGGTGGGGGCGCTGTTGTTGGCGGCCCCCATCGTGATGCGTCGGCTGCAGATGGCCTGAGCGCCCTTACGGCTCCTGGGCAAGGGCAGCGATGACGTTGTGGGTGTCGAGGCGCAGTTCGGTGTTGTGGCGCTCGATCGCGGTCAGGCTGGCGCTGAGCGCGTTTTGAAACGTGCCGAGGTCGTCGAGCAATTCGTTGAGCCCCGTGTCGCCGGGTAAGCGCGCGGCGTCGACCTTGCCCATCACCCGAATCACTTCGAGCCCGGTGGTGCTCTTTTTGAGTTGCAGAAAGTCACTTTGAAAGTGCCTGACCCGGGCCTCGATCTTCTCGAGACTCGCGTTGGCCAGGCGCTGATAGTCATTCATTTGCTCTTCGAGGAGGCTAAGCTCCGTCGTGTGCGAGCTGTTGGATGTGGCGACTTCGTTGCGGAAAAGGTGGACAATTTCTTTCTGCAGGTTCGATGTTCAGAGGAGAAATTGGCCCTCGTGAAGCAGGCGGAAGACGTCGACGGCCGATGATTTGAAGTTGTCGAGCTCCACGCGTATCGAAGCAGAAAAAGTGTTGAAGTTTTCGCTGATGACGCCAATTGATTTGCCGCTTACGCCAAGCTGCGCAGACTTCACCTGAAGGTTGAGCGGGACATGAGCGTATTTTTGATAGGTGTCAAAGATCGTTGATGTCTCTGAACTCAGCTCTTGTGCGCGCTTGGTAATGCGCTCAAAGATCCCCAGAAACGGACGCGCCTGCGACGACAGGACCGCCTCCCGCGCCTACACCTCTTCACGGAGCGCGACCGAACGTGCTGTAGTCGGGAAATCCCAGGCCTTCGAGCATGCTGAGCAGGCGTCGCTCGCTCGCCTCAGGCGTGAGTGGCTCGGCATGTTCGGCGGCGCGCAGTTGCCGGTAGGCGTCAATTGTTGCGGCAAACAAGGGGCTGCTGGGCTTCAGTCGAACCGAGAGATAGCCGTCATCGATGGGCGTCACGACAGCAAAGACCCAGTAGTAACGGCCGTCTTTTGCGCGGTTCTTGACGTAGGCGCCAATGGGCTGCTTCGCCTTGATCGTTTTCCACATCAAGTGAAAAACGCCACGCGGCATA
>JBIKRQ010000491.1:0-4392 GCA_044349155.1 Myxococcota bacterium
GCATCGATCGACGCGAGCAGTACAAGACGCGGACTCGCCCACTCTGAGCACTGGTCACATTTCGACCGCTTTGCGGTCGAATTCATACTTATATTCATGGAGTTGGCGGCACGCCAACTCCATGAACATAAGTATTGACCTTCGAATGCCTGGCCAAGCGCCAGGAACAGGGCCCGTTTTCAAGGGGTCGCAGCACCCCTGCCCAACCTGTTCGCTCGAGCGTCACAGGCGGGACAAAAAAAGGCCCTCGAAGGGGCCTTTTGGCGCTGCACGCGCGTGGACCAGCAACGGTCTCAGAAGCAGGTGTTGAGTGGATCGTTGACGCAGCGGTCGCAGGGAACGGCGCCGTTGGCCGATCGCGTTGCAGCCTACCAGCGCCTCCAGCCCGAAGCGCTGTCGAGCACCATCACAGTGCGGGCGTCAGATGGGGTGGCGACCGGCTCGACGAGGATGGATTACATCCTGCTCGCCGACGGCACCCGGGTGTGGAATCCCATCGACTTGCTGCCGGCGGTTGATGAGGACTCACCGACCGCCAAAGCGGCACGCAACGCTGATGACAGAACAAAGGCAGCCAGCGGCTGGTACGCGACGGGCGCTGGCGGATTGCTCGCCTCGGTGGGAGTCCTCGGGGTCGGCTATTTTGCGACCCGTGACCTCGACGCCAGCGACGCAGCCAACCAGGGGCTTTTTGCGGCCGTGCTCGGGGCCGCTGCAGTTACACTTGGCGTCGGCGCCGTCGGCGCGGTCGGCGGATACTTCGTGTACGGCGATGCCGAACGAGAGCGAGAGACGGCGTTTTTGACCTATCGCCGGTCGCTGGTGAATCACCTGGGACTCACCGAGGACGAGGTGCGTTCCGGCACGCAGCCTGATGCGCCGGCGGCCGTGCCAGAAAAAGCCCCGATGCCGTGAGCACACGCTCGTCGACGGCGATGGCCCGAATCGACCCGGCCGGGACTGAGCCTTGATGCGGGGAAACAGCGCAGGCGAGGGCGTCGCCGATACGAGCCCGGTTATCCGCGCCAACCGACGCGGGCGAGCACGACAACGGCGCGGGCGCTCACGAGCGTGAAGACGCCCGTTGGCAGCTTGTCGATCGCGCGGTCGTTCACGACGGTTGCGAGCTGCAACCCATCGCCGAGCCTCTCGAGCAGGGCCACCAGCGCCGCGTCGCGCGCGACAATTCCCTGCGTCCCGCTCGGCGTCGGGTCGAACCAGGCCGAGTCGTCTTCGCTGCGCGCGCCGAAGCGCTCGTCGGGCAACAGCAGGGACCGCACATCGGCGAATGTCGCTGGCGCAAACGCCGTGGGTGGCGACGCGCGTGACCTTCGTGTTCGCGCCACCGCCGCTCAGGCGGTAGCTCGGGCGGGCGAGCACCGCGCGCTGTCGGAGTCCCGCGAGCCCGCAGGCCCACAAGCCGAAGGCGAGATCCATTTATGGCGTGGCGGTTCCGGGGCCGCGCACGAAGATGGCTTCCAGCCCACGCTCCACACCGCGCGCGATGCCGAACTGGCGCTCGATGACCAGCAACTGGCGCACGGCGAGGTGCACGGCGGGGTCTGCAGCGTCTTCGCGGAGATTGTCGAGGTTCACTGTTTGCTCCCTGGCGCTTCGCGATCCGTGGATGATTGAGCCTCGAAGAGAAACCCGCTTTGGGGTTTGTCGCCGAGGCGAGTCTCTTGAGGGGCGGGCGGGGAAACCTCCCCGCCGATGGCGTCGTCGACCACGAGGGCGTCGTGCTCGTGTCGACGGGCAACTCCAGCGAGACGGGCGTGTCGCTGCACCTCAGCGGGCCTCGGCGACAGCACGCACTGCGGCGACCCGGGCGGCGTAGTAGGCGCGCAGTTCGACGGCGCGCTCCTCGTCGCCGCTGCGCAGCATGCCTCGATCGCGAAGGGCCTCCATGGCGTCGTCGACGAGGTCCTCGGGGGCGAGTGCTTCAAGCTCGTCGGCGACGGTCAGGCACGCATCGCGGGCTTCGGCGGCGCAGTCGGGATCGGCCACGCACTTCAGCTCAAGCTCGGTGTTGCCAAACAGCGGCGTGTCCCCAAATGCCGTGAGGTCGACGGAGTACGGCAGAAAAACAAAGCGACCATCGCTGCTGCGACGAAGCAGGACGGTGTTGTTGCCCATGTTGCGAATCGCGTCATCAACACTGCCAACCGCCACACCCAGGCAACGAAAGCGATGGTAGGCCGGCCAATCCATCAGCGGGTCAAGGGCGGCACGCAGGCCTGGTCCATCGGGTGCGGCACGGATGGCATCGCCGAAGGCCTGCAAGGCCGTTTGGTCGCACGTGCCGGCGGCGCAGTCGTACTCCGGCACCACGGCGCTGCGCCCGTTGAAGCCGAGGTCGCCGTCGAACTTCCACACTTCGGTGCAACCGCTGCCCAGCAGCGCTTCGTTGCGACGACAAAACCTCGATCGGTACACCTCGACCACCGACATCGGCAGCCACAGCGAGGGCCCGTGGATGCTCGTGCCCAGAAAGCCAAAGGTACTGCGTGGCGCCGCGTAGCCGAGCGAGCGATGCAGCTGCAGCGCCACGTGCTCGCGCAAGATGCCGCCGCGGACGCCGTTGTTGAGCCTGAAGTGCTCCTCGTTGCCGATGCGCAGCTCGGGTTGAAACTCGTCGCTGTCGATCCGCAGCGACGGAATCGCATCCGGCGACAACGGTCGCCGACTGCTCGTGCCCACCAACCGGACTTCGACCTTGCCGAAGTCAGCGCCACCAAGGCCAGGCACGCGAACCACGAGGCGGTCAGCGAACGTGACAGGACCGTCGTTCAAGCCGTCAGTTTCGGCCTGGCCGTCGTCGGGCAAGGTGTAGATGTCGTCGGCAGCGCGCGGGTTGCCCTCGGGTCTCAGACCGAAGTTCATCGCGCGTCGCTGGGCGTCGGCGATGTCGAACCAGAAGCGGGTCCCGGGCACGGCGAACAGGTCGAATGCGAGCGCCTCTGGTGTGGTGGTCACACATGGCGGCACAGCGTCAGCAGGGCACAGCGGATCGTCGTCATCGTCGTCATCGTCGTCATCGTCGTCATCGTCGTCGTCGTCGCCGCCTGTATCGCCGTCGTCGCTGTCATCGCCGTCGTCGCCGCTCGTGCCGTCGTCCTCGTCGTCCTCGCCGTCGTCCTCGCTGGTGTCGTCATCGACGACAACGGTGTCGTTCGCATCTGGACCGTTGGGCGGCGTTTCGACGACGCAGCCGGTCAACAGCAGGCTCAAGAGCGCAGTGTGTCTCAACGTGGCTCGGCGCATCGGCAACTCCTCCGCCTATTACACCATGTGGGCATCGCGCGCGCAAGCTGCTGAAGCGCAAGAAGCCCTTTTCCAGCTTTTCAGCAGCCTGCCTGGCCCGCGCGGCTTGATTGAACAACTTCTGAAACGGCTCCGCCCGTCGCTACCTGGCGTTGTAGTTGGCCGCCGCGTCGAGGGCGCGCCGGTACGAAATGATCGCACTGGAGTTGATGTCTCGGTTCGGGTGCGCGGGCGCCAGCAGGTAGAAGAGCCCCGAGCCGCCGGCCATCAGTGCTGCCCCCACGACGCTGAGGAAGAGGACGGGTGCCGAGTATTCTTCGGACAAGCCGACCGTGTCGGGAGGGGCAGGCTGCGTCGTGCTGTAGGCGTAGACGCCGGCCGCAGCGGCAAAGCTCAGGGCGCCGAGCACCGCCACCGGCGAGCCGACAGCGATCGCGAAGTTGTAGTCCTCGCGGTACTCGACGATGTCGGCCTCTGCCGCAGTGTCGCCGGCGATGTGAAAGAAGTCGAGCTCATCGATCTGCTCTTCACCCTCGTGGTAGCCGTCGAAGAAGAACTCGTCGTGGGCGGGAATGAACTTGTCATTGACGTCGAAGCGGGCGTCGACGAGCGAGACGTGACCGCGCGGCTCGAGCGCACTGCCGTTGCCGACCCGGTTCGACGTGGTTGCCATACAGCCTGAACCGACGACAGCGACGACAAGGACAACCCACAGCAATCGCATTCCGACCTCGCTGCTGGAAGACCTGACTCGGTAGCAGTTGTCTGCTTCGAGCGCCAATGCTGCCCGCTTTTGTTCAAACCGAGACGAGCATCCGCCAAGCGCTTCGACCTCACAGAGCGATCTGCCCCTCTGACTCGTTGCCATTGTTTCCTCTGGCTCATGCAGCCTGGGAGGCTCAGACCTCCGTCATCGTCAACATCGGTGGAAGCAACAAAAGCCCCGCACATGGCGGGGCGCCGAGATTCTCGACGCCCACCAATCCACGGCACGCCCGTAGGCGCGCGCGGCATCGGGGAACGGCTTGCGCTCGCTGGTGAGCACTTCTGCCTTCACCAATCTTGTCGTCGAACGCGTTGGTCGCGGGGTCGCGCCGACAACACCTCGTTCATGTCGTCGAGTGCCTT
>JBIKRQ010000117.1:0-16220 GCA_044349155.1 Myxococcota bacterium
TGCCCGTGGATCGCCGCGCGCCAACACTCGAGCGCAATCGGCACGCCCATGGAGTGGCCAAGCAGCACGACGTCCTCGATGTGGAACTGCTCAAGCGCATCGGAGAGGTCGTTGGCGATCACCTTGAGGCGCACGCTCTCGAGGTCTGTGGGCACGTCGCTTTCGCCGTGACCACGCCACTGCAGGTGAAAGATCGGGCGCTCGCCGACGAAGCGACGCAAAAAGTACGGCCAGATGTAGCCGTCGCAGCCGAGGCCGTCGCACAACACGATCGTGGGGCCTTCGCCCTTGGGCCAATGGCGCGCGATCAGCCGCGTGCCGTCGGGAGCGTGCACCACGTAGCGCTCGGGATCGCCGATGCGCAGTGCTGCAGTGAGGCCATCGTCGAATTCACGGTGCGGTGTGCGGCTGGCCACGACGTTGGGCTTCCTTGATGGCGAGTTGGGCAAAGCGACGAAGCAAGCTGCCGCTTTGGTGGGTCGAGGTCACGTTGGCAATGCGCTGCTCAGAGGCGCCAATACCGTGTTCGCGATCGAAGTCGTCGCGGCGCGTCTCGAGGTACAGGCGCATGGTGACGTCGTCGAACTCGGGGTGAAACTGCACGCCCCACTGGCGCGGGCCCGCTTTGACGATGTGGTTGTTGTCGTGGTTGGCGCGACCGAGCACGCGAAGGTGCGGGCCTGGTGATCTGATCACGTCGCGGTGCGTGACCTGCGCTGAGAACGATCGCGGCATGGCCGACCACAGCGGATCGTCGACGACGGTGGCGTGATCGCTGATCGCCACTTCGATCGTGCCCATTTCGCGGCCGTTGGGGTTCATGCCCACGTCGGCGTGAAACGCGCAGCCCATGAGCTGGTGGCCGAAGCACACGCCCAAAAACGGCATGACGTCGTCGTCGACGATCTTTCGGATCAGGCGCTGCCCCCACTGCATCCACGACGCGTTGTCGCCGACATAGGCGGGCGAGCCCGTCATGATCGCTGCGTGGTAGCGGTCGAGGTTGGGCAGGTCGTCGTCGACGTCGCGGCAGGTGACATCGAGCTCGTCGACGGCGATGCGGCGACAGGGATCGAGTTCGCCGTCGTTCATCGTGCGTTGAAACAGGCGGTAGAACGGACCGCAGTGGGCGTGCACGCGGCCAGGGGGCTGCCCCGTGCGGAGCACGACGACACGAGCAACGGGCAGGGCATCAGCACTCGTCACGCAAGCCTCATCGTCGTCGCGTTCGACGACTTCACACCGACCATCGCGATGCTAGCGTCCAACGTCATGGACGTCGTGCAGTGGCTCGTGCCGGCAAGAGATGGCGACACCCGCGACGTCGGCGTGTGCTTCGCGCCCGCGTGGGCCGATCGGTTGCCGGCGGTGGGGGCCCAGCCAGCGCTCCGTCGTCGGTCGGCACCGATGGTGTCGCGTCACCTGCCGCGCGCGTTGGCCGTGGCCGTCGCCGCCGACATTGTCGACGACGAAGACACCTCGTCGCTGCCCACCGCCCCTGGCCTGGTGTCGGTGCGCTGCGTGTTGAGTGTCGAGGGCGAGCCGATCCTGCCCGCCAACGCCGATGACATCCGCTTCGCCAGCGTGCTCGGCGAGTTTGTCAGCGTCGTCGTCGATCTGTGCGAGGCCGCCGGCATGCCGGTGATGGGGGCGCTGCCCGTCGACGAGCGCCGAGCGGTGCAGGTGGTGTTTGGCGGCATCAACGGTGTTGGCCGCGCACGGCTCGCCGACGCCTTGCTCATGCTGTCGGCGGCGATGCAGATGACAGCACTCGCCCGTGGGTTTTCGGCGCGGGCGTTTCTCGTCGTCAACGACGTGCCCACAGCGATCGACGGCCACATCGAGTCGCGCCTGTGAGCGCTGTCGCCGACGTCGTGGTGGTCATGATCACGGCACCTGATGAGGCCGTCGCCGACGCCATTGCTGCCGCCCTCGTCGAGCAGCGCATCTGCGCCTGCGTCACCGTCGTGCCGGCCGTGCGCAGCGTGTACCGCTGGCAGGGGGCGATTGAGCGCGCCACCGAGGTGCAGCTGCTGGCCAAGACCACGCGCGATCGCCTCGACGACGTCACCGCCGCTGTCACGCGCCTGCACCCCTACCGCGTGCCCGAAGTGCTGGCGCTGCCGACGGTGGGCGGACTGCCCGCCTACCTGCAGTGGGTTGTCGACGAGACGCACTGACGGGCAAGCCGACCACAGCCAATCGATCCCCACGAGGACCCCATGGACATCGTCGTCGTCTGCCACGCCTGCTCGCGCCCCCAAACGTTCGTCGACGTCGTGCCGTTTCGCGCCGACTGCGAAGCCTGCAGTGCTGACCTGCACGCCTGCCTCGGCTGCCGCTTCTACGACCGCTACGTCGAGAACGCCTGCCGCGAAGACGCCGCCGACCCCGTCGCCACCAAAGACCGCCGCAACCTCTGCGAGTACTTCAAGCCGAAGTCCGCCGACGCTGGCGACGACGCTGCCGCCGCCGCCAAAGCGAAGCTCAACGCCTTGTTCGGCGGGCCGCCGGTTCCATCCACGCCGACCCCGACCGGCGGCACCTCAGCGGCCGACGAAGCAAAACGCAAGCTGGAAGCTCTGTTCAAGAAGTAGCTACATAGTGTGAGGTTTGTTGGCGAAATCAGCTCGTTACGCGCACGACCAAAAGAAGAAGCCCCCGAAGCAGACGGCGTAAACCGTCGACCGCGGGGGCTCTTCTTTTCAGCACGTCATCGCGTCAGCCGCAGCCGACGCTCAACCAGCTCAGGCTTCGGCGCCCGACGACTTCTGCGAGTACATCGCGGCCGAACCCGGGTCGATCGCGTCGCCGAGGTCGGCGGCCACTTCGATGAGCTCGTAGCACTCGATGATGTCGAGCGGCTCAAGGGCAGCGAACGAGACGAAGCCGATACCGCACTCGAAGCCGGCGGTGACTTCCTTCGCGTCGTCCTTGAAGCGACGGAGGCTGGCGAAGTTGCCCTCGTGGACGATGGTGTTGCCACGACGAATGCGCGCGCGTTCGTTGCGGACAATCTTGCCATCGAGCACGTACGAGCCGCCGATCATGCCGAGCTTCGGCACCGAGAAGACCTGACGGACTTCGGCCTTGCCCAGGTACTTCTCTTCGACCTTCGGCGCGAGCATCTGACGCATGACCTTGCGGACGTCGTCGAGCAGCTCGTAGATGATGCTGAAGGTACGGACTTCGACCTTCTCGTGCGACGCCAGCTGGGCCGCCTTCGCATCGGGCTTGCTGTTGAAGCCGACGATCATCGCCTTGGACGACATCGCGAAGTTGACGTCGGACTCGGTCACCGTGCCGACACCCTGCTGGATGACGACGACGCGGACCTTCTTGGTCGACAACTTCTCGAGGGCCTGGCTGACGGCTTCGCACGAGCCGCCGACGTCGGCCTTGACCATGACCTTCAACTCGAGCTGCTGCTCGGCGTTGGCAGACTTGTTCACGAAGTCGAGGAGGTTCGACATCGAGTTCTGGTTCTGCTTCTTCAGCGCATCTTCGCGGGCCTTCGTCGAACGGTGTTCGGCGACAGCGCGCGCGCTCTTCTCGTCGGCCACGGCGTTGAGCTTGTCGCCCGCACCGGGAACACCCGACAGACCAAGCACCTGCACCGGCATCGACGGACCGGCTTCCTTCACGGACTCGCCACGGTCGTTGATCATGGCGCGCACACGGCCAGCGTGCTCACCAGCGACGATGTAGTCGCCGATGCGCAAGGTGCCTTCCTGCACGAGGATGGTGGCGACAGGACCGCGACCCTTGTCGAGTTCGGCTTCGACGACCGCACCTTCGGCGCGACGATCGGGAGCCGCCTTGAACTCGGCGACTTCGGCCACGAGCAACACGCTCTCGAGGAGCTTGTCGATGTTCAGGCCGGTCTTGGCCGACACCGGAATCATGATGGCGTCGCCGCCCCATTCTTCCGACACAAGCCCATGCTCGGTGAACTGCTGCATGACGCGCTCGGGCTTGGCACCCGGCTTGTCGGCCTTGTTCAGCGCCACGATGATCGGCACCTTCGCCGCCTGCGCGTGCTTCAGGGCTTCGATCGTTTGCGGCATGACGCCGTCGTCGGCCGCGCACACGAGGATGACGATGTCGGTCACCTGGGCACCGCGAGCACGCATGGCGCTGAACGCCGCGTGGCCGGGGGTGTCGAGGAAGGTGATGCGACCGCGCTCGGTTTCGACCTGGTAGGCGCCGATGTGCTGCGTGATGCCGCCCGCTTCGCCGCTGACGACGTTGGCGTTGCGGATGCGGTCGAGCAGGCTGGTCTTACCGTGGTCGACGTGACCCATGATGGTGACGACCGGCGGACGGGGCTCGGGCGTGCCTTCCTGGGCTGCCGTCTTCTCGTCGAGCAGGTTGTCTTCGGCGAAGGCGACGTTTTTGACTTCGTAGCCAAACTCGCTGGCGACGAGCGACGCGGTGTCGAAGTCGATGGTCTGGTTGACCGTGACCATCATGCCCATCGAGAACAGCTTCGAGATCACCTGGCCACTCTTGATGGCCATCTGGTGGGCGAGCTCAGCGACAGACAGCAGGTCGGTCATCTCGACGATGCGCTTGTGGGCGGCCGCCTGGGTGACTTCGGTCTGCTTACCCTTCTTGCCCGTGCGCTTCTTCTCGCCGGGGTTGAACCACATGTCGCGGCCGCCCTGACGGCGATCGCGGCCACGGTCGCCACCTGGAGCACCGCCCGGACCCGGAGGACCACCAGGACCCGGCGCGCCGAGGCCACCCGGACGCATGCCGCCGGTGACGTCGACCATGCGGGGGCCGGCGAAGCGATCGTTGATGACCTGCACTTCACGCACAAGACCGCGGCCCGGAGGACCAGCGCGACGCGGACCCGATGGCCCGAGCACGCGGCCTTCGCCAGCGAGACGAGCGCGGATGGTGTCGGCGTCGATGACGCGCGTGATGTTCTGCGCCGCGGGGGCGGCACCCTCGGGGGCCGTCGCAGCCGCAGCCGCAGGAGCGGCGGCAGCAGGAGCGGCCTGTGCTGGCGTGGCAGCAGCGACCGGAGCAACCGCAGGCGCTGTCACCGGAGCAGCAACCGGAGCTGCGGCGGCCGGGGCAGGGGTTGCCACGACGGTGGCGGTCGGGGCGACAGGAGCCGCTTCGACGACAGGGGCCGGCTTGGGCGCTTCGACGACCACGGCGGGCGCGGCGACGACAGCCGGGGCGGGCTCGGGCTTCGGTTCAGCGCGGGGCTCGACACGAGGTTCCACGCGCACTTCAGCGCGGGGTTCCACGGCAGGCGGAGCAACCGGAGGGGGGGCAACAGGACGCTCTGCACGGACCACAACGGGCTCGGGGGTAGGTTCGGGCGTGGGGCTGCTCGGGCGACGAACAACCGTCGAGCGGGCGGGCGGGGGCGGCGGCGGCGACTGGCCGGCGTTCAGCGCCTTCATGACTTCGGCTTCGTCGACCGTGGACGAGTGCGACTTCACGTCGAGGCCGGTGTTTTTCAGCTTCTCGAGGAGCTCTTTGTTCTCGAGACCGAGCTTCTTGGCCAGCTCGTGAACGCGCAACTTACCCATGAACGAACCAACCTTTGTGGACCAGAAAACGGCTCGGCGGCGACACCGTTTGAACAACCTGACGAAGGCCTTGTGATGCGTCGTGGCATGGGCCGCAAGGGGGTCTGGGTGAATGCCACGGCCGACGACTGCGGGGAGCCTACGGAGCAGCGCTCGCGCTCGGGGCGGCGGCGGCGTTGGGCAGCACGTCGGGGGCCAGCGAGAGCAGTGCCGTGCGGGCGTAGGCCTGGACTTCACTGTCCAGGTGTCCGCTCGACAGCGTGAACAACCACGGCGCCGCACGCGGCGATTGCGTGGCCTTGGCGGCATCGATGCACAATTTGCGGATGGGTGCGGGCTGCCGCTCGGAGAACGCGATGATCGCATCGACCGCGTCGGGATCACCAAGCACCGCGAGCGCTTGCAGGGCCGCGACAGCGAGGGTGTTGTCGTCGTCGAGGTCGTCGTCTTCGATCTCGGTGCCGCGCTCGAGCAGCGCGACCAATGTTGCCGTGGCACGGCGATCGCCGCGTGAAGCCAGCGCCTGCATCGCCTTACGCCGCTGGGCCACCGACGACGACGGATCGGACAACCACGCGAGCAGCGTGTCGGCGTCGAGACCGTCGGCGGCGCGGACCTGCTGCACCTGCTGCAGCGCGTCGCGCAATGCTTGGCGCGCCAGTGTGTCGACCGACATTTCCCCTCGCGCCGTGGCCACAGAGTGCCCGCGGCCGATCGAGCGGCCGTCGTTGATGACGTCGACGGACAACGTGAGCGTGGACGTGCTGGCCTCGGCCGGATGATCGGCTGGTACCGCCTGCTGCGTGAACGATTCGATGCGCACGCGAACGACGGAGCCGTCGGTGGCATTTTCGTCGACGACGACACCGCGGATGTCGGCCAGCACGTCGTGCGCCAGCCCACGGACCTGTTCGCGATCGACGCCGTTGGCGACCGCCGCAGGCTCGACGTCGATCAGCACCTTCTTGACGACGAGCTTCTCAGCTCGCGACGGCACAAACACGAGCGCGACGACGGCGACGGCGATTGCCGCGAACGCAGCCAGCAGCAGCAGCAGACGACGGCTCACGCGATCACCTCGGCCTGCATCTCGGCGAGGACGTCGGCGCGCATCGCGGCCACCACCTTGGATGGCACCTGACGGCCCAGCACCTGCTCGATCCGCAGCGTGGCTTTGACGAGGGCGCGGAGGTTGACGCCCGAGGGGATGCCCATGCCATCGAGCATGTAGACGAGGTCTTCGGTGGCGACGTTGCCCGCCGCACCTGGGGCGTACGGACAGCCGCCCAGCCCGCCCGCCGAGGCGTCGAACGAGCGAATGCCTTCCTCGAGCGCGACGGCGATGTTGGCCAGGGCGGTGCCCCGCGTGTCGTGCAGGTGGAGCGCGATTTTGTCGAGGTCGATGCTGCCTTTCAGCGCACGGATCAGCTCGACGGTTTGCTTCGGATTGCCCACGCCGATGGTGTCGCCCAGCGAGATCTCTGCGCAGCCCATGTCGATCAGTTTGCTGGCCACGTCGATGACGGCGCTGGCAGCGACGTTGCCTTCGTAGGGGCAGCCCATCACGCAGGAGACGTAGCCGCGGACCGGTACGCCGTCGGCGCGGGCGCGATCGGTGACCTCGGCGTAGCGGGCCAGCGCTTCGGCCGTGGTGGCGTTGATGTTCTTTTTGTTGTGGCTCTCGCTGGCGGCGAGAAAGATCGCGACCTCGTCGATGCCAGCGGCGCGGGCACCTTCGTAGCCCTTCACGTTGGGCGTGAGCGCGCTGTAGGTGGCTCGACCGGCAAGGGGCGCCTGCCGGGTGGCGCGGGCGACTTCGGCGTGATCGGCGAGGGGCGGAATCCAGCGCGGATTCACAAACGCGGTGGCCTCGATGCGGTTGACGCCCGCGTCGACCAGATCACGCAGAAAGGCGATCTTGGCGCGGGTGTCGACGACGACCTTCTCGTTTTGCAGGCCGTCGCGCGGCCCCACCTCGGTGAGACGAACGCGCGCTGGCAACGACGAAAACAGCATTCGGCCAAGCTAGCAGCCCGCCGGAGAATTGGCCGGTGTTTCGTCTGCGCTTCCGGCAGGTTGGCGGGTGTAGGTGTGTGTCGCACTGCAGTGGTGCGGCGCTTTCGAAACGACCGACGGTCAGGAACTTCCGACGGCTGGCGGCAGATGCGATGGTGCACGCCTGATGACCCGGATTGACCCGTCCAATCACCGCGTGCTGCTGGTGGGACCGCGCGTCGTCCACCTGAAACCCTTCTTCGAAAAGCGCGGCTACCCCGTGTTCGCCGCCGGCAAGGGCGTCGACGGGATGGCGATGCTCGACGCCACGCCGTGCGATCTCGTGCTGCTCGAACTCAACCTTGGCGACCTGACGGCCACCGAGTTCTTGATGGCCGCGCGGCAAGGCCATCCGCGCTCGTCGTTCCTGCTGCTCGACGAGGCGAACCGCGCCGGCCAGATCGTCAAAGCCCTGCAGGCTGGACTTGACGGCTACCTGGCCACGCCCCCCGAAGAAGACCGCCTTTTCTACGAGGTCGAACGTCATCTCGCCCGGGTGACCAGCAGCCACGACGACGACAGCGGCTTTGAAGAATCGTCGACGCAAACGACGATGACCACGATGGCTGAAGTGGCCGCGATGCAGGTCGCGATCGCCGATCGGGAAAGCCAGCTCATCGAACTGCAGCAGGCACTCGACAGCGCTCACCAGGGACTGCGTTCGCTGCGCGAAGACGCACGTCGTCACGAAGACGACGCTCGGCGCTTTCAGGAAGTGCAGCGGGTGCTGGCCGGGCATCTGGAGGCGAGCCTCGACGGCGACGAAGCGATGCGCCTGCGTGAGCGGCTGGGGCTTGCGCAGGTTGCCGACATTGAGCTGCAGAGTTTGCGCGCCGAGTCTGAGGCAGCCCGCACCACCCGACGCGATCTCGAGCAGCGGCTCGACGACGCCCTGCGGGAATTGAAGCTCGCGCGCGCTGCCGCCGACGCCAGCATCGACATCAGCATCGAAGAAGACCGCGTCGAAGGACTACAGGCCGATGTTGAGCACCTGAACGTGCGCAACGAGGAGCTGCAGGCGTCGCTGAACGAGGCGCGCGAAGCCCTCGCTGCCGCACTCGAGGAGAGCCAGGAAGCCAACGCCAGTTTCGCGATCGCCGACGCCACGATTCGCGAGCGCGAACTCGACCTGCAGGCTGCCCGTGCCGACGTGCAGCGCCTCGAAGACGACCTCGCTGGCCAGCGACGCGTTGTTGGCGAATCCGAAGAACGGGTGGGCCTGCTCGACGCCGAGATCGCCCGCCTCAACGGGTTGCTCACCAGGGCCGAAGCGGCCGCCTCGCGTGCCCACGACGACGGCGATGCGAAGTCACGCACCGCCCAGGAGACGATCGCGGCGTTGACCGCCGACGTGAAGCGCCTCACCGACGAGGTGGCCGCCGGGCAGGAGCGCCTTGCCCGGGCGCAAGCGAAGGGGGCCGAAGACGAGATCACCCGTGCTGCCGAGGTCGAAGACGCGATCGCCACCGCCGTCGACCTCGCCGTCGAGCGCGAGCGGACACGGTTGCAGGCGCAGCATCTCGCCACGCGCGAAGAGGCGATCACTGCGGCGGTGCAGATCGAACGCCAGCGGCTCGTCGAGAAACACGAAAAGGCCCTCGCGGCGGCGAACGCCGATCTGCAGGCGCGCATCGCGTCGGCCCACACCGATGCCGAGTCGCAGCTCGCGGCGCTGCAATTGCGCACGCGTGACGCCGAAGAACGCGCCCTCGACATCGAATTCCAGCTCGAAGAAGCGCGCACCCGGGTCGAATTTCTCGAGGGCGATGCCGATCGTGTGCAACGCGAAGCCAACGTGCGCATCGCCGACGCCGAAGCCGGCTTCAAGCGCGAGAAGCTGCGGCTCGTCGAGGAGAAGCAGGCCGCGGCGTCGGGCTCGCAAGAAGCCGTGATCAAGATGGAGCGCTTCACCGCGGAGAACGCGGCGCTGAAGCGAAGCCTCGTCGAACTCCAGGAGCAGTACGACGCGCAGCAGGGGGCGATCGCCGACTCGGGCAGCGAGCTTGCCGCCGCCCTCGACGACAGCGAACGCGAACGCGAGCGGGCCGCCGCCGCCGTCGACGCCATGCACCGCAGTGAAGCCGCGATGGGGGCGTTGCAGGCCCATGCTCGCGAACTCGAGACCGCCGTGGCGTCGGCGCAGGCCGCTGCCGACGGTGCTGCTGCCCGGGCCGCCCAACTCGCCGCCGAGGTGCACACGCTCTCGGACGCTGTCGCTGAGCGCGATCGAGCGCAGTCGTCGTCGTCCCAAACGATCACCGAGCTGCGCGACGCCTTTCGGGCCAGCGAAGAGCGGCTCGCCGCCGCCGAAGATCGTGCCGCCGCCGTCGAGGGCGACAGTGCCTCGACGCTGCGACAACAGGCGGCGACCATCGCGTCGCTTGAGCGGGAGTTGCAGCAGTGTCAGCAGACCCTCGCCGACACCCTCGCGGCGCAAACGCAGCTCGGCGACGACCTGGCCGCGGCGCGGGCGAGCGTTGACCAACAGGCGTCGACGTTGACAGCGCTCGAGCACGATCTGGTGGCCGCCCGCGCGGCGGCGAGCTCAGCGGGCATCGAAACCGATGCTGCCCTCGTCACGCTCCGGCTCGAAGCGGAGCAGAAGCAGCAGACGTTGCAGCAGCAGATCCAGCAGCTGCACGCCCAACTCGGCGATGTGCACGCACAACTGGAACACGCCGCTGGTGCGAGCGCTGCGACCGACGCCCTGCGCGCCGAGCGCGACACCCTCGCTGCGCGTGTGGTGCTGCTGGAAGCTGGCCTCGCCGAAGCCCAGGCCGTTGCGTCGGGGGCGCCGTCGGCGGCCGATGCGGCGTTGGCGACGGTGCGGTCGTTGCTCCAGGGCGTTGATCCCCTGCGCTGGGGGCTCGGCGCAGCGATCGACTACCTCTCGCCGTTTGAGGGCAACGACCAGGGCCTCGCCAGCCACGTGCGCAATCTGCGGCTCCTGCAGGCAACGCTCGCGCGGTTGGCGACGGAGAGCGGCAAAGTCGCGGCGGCCGGCTAGCATGGTGCCCATGATTGCGACGTTGATGCTTGCCCTCACGCTCGGCGCGGCGAAGCCCACGCCCAAAGTGGCGCCGAAGCCCACGACGACACCGGTGGCCTGTCCAGAGCCGCCGCCGCCCGCCGTCGAGCCGCCAAAGCCCACCACGGTGCGGATGATGCTGCCCGACCTCGACGTGAGTCCGCGCTTTGCGGATGCGGCTGCCGTGCTCGGGCAGATGGTTGCGGCCGAGGCGGGCAAGCTGCAGGGCTACACGTTGTTGACGTCGTCAGACGTGCGCGCGGTGCTCGATCAAGAGGCCAGCAAACAGCTCGTGGGCTGCGACGACACCGGCTGCCTCGCCGAGCTTGCCGAAGCGCTCGATGCCGAGCTCGTCGTCAGCGGCAAGGTGGGTGAAACACCCGACGGCACGCCGCTCGTGTCGTTGACATTGATCAATGCCCGCGCCCTCGTCGTGGTGAACCGCGTGACGGCGCAGTGGAAGGGGCCACTCGACCGCCTTGCTGACGTCGTCAAAACCAGCACGCAACGCTTGCTGGTGGAAGGGCACGCGCGCACACCAGGCGGCATCCGACTGACCGCGCTGCCGCCACTGGCTCGCGTCTTCGTCGACGGCGAGGCGCGCGTGGTGGGCAACGATGCACACCTGGCGGGCATCGACGTGGGCGTGCACGAAGTCACGGTTGAAGCCGACGACAAACTGCCCCGCACGATTCCCGTCGTGGTGTTGAGCGGTACCGACAGCGTCGTCGACGCCACGTTGGACGACGTCCCGATCGCGACCGCGTGGCTGTGGGTGGGCGGTATTGGCGCAGTGGTGGTCGGTGCTGCGGCAACGGGGGCGATCGCCTGGTTCAGCGGGCCGGGCACCGCCAACGTCCTCGTCGACACGCCTGATACGTCCATTGCCAACGCCGATGCGCTGCGGAGCCTTGCGAAATGATGCGCGTTCGTTTGCTTCTGCGTGTTGCGCTCGTTGCGGTGCTGCTGACGTCGTGCTCGTCCAACACGCTCACGGAATTGCGTTTCGACGATGCAGCGATCGGGGGACTCAGCGGCGTGCAGGCGCGCATCACGTTCACCGACGATGACGGCAAGCATCCCGACGCGAGCGTCGACGGGCTGAGCGGCCCCGCGGTCGACGTGCCACTGCAGTGCCGCGCGAATGGGTGCTCGCTCACGATCGCCGTTCCTGCGGGCACGTGGGCGACGACGGTGACGGTGTCGGCGACCGACCGCTGCGGCACCCGCGCTGACGTGCTGCGCTTTGAAGGCACGTTCGTCAGCGACCACTGGCAGCCCGGCGGGGTCACGTTCAACGCGACCAGCACGGCGTTCGATGTCGACAGCGACGATGTGATCGACGTGTTGGAGGCGACCACCTGCGCGCGCTTCGACCTCGACGACGGCCAGGGCCTGCCACGCTTCTGCGACGACCAGCATGCTGCGTGTTGCACCGACGAAGCCGCCCTCTCGGGCGGGCAAATGACGTTTGCGGGGCGCAGCGATCATGTCCTGCCCTACGACCGCACGGGCGATGACGTCGACGACGTGGTGGCGGTGTCGGGCTTTGCGCTCGACGCCACCGAGTTCACCTATGGCGCGTTGGCGCGCTGTGTGGCCGCTGGCGTGTGCTTGCCGGGGCAGGCGGAGCATCCAGCACGCGCCGCCCTCGCCGACGGCGTCGACCCACGCCTGCCCGTGCAGGGCCTCACACCGGCGGAGGCGGCCACGGCGTGCGCGTACTTCGATCGACGTCTGCCCCTCGACGCGGAATGGGACTTCGCTGCGGCCGATCGCGGTGACGCCCCACGTGGCCAATACCCCTTCGACGTCGACGCGGGCGGGAGTGTGGGCTGTGGTGCTTCTGCCGTGCCCGCCGCTGCGTATCAGGCCTCGGGTGTCGACTGCGGCGAGGCCGTGCCGGTGCCAGTGGGCACGTTTGCGTCGTCGGCCATCACCCGCGGCGTGGGCACGCCCGTGAGCGACATGGCCGGCAACGTCGCCGAGTGGACCGTGATCGGCGACGCCAACACCCCCGACGACGATGAAGACGGCGTGCCCGACGGTGTTGACGCCGTGGTGTTGCGCGGCGGTGGCGTCACGGGATTTGCCGAGCAGTTGGAGAACGACTTTGTGTTGCTCTTCGACGACGCTGGCGACTTCGATCGCATCAAGGCCGTGAGCGCTGTTGCTGGCTTTCGCTGTGCTGCCGACGCCGACGTTGCCGACGACGAGCCCGAGTGCCCGGTACGTGACTAACGAGCGATGCAGCGTTTGACGTCGTCATCGGTTGCTGGCTTGAACACGAAGCGGCTGCGCGACGGGTCGAGGCTCTCGGTGCGCGCCGGCAACTGCACGGGCAGACCCGACAGCACACGCTCTTCGGATTCGAGCAGCGTTGGTTGACCAACGACCGTCCCCGACGACGTCAGCGTGCCAGCCAGGGCGGTGCGGCCGCGGTTCACCACCTGCAGCGTCCAGTCGCCCATGGCGCCCAGATCGAGTTCAAGGCGCGCGCCCGGCAAGCCATCGCCGTCGAGGTCGAACACGCGGGGATCGTCGTCGTCGTCGGGGATCGCCCCCGTGCCGCGCCAGCCAAGCCGACCTTCGCCCAGGTCGAACGACACCTTCGAGCCCTCGACGACGATGGGAAACTGCGCACGCGGCAGGCGGGAGATCGTCTGTCGCGGCATCTTCGACGTGAAGCCCGGACCCTTCGTCTCGACGCTGCAGGTGCGCGCGACGGCCTGCCCGGCGGCATCGACCTCGACGAGGCTGGTGGTCACCGTGGTTGTGGTGGTGGTGCCGAGCACCGGGACGGTTGCCCCGACCACCACCGTGACATCCAGGCGCCAGGTGCCAGCCGGCACTGCACCAACCACCATGGGAAGCATCAGAATGCCTGCCAGAAGCGTCATACGTTCTCCTCTGTGGGGGACAGCAGCCGGGCCAGCAGACGCGAGCCTGGGCCATTCTGGGCGCTCTGGGGCGGATGGGCGGGTGACCACTCGTGGCCAAGGGGGCCGGCAGCTTCGACGGCGGCGTCTTGTGCCTCGAGCCCGGCGACCACAACGCGTTCCACGGCCTCGAGCAGGTCGTCGCTGCGGCAGGCGATGGGTGCGTGAAACGTGACGACGATCGTGGGCACCGGAGCTTCCCGCCAAACGTAGTTGAGCGACACCGGTAGCACGTCGGCACCACTGCGCCGCGCGAGCAGGCGAAGGCCCGGTTTGAAGTCGAGGGGCCGCAGGTGTGCTGCACGCTGACGACCCTGCGGAAAGAACCACAGCGACGTGCCAGGTGCTTTGACGAGCCCCGCGGCACGCTCGAGGTGACGACGCACGCGCGCACCACCATCGCGCGTCACCGGCACTGCCCCAAGGGCGCCGAAAAACGGCAGGCGCTGCAGATTCTGCTCGTCCATGACGACGTGGCCGCCACCGCCGAGGGCTTCGTCGAGGGCCACGAGCACGAACGCATCCCACCAACAGACGTGGTTGGCCGCGAGGATCATCGGGTGTTGCGCGATGGCGGCGCGGGCCTCGTCGAGGCCGATGATGAACACGCCATCGAACTTCTGGCACAGCGTGCGTCGCACATAGCGGCGGGCCAGCGCCAAAAACCACGGGCGACGCGGCGAACGCGCTGGTGTCGTCGACGATGCGCTCATGTGGGCACCGCTCGCTTGTTGCGCGCAGGATAGACGCGGCCGGCCCATTGGATCGTTCCGCGTCGCGACCACCACCACGACCGCACCGCGATCGCGAGCAACACGCACACGCCAATCGGGTTGAGCGCGGCGGAAACGATCGAGCTGTGGTGCCGCCACGCCTGCAGCAAGCGCAACGCGAGGGCAGCGGCGACGCCGACGACAGCCGGGATGTGCAGTGCTGCAAACGGCAGACACAGCAGCGGCAGCACAAACGCCCACGCGTACCAACCGACGACGCCAACGAGGCCGACGAACGAGCCCAGGCCCTCGTAGAGGTTCTTGCTGAAGCCATCGATCACGGCCCGCGGCGAGCGGTACATGCGGCAGCGTCCGAGGAGATCGCCATCGGCGAACACCACGCGTTTGCCGGCGCGCTTCATCACGCGGCAAAGGGCCATGTCGTCGACGATCTCGGCGCGCACCGACTTGAAGCCGCCTACGTCGTCGAGAGCGGCGCGCGACATGAACAGCAGCTGGCCATTGGCAGCGAGAAACCGCGGATCGCGCGTGCGCCAGATGAGCGGCAGCGGCAGCCACGACGTGTACGTGAGGTGCAGCAGCGGCAGCACCAGCTTCTCGACAAAGCCCACGGTGACCTGGCGCGGCACGGCGGTGATCACATCGGCGCGGTAGCGCGTGCGCAGGTCGGCGAACCGCTGCAGCGCATCGGGGGCCACGACGACGTCGGCGTCGATAAACAGCACATGCTCGCTGTGCGCCAACGACGCCAGCACCCAGCACGCGCGCACCTTGCCCACCCAGCCCTCGGGCAACGCGGCATCGAGGCGCACCACGCGCAGATCGGCGCGCCCCGTCGACAACCGCGCCAGGATCGCCGGCGTGTCGTCGGTGGAGCCGTCGTCGAGCACGATCACTTCGTCGGCCCCGAGCGCCAACGCCGCGGTCACGCAGGCTTCAATCGACACCGCTTCGTTGCGGGCGGGAATGCACACCGACACCGACGACAGCCGCGCCACACCAACACGGCCGCGCGGCCACACCAGCAGGTTGAACGCGCTCAACGCCAACGCGACGAGGGCTGGCAGCGGGAGCAGCCAGGGCAGCAGGGGCAGAACGTCGGCGAGGGCGGGCATGGGCACAGGCTTGGATGCCAGCGCCCGTCAGGGGTCACAAGCGCCAATGTGCGCGCCGTCAGTCGTCGAACAGGCCGCCCTGCACGCCCTTTTTCATGGACTTGCCGAGGTGTTCGTAGGCGCGTGCGGTGGCCAGACGTCCGCGCGGGGTGCGCATCAAGAACCCCTCCTGCAGCAGGTAGGGCTCGTACACGTCTTCGATGGTGCCGGCGTCTTCGCCAAGGGCTGCGCCAATGGTGTCGAGTCCGACGGGGCGGCCGTCGAATTTGTCGATCAGCAGGCTGAGCAGGCGCTTGTCCATGTCGTCGAGACCGCAGCGATCAACGCCCAGGCGATCGAGGGCTTCGCGCGCGACCTCGATGGTGACGCGCCCCTCGTGCAGCACCTCGGCGAAATCGCGCACCCGACGCAGCAAGCGGTTGGCGATACGCGGCGTACCCCGGCAGCGCGTGGCGATTTCGTCGGCACCGGTGTCGTCGAGGTCGATGTTCAACAGCCCCGCCGAGCGCACCAGGATCTGCTTCAAGTCGGCGTGGTTGTAGAAGTCGAGGCGTGCAGAAAAACCAAAGCGATCGCGCAGCGGACTGGCCAACAACCCCGTGCGCGTGGTGGCGCCGACGAGGGTGAAGGGCTTGAGGTCGAGCGAGATCGAGCGAGCGTGGGCCCCTTCGCCGATCAGCACGTCGAAGCGGAAGTCTTCCATCGCCGGATACAGGTTCTCCTCGACGGCGGGCGTGAGGCGGTGGATCTCGTCGATGAAGAGCACGTCGCCAGCACCAAGGTGCGTGACAAGGCCA
>JBIKRQ010000492.1:0-4382 GCA_044349155.1 Myxococcota bacterium
CTCGTGAGAATCGACAGGCGTAGCGCACAGCTCGAGTGCACTGATCGACGATCGTCGAGTGACGGCGGCACGTGAGGCGAGCGAAGCAGAAGCAGAAGCAGAAGCAGAAGCAGAAGCAGAAGCAGAAGCAGAAGCAGAAGCAGAAGCAGAAGCAGAAGCAGAAGCAGAAGCAGAAGCAGAAGCAGGAGCAGAAGCAGAAGACAGCGATCGCGGACTCCCGATCGCGGCACACGAAGAGACTGAGCAGGAGCTCGACGCAGAGGAGGTGCGAGCAGGGCCTCCACCAAAGGTTTGGCGATGCGCCAAGTCTTTGATTCTCGTCGGAAACGGCATGATTCGGATCGCGGCGAACCCCTTCAGCGATTTCTGCGCTGGTCCGAAGAACAGGTATCGCGGCCACCACCACAGGCGGCGAAGGAGAAGGACCATGCTCAGTATCAGAACCAACGTGGCGTCGTTGAACGCCCAAAAGAGCCTCTCAGGCTCGACAGAGACGCTGCAAAGCTCGATGTCGAAGTTGTCGAGCGGCATGCGCATCACGCGTGCTTCCGACGACGCGGCCGGCCTCGGTGTGAGCCAAAACCTCACGGCCCAGGTCAGGAGCTACAACCAGGCCTCGCGCAATGCGAGCGATGGTCTGAGCGTTGTGCAAACGGCAGAGTCGGCGCTGAACGAAACCGGCAACATCCTGACCCGCATGCGTGAGCTCACCATGCAGTCGGCGTCGGACGGCATCAGCAACACCGAGCGTGCCTACATCCAGGAAGAAACCGACGCCCTGATCGAAGAGCTCGACCGCATCGACGCCACCACCGAGTTCAACGGCACGACGTTGTTCGGTGCGGGTGCACCGCTCACCTTCCAGGTCGGCATTCGTGAGACGGCTGATGACTTCATCACCCTCGATACGACCGCAATGGACGTCGACTCCGCTTCGATCGGCGACGGCACCAACAGCATCAGTGACCTCGCCACCGGTGGCGCGTTCGATCTCGCCACGTCGGCCACGCAGTCACGTACCGCCCTTGCGGTGATCGACGGCGCCATCGACAACGTGTCGAACTTCCGCTCCGAGCTGGGTGCTGTGGCCAACCGTCTGCAGTCGGTGCAGCAGACCATCGCGACGGCGTCGGAGTCGGCGGCTTCAGCCAACAGCCGCATCCGCGACGTCGACGTCGCTGAAGAAACCGCCGCGATGGCCCGTGCGAACGTGCTGCAGCAGGCCGGTGTCTCGGTGTTGGCGCAGGCCAACCAGCAGCCGCAGATCGCCCTCAAGCTGCTTGGCTGAAGACCCGATCAATGACGCGAATGCTGGTGGTGGTTCGCGTCGTTGTGGGTGCCGCGTTTGGGCCGAGGTGGCCCGGAACGGTCCGGGGTCGGCCCTCACCACCCTCTCTTCTCTGATTCGTGTTCTTCTTGATGTCGTTGATTGGAGCGCAACATGCCGATTCAAGCGGGCGGCCTTGCCTCTGGCCTCGACACCAACTCGATCATCGACTCCCTGGTGTCGCTGCAGAGAACGCCGATCACGCAAATCGAAGACCGCATGAAGGCGGTGAAGGTTCGTGTGTCGGCGTTGGCCACGCTCACGAGCCAGGTCAAAGCCCTGGGCACCGCCCTTGATGATCTGAGCAGCAATGGCGTGCGCGCCGCCAGCGTGACGTCGAAGAACACGGCCTTTTCCGCGACCACGCAAACGGGGGCAGTGCCCGGTCGCTTTAGTGTGCAGATCGATCAGTTGGCAGCGGCAGCCAAGGCGCGTTCGGGCTTGCTGCCTTCAGAGACCGCTCCTGTGCGTGGTTCGACGTTGGCGTTTTCGATCGATGGCACCACGACGAACATCGAGATCGCCGACGGCACACCGCTCAACGAAGTGGCCAATCAGCTCAACGCTGCGGGGTTGCCCATCACCGCAGCGGTGTTGTTCGACGGCGAGAGAGGCGTGTTGTCGTTGTCGAGAACCACGACAGGGCACACCGTCGGCAGCGACCCATCCACGGCGTTGTCGATCACCGAGACGGTCACGGGCACCACGGGCACAGCCCTTGGTTTGACGACGACGGCCGCGAAGAACACCGTGGCCCAGATCGACGGCCTGCGCTTTGAACGAAAGACCACCAGCATTGGTGGTGCCGTTCCTGGTGTGACGCTTGAAGCCAACACCGAAGGTGGTGCAGCCGAAGTCCTCTCGGTTGCCGAAGACACGCCAAAGACCAAAGAGCGCATCCAGAAGTTCGTCGACGCCTACAACGCGATCGCCAAGAACATCCAGTCTGAACTCAACGTCGGCGCCGACACCGACCGCGGCAAGACCCTCGCGGGCGACACGAGCTTTCGCCTGTTGCAGGGGCAGCTGCAGCGCACTTTGACGACGTCGCTGGCCTCGGGTGGTTTGCGAACGCTGGCCGACATCGGCTTGAAGACCGGCCGCGATGGCACGCTCTCGATCGACGACGGCACACTGACCAAAGCGTTGGCGCGCGATGGTGCAGGTGTTGATCGCTTGTTCTCAAAGACGGGTGCGGTGGGTGTTGCGATCAGCAACGTCGTCAGCGGCTTCACCGACGTCGATGGAATCCTCCCGCAGCGCACCACGTCGTTTAACGCCGAGAGTCGACGCCTCGAAGACGACAAGATCAAGAAAGAAGCGCGACTCGAGGCCTTTCGCGCGCAACTCGTCAATCAGTTCACCGCCATGGAAAGAATCGTGTCGTCGATGAATTCGACGTCGAGCTTCCTGACCAATGCATTCGCGAAAAAGGGTGATGGATGAACTACTCCGCTCGCCGCTACCACACCGTCGCCACCGAAACCGCTTCGTCGGAGCGCCTGCTCATCTTGCTGATGCACGCCGCGTTGTCGTCGATGGAGCAGGCCAAGATGCTGTTTGAGGAGCAGGGAGATGCCAAGCGCATCGACGAACTCCTGCTCAAGTCGCTCAACATCGTGCAGGAGTTGCAGTCGACCCTCGACACCTCCCGCGGTGCTGAGATCACCGGCCCTCTCGCCGACCTGTACAGCTTCGTGGTGTGGAAGTTGCTCGAAGCAAAGAACCGCCGCACCGCCGACAGCGTGGGCAACGCCGTCCGCGCGTTCTCGCCGATTGTCGACGCCTTCGACGGCGCCATCGGTGTGGCGCGTGCCCGCTGAAGCGCTCAGCGCCGACAGCATCATCACCGAGCTCGACCGCATCGACGGCGAGCTGTGCGACCCCGACGCCGTCATCGACGACCTGGTCGCAGCCGTGGCCACCCTCGACACCAGCATCTGCGCGTCGGCGCCGACCTGGACGCAGCACGACGGCCAACGTGTGCTGCACCGGTTCAACGCCGTGCTGGCCCTTGCCGTCGAACGCCTCGCGACGGTGCAGACCGCGATTGAGCACCAGACTTCCGGGAGGCGTGCTGTCGCGCGCTATCAGGGCCGCTGAGCAGTTCATCTTCGGGAGTTCCCGACCTTCCGACTTCTCGGCGACTCCCGACTTCTCGGCGCCTCACCTGCACATGCACTTGCATGACGTGCCACCCTGACGCGAACGTCCACGGCAGCATCGTCGGGCGCGGCGGTCGGCATCCGCCACAACGCCATCGTGAGGCGAGAGGCGCCTCCCGAACTCCCGACAGCCCAACTCGCGGCCCGAGCACCTCCCATGCTACTCCCGAGCACTTGCCGGGAGGTCACATGGTCAAAGACACTGCATCGAACGCCGCCCCCACCAAAGCGGGCTTCATCCGTCAGTTCCCCACCGATACCCCAGCCGACGACATCGTCGCGCTTGGCGCAGAAGCGGGACTTGAGCTCACCAAAAAGATGATCTGGACGGTGCAGTCCGAGCTGCGCCACCCAGCGAAGAAGAAGAAGAAGACAGCAAAGAAGACGTCTTCGACAAAGAAGACGGCGAAGAAGAAGGCCGCAACGAAGAAGCCCGCGTCGAAGGCAAAGACGTCGAAGAAGGCAAAGCAGCCGACGACGTCGAAAGCTGCCGAGCAGCGCCTGAAGGCCTTGATCCTGCAGGTCGGCCTCGCACGAGCCGAGGCCGTCTACGACCAGTTGCGCGAGCAGCTCGACGCGCTGCTCGACTGACCCGCTACGGCGCCGGCGCAGCAGGAGCAGGAGCAGGAGCAGGAGCAGGAGCAGGAGCAGGAGCAGGAGCAGGAGCTTTCACAAACGTGAGCGTCTTGCGCTTGTGGTCGCGCGCCGGCTTCAGCACGTTGTGAAACTCCTGCAGCCGCGACGCCGGCCACAGCCCCGCAGTCGCGTGATACTCGCGTGTGACCATCGCCCCGTCGGCGGTGGCCACCGCATCAAGATCAACGCGCAAGCCTTCGGTTTCCTTGTGGCGCGCCTTGTGGCCCGATGCTGCAAGGTCGACGACATAGCCC
>JBIKRQ010000493.1:0-4381 GCA_044349155.1 Myxococcota bacterium
AAGGCCCACGAGGGCGACGTGGAAGGGCGCAATCGGTGCGGGCCAGCGGATACCGTCGTCGTCGTGGTGCTGCTCGATCGCCGAGGCCGCCGTGCGCGTGACACCGATGCCGTAGCAGCCCATGACGTAGGGGTGCTCGGCCTTGTCTTCGCCCTGGTACGTGGCCTTCATCGCCGACGAGTACTTCGTGCCGAGGAAGAACACGTGGCCCACTTCGATGCCGCGGGCGGCGTCGTACACGAGGCCATTCTTCCCGCAGACATCGCCCTTGCGCGCGGTGGTGAGGTCGGCCCACGTCGACACCGTGAAGTCGCGGCCCTCGGCCACCTGCACGTGGTGCTTGTTCCAGACGTTGCCGCCCGACACGAGACCGCTCAGGCCCTGCACGTCGTTGTCGACGACGATCGAGAGCTTTGCGGCAACGTCAGCCGACAGACCCGCAGGACCGACGTAGCCGGGGAAGAGGCCGAGGCCCTTGCCTTCGTCGTCGGAGAGCAGGCGGACTTCGCTGCCGCCCACGGCCTTTTTGAGCTTGATCTCGTTGATGTCTTTGTCGCCGCGGCACACGGCCATGACGGGCTTGTTGTCGACCATGAACAGCACGGCCTTGAGCACGCGGTTGTTCTCGACGCCGAGGAACTTCGCGACGTCGTCGATGGTCTTTTTCGACGGCGTGTCGACGAGGTTCATCGCCATGGCCGCCGCTTCAGCGGCGCGCTCGGGCTTCTTCACGGGCGCGAGTTCAACGTTGGCCGCGTAGTTGGGGCGGCCGCTGTCGTCGACGGTGAAGACGATGGCATCTTCGCCGCTGTCGGCGAGCACCTGGAACTCGTGGCTGCGGTTGCCACCGATCGAGCCCGTGTCGGCCTCGACGGCGCGGAAACGCAAACCGCAGCGCGCGAAGATGCGCGAGTAGGCGCGGTACATGGCGTCGTACTCGCGGTGGGCGTCGGCCTCGTCGACGTGGAAGGAGTAGGCGTCCTTCATCACGAACTCACGGCCACGCATGAGGCCGAAGCGGGGGCGGACCTCGTCGCGGAACTTGGTTTGGATTTGGTAGAGGTTGATGGGCAGCTGCTTGTACGACTTGACCTCGTCACGAACGAGGGCGGTGATCACCTCTTCGTGCGTGGGGCCGATGACGAAGTCGTTGCCCTTGCGATCCTTGAAGCGCAGCAGCTCGGGGCCGTACTGCTCCCAACGGCCCGACTCCTGCCACAGCTCGGCGGGCTGCACGGCGGGCATGGTGAGTTCTTGCGCGCCGGCGCGGTTGAGCTCGTCGCGGATGATGTTGGCGACCTTCGTGAACACGCGGTTCGCGATGGGCAGGTACGTGTAGATGCCGGCCGACAGCTTCCTGATCATGCCCGCGCGCAGCATGAGCCGGTGGCTCACGACGACGGCGTCGGCGGGGGTTTCTTTGACGGTGGGAATCAGGAGCTTCGAGTAACGCATGCCGCGCGTTAGCGGGCCTGCACGCCGTAAGAAAGGGCCAGACGCTCCACCATCGGGAATGCCGCAGAAACGAAACAGGAGCCGCTATGGGCTCCTGTCGACGGGGTTTCAGGGTCGAGGCGAGCTCAGAAGCTGACGCCGGCGCGCAGGCCCGCTTGCACGATCGTGGTTTGGGGATCGAGCAGGTTCACGTCGACGCCGCCCGAAAACATCACGTGGGCGACGATGAAGCGCACGCCGCCCGAGATGCGATCGATGCGGTTGTTGGTGAACTCGACGTTGTCGAACACGACGTTGTCGTCGACGTTGCTGGTGTTGCCAGGGTTCGCATCCACCAGGCGCGTGCTGCCGTTGATGAAGACGCTCTGGTAGCTCGCATACGGCGCGACGTTGACGCTGCCGAACACGCCGAAGCTCTTGGAGATCGCCGCCCCCGCCGTGACGGTGAGCAGGTCGAGATCGTCGCTGCCGACGACGCGGTTGATGCCGGCGGTGACCGCGATGTCGGGGATGGCCACCCACCAGTGGTTGCCGGTGAAGCCCTCATTGAGTGCCAACTTCAGGTTCGCGCCGAGGTTGACCATCTGGCTCTCGACGAGCCACTGCGCGCCCACTTCGACCTCGGAGGCGAGCGGAACCGGCAGCAAGAAGCCTTTGCGGGCGCGCGCACCGAGCGTCATCGGCAACCGCGAACCGGGCGATTCCAGCGCGTCTTGCCAGTAGGCCTTGTCGATGTTGACGGGGTGAAACGCGTAGTCGACGGCGAAGTCGAAGCCCGCCATGCCGGTGGTTTCAGCCACCTGCTGCGACGACGGCGTGAACAGCACGCCCATCTCGCGCACCAGCGAGCGGAAGTCTTCGTTGCGCGGCTTGGGGTTCTCGGGGTCGCTCGTGTCGACGAGGCCGAGCAGGTTGATGTCGTTTGGTCCTGCGAGTGCTGGCAGGGCCGTGACGACGACCAACGAGAAGATGAGGGAGGCAGCGCGCATATGGCGCCATTTGTTCCCGTCGAGGTTGCCGCCGTCAAGTTTGCTGCGCAGCCGGCGTGCGGGCCCGAGCACGCGTGATCCACCACGATCCACCAGCCGCGGGCGATCACGAGCGATCACAATTTGCGGCTGAACAAACGGACCACCACCACTGGTAGTGCGGCGATCTCGTCGAGCGATCGAGGCCCCACCAGGATCCACCAAGATCCGCGCTCTTCCGCGCGTGTTCCGAACGCCGTTCTCGCCGTCGTTGACATGGAATTTGACGCGCTCCTACAGTCCGCCGTGGATCAAAGTGGGATTCGGTGGAATCTTGCGGTGAACCAGGGATCGACAGCCAACGGCACCACGAAAGAGGGCGGCACACCGCGATGATTTTCGGCCTGCACCACTGCCTGATGGACGAGAAAGGGCGGGTGGCCTTCCCGGCCGCGCTGCGCCCTGCCCTCGCCGCACCAGGCGTTGCTGCAGGCGACGACGACGTCACGCGCTTCGTGCTCACCCAGTCGCTGTACGAGCCCTGCCTCGTGGGCATGACCGAGGCGGAGTTTCAGGCGCAGGCCGACAAAATCCGCGCGCTCCCGCCGTCGAATCCTGCCGTGTCGCTGTTCAAGCGCTTCGTGATCGCCCCTGCCACTGTCGCCACGATCGACAAGGCCGGCCGCGTGAACGTGCCCAAAGAGCAGCGCGAATACGCCGGCCTTGAACGCGACTGCGTGTGGCTTGGTGTCGTCGACAAAATCGAGTTGTGGAGCCGTGTCCGCTACGACGAACTTCGCAAGAAGCACGCCGAAGAAGACCTCGCTGCCGCCCGCGCCTTCCTCGCTGAGCACGGTCTCTGACATGGCAAAACACCGCTCCTCTTCCTCCGCTTCTGACAGCGGCGACGACGTGCAACGCGGCCATCTGCCCGTGTTGCCGACCGCCTCGGTGGCGGCGTTGTTGCTCAAGCCGGGCAACGTCGTCGTCGACTGCACCGCTGGCGGCGGCGGGCACCTGCGCCTGTTCGCCGACGCCGTGGGCCCAACGGGTCGTGTGATCGGCTTCGACCGCGACGAGCGCGCGTTTGCTGCCGACGCTGCTGGTGGTGTGGCGGCAACGCTCTCGCACGTGCAGCTCGTGCGGCGTCCGTTCTCCGAGGTGCGCGCCGGCCTCAACGACGTCGGTGTCGATCGCGTCGACGCGGTGTTCGCCGACCTGGGTGTGTCGTCATTTCAGCTCGACGAGGGTGAGCGCGGCTTTTCCTTCCGCTTCGACGCGCCGCTCGACATGCGCATGGACCGTCGTGACGGCGAGACCGCTGCGGAACTGATCGCGCGGCTCGAAGAAGAAGACCTTGCCAACATCATCTACCTCTACGGCGAGGAGCGCCTGTCGCGCCGCATCGCCAAGGTGTTGAAGCGCGAGCTGCCCACGACGACGAACCACGCCCGCGATCTGGTGGCGAGCTGCTTTCCCGGGCCACGCGGCCGCATCCATCCAGCGACGAAAACGTTTCAAGCGTTGCGCATCGCCGTGAACGGCGAGCTCGATCAGCTCAACGCGTTGTTGGCGTCGTTGGCCGACGTGCTGCTCGTTGGTGGGCGTGCGGGCTTCCTCACGTTTCACAGCCTTGAAGACCGGATCATCAAGCAGGCGTTCCTGGGGGCGGGCTGGCAGATGTTGGGCCGCAAACCGATCGTCGCTGACGACGACGAACTCGGTGTGAACCCGCGCGCGCGCTCGGCGAAGTTGCGCGTCGCGACCTACGACCCCGCCTTCGCAGGTGGCCCGCGACGACACGTGTCGAAGTACGCCGGGATGGCCGGCCGCGACGACGACGACGACGCCACTGAAAGCGCAGACGAAGACGAAGAAACCGGAGGCGAGCCATGACCCAGCAACACCGCTCGACACCGCCGGAAGCAGCCCCCTCGTCGTTGGCGATGGCCGTCTCG
>JBIKRQ010000494.1:0-4369 GCA_044349155.1 Myxococcota bacterium
ATCACGCGCGACGCATCGAGTGCCGGCGGGTCCTTGATGCGACGACGCACGACGACCAGTTCGCGCACCAGCGTCTCGACGCGCGGGCAGTCGCTGGCGGCTTCGGCACCAGGCAAGGCGCCCACGAGCGTGTTGTAGTGAACGCTGGCGGCGACGTCGTCGAGCGCACTGGCAGCGCGCGCCACGTCGAGGGCGGCCTCGAATCTTCCGGCGCTGAGCAGGGTGTCGGCAGCAACGCCAAGGCAGCGGGCGCGATCGGCGACCACCGCAATCGCTGCGCACCGCGAGGCATCTCCGGCCGCGAGCTTGCCTTCGAGTTCGGCGCGGATGGTGCCCAGTGACGACGTCGTTGCCGCGTCGATGCCGCCGCCTGCAAGGGCTGCATCCACCCATGACAGCGCTTCGCGAAAGCGCCCCGCAGCGCGCGCGGTGTTGGCGAGTTCGATCGTGGCCGAGGCGAGATTGTGCACGAGCCCGCTGCGCGTATCGCCGGTGGCGCCGTCGAGGCCCACGAGGAGCAGGCCGCGTGCTTCGGCGGCTTTGCCGTCGCGCAACAAGCCGAGTGCTGCGTTGTTCAGCAAGCCTGCGCGCCAGTTGGCCACGCGCACCTTGAGCTGGCCGGTGGCCAAACGCGTGGAGCGATCGAACGCCGCCGCAGCACCTTCGACGTCGCCACGGCGGATCGCCTGCACCGCGCGGTTTGAGTACAGCGCTGCGATCAGCGCGAGCACCGTGACTTCTTCGGGATGCTGCAGGTCGTAGAGCAGTGCTGCTTCGCTCATGCCTTCGCCAACACCGCGTTGACGCAAAAACTCGCGCGTCACGAGCCGACGACGATCCACCGCGAAGCCGCCCTGCGTGGTGGTTTCGACGTCGACAGGCTTGCCATCAACCATCGCGCGCACAAACGCGTGCGTGGTGGACAACATGCCGTGGGGCGACTCGAGCAGGCCCTCGGCAGCGACAGCAAAGAGCACCGCCGACGACAAGCAGTTGAACTCGCCAGTGGCAACGATGGTGTCGACGCGCGACTGACCCTCGACGTAGCGGCGCATCACCGTGGCGTGCAGCGCGCGCAGCAGGCGATCGCCCCGCTTCATCGACGACGTCTGGGCCTGGGCCTGCGCCCGCGCCGGTGCGATCGCTGCGCGCACCTGGGCAGCAACCGCAGCCACGTCGTTGTCGGCGACACCCGACGCAATCAACGACGCGGTGAGCACGTCGACCGTGTCGAGGCGGCCGTCGGCAGCGTCAGCGATCAGCTTTGCTTCGAGCGGCGTGGGTGCCGGCACCACGAAGCCGGCCCCCTGCAGGCGGATGTCGGTGGGCAGCATCGTCGACGACGCCGGCACTGCCACCAGCAACGACACCACCACACATGCACACACCAGCAGTTGCTTCACAGGCGTTCTCGCTGGTAGGGCCGGGCGTCACGAACATGGGCGATAAACGCCTCAGAAAGGCCCGCCCTTCGACGAGCGCCCACTTCGAAGCGTCGCCCCTTGGCCCGCGCTGCCGACAGCGGAAATGGCACGTGCGCGACGTATTCGTGCAGGTCGGCGTCGTCGCCCTCAACGCCACGCACCAACCAGGTACGTGCCAGGCGCACATGGGCGATTTCGTCGTCGTGCACCTGCTGCAGCACCTGTGCGGTGGCGGCGTCGCCCACGTCGCGAAACGCGTCGCGAAACATGATCGCGAAGTCGAGGTTGGCCTGCTCCAGCGTGAGGCCCTGAAAGCACAAAAACGCCTTGAGCGGGTCGGCTGCGGTGCGCACCGACGGCATGAGCTTCCAGAAATACCCCGACAGCGGCGCATCACCGAACGCCACGCCCGTCTCGTGCAGCCGCCCGAGGTAGAGCGCCAGGTGCTCCTGCTCCTCGGCGAGGGCTGCAAGCCAGCCGCGACGCAGCGGTGCGGGTGCTTCGGGAAAACGCACCAACGCCCAGGCAAACAACTCCGTGGCCATCAGCTCGTGGTGCGCAAAGCGCGACAGACACGCCGCCCGCGCCGTCGACGACGACAACTCCCGCAACGCCGGCAACTTCTCGCTGCCATCGACCATCACCAGCTGCGACGATCGCGTGGGCGCATCGATGTCGAGTGCGGAAACACCAGCGACATCGTCGACGAGGTCTGCTGGCGGCGACGCCTGCTTCGTGTGCAGGTCGCCACTTTCCAGCAGTTGGCGACACCAACCGATGACCGTGTGCGGTGCGGGTGTCGTCGTCGACGCCTGGGTCACATGTACATGCCGCCGTTCACGCTGAGCACGTGACCGGTGATGTAGCGGGCGCGATCGGTAGCCAAAAACGCCACCGCGTGGGCGACGTCGGCGGCCGTACCCGCCGACTTCAGCGGGATCTCTTCGAGCATGCCCTTTTTGACGTCGTCACTCAGGCTGGCCGTCATGTCGGTTTCGATGTAGCCGGGGGTGACCGCGTTGACCGTGATGGTGCGGCTCGCGAGTTCCTGCGCCAACGTTTTGGTCATGCCGATCAGGCCGGCCTTCGCCGACGCGTACGCGACCTGCCCCGCGTTGCCCGACTCACCGACGACGGACGAGATGTTGATGATGCGGCCCCAACGCTGCTTGGTCATCAGCTTCGACGCAGCACGCGCGCAGGCAAAGCTGCCGAACAAGTTGGTCTGCAGGGTCTTGTTCCAGTCGTCGTCTTTGAAGCGCAGCAGCAGGCCGTCTTTCGACACGCCGGCGTTGTTGACGAGGATGTGCACGCCACCGAGTGCTGCTTTGATCTCGTCGAAGCCTTTGTCGACCGCTGCGGCATCGCTCACGTCGAACGCCTTGAGCAGCGGCTCAGCGCCACCAGCCTCGACGATCAGGCGTGCGGTTTCTTGTGCGGCGGCCTCGTTGCCGGCGTAGTTGACGACGACCTTCGCCCCCAACCGCGCGAGCTCAACGCAAATGGCGCGACCGATGCCGCGCGAACCACCCGTGACGACTGCGACTTTGTCCGAAAGTTCCATGGCCTCGCGCATAGCACCGTGGGCGCCGACAACGAAACGGGCGATCGGGTCGCCCGCGTCGTGAACACCCTTCAACCGGCGAGGGCTGCGACCGTGGCGTCGAGCGACGCGGCATCTTCGACGTTCAACAGCTTCATGGTTGAAGCATCAAAGCCCGGCGTGCGCTTGACCATGCCGATCAGCGCTTTGCCGGGGCCCACCTCGACAAACGTGGTCACGCCCTGCGCAAACAGCGTGGTGGTGATCTCGGTGAAACGCACGGGTGCGGTCACCTGCTCGACGAGCAACGCGCGCACGCGGCCGCCATCGCTGTTCGGCGCGGCCTCGACATTGGTCACGATCGGGAAGCGCGGTGCCGAGATGCTCAACCCGCCCAGCACGTCGTCAAGACGCGGCTGCACGGGCTTCATCAACGCACAGTGAAACGGCGCGCTCACGGGCAACGGCATCACGCGCTTGGCACCTTTGGCCTTGAGCGCTGCAGTGGCTGCCTCGACGCCAGCGACGGTCCCCGCGATCACGGTTTGTTCGGGCCCGTTGAAGTTGGCGCAGGCCACATACGCCTCAGGCGAGCTCACCTCGGCCACCACCGCACGGATGCTGTCGGCGTCGAGCCCGAGCACCGCCGCCATCGCGCCCACACCTTCGGGCACGGCCTCCTGCATGAACGAGCCACGGGCGCGCACGGCACGAACAGCGTCGGCAAACGACAACGAGCCGGCCGCCACAAGTGCGGCGTACTCGCCGAGCGAATGACCCGCCGCAAACGACGGCGTCAACGACGCAAACGCGCCCGCTTCTTCAAGTGCGCGCCAGGCCGCGATCGACGTCGTCACGATCGCCGGTTGCGTGGTGGCGGTGCGCTTCAGCTCATCGGCCGGGCCCTCGAGGATCACGCTCGACAACGAAAACCCGAGCGCAGCATCCGCCTCGGCGTACGTCTGGCGGGCAGCGGCCGAACGCTCGAGCAGTGTTTTGCCCATGCCCACTGCCTGAGCACCTTGACCGGGGAACAGGAAAGCCACCTTCGTCGTCGTCATCGTCCACCTCGTACGAGTGCGTGTTCGCAGTGGCTGCTAGCAGGATCGCCAAAAAAACGAAGCGGCCGACCGGGGTCGACCGCTTCTGCTTTCCGACGCGCAGCGTCGTGTGCTTGCCTACGGCGCCGTGCGGAACCAGCCATCGAGGTGGCCGCCGTCGTCGAGGTCGGCCGAGAACGAGCCGCTGATGCCGGCGTCGCTCACGTCGTCAACCACCACCTCGCCGCCGCTGGCGTGCGCGATGGTGGTGTCTCCGCCCGAGGTCAACAGCACCTTGCCCGTGCCGTTGTCGAGCGGCACGCGCACCAGCGTCCCCTCGACAGCGTCAACACGAACGTCTT
>JBIKRQ010000130.1:0-15519 GCA_044349155.1 Myxococcota bacterium
ATCGTGAGCAGGCGTCGTCGCGTTGGGGCCAGCACCTTGAAGTCGTTCACGCGGCTCATGGTGCATGAGACGACGCCGTGATTCACTTGATTCTATATCGACGGCGGTGCACTAGTCCACGTCGGCGTGGACGTCAGCCGTCGCCAACTGGCGACGCGCCTCCATCAACGCGAAGCCGAGCAGGTTCAGGCCACGCCAGCGTGCTGGCTGTTCGGCGTGCTCGTCGGTGGCCGCAAGCCCGATGCCCCACACGCGGTCCGTCGGGCTCGCCTCGACGAGGACCAGGTGCCCCGTCGCCAACAGATATTCCTTCAGCGCATCGTGCTGACCGAACTTCGCCACGCTGCCGCGCACCACGATGTCGAAGCGCGCGGCCTGCCAGACGTCGTCGACGAACCCGCGCACGCTGCGCCCCAACTCTTTGGCGACGGGCGGACGGTCGTCGCGCAGGATGGCTTCCGCACTCGCATCGTCGCCGAACAACCGGGCCTTTTCGTACATCATGAAATGCTCCGCCGTTGCGAAGCGTTTGCCGTCGACCACGAACGGTGCGGGCCACCACTGGCTGAGGCACGCCTTGTCGATGGTTCCACGGCGGGCCGGCGTATGTCCCCAGAAGAACAGATATTTCAAGCGCTCGCCGGCGGCGTGGCGGGCGGCGAGCGTGGAAACATGGCTGCTGTCGGCGTGGCGCATCTCGACTCCGTGGCTGCATGTGCAGCACCAGAAAACGCCTCAGACGAAGCCGCAAAAACCATATTCAGTGCTGCGTGAGGGCCCACACCAGCGCGAACACGAGCGCAACGCCAAGGGCGACCAGCGGGAACCATCGCGCACGCCCTGCGTACACCGCTTCTTGTGCTGCACGCGCTTCTTGTCGTTGCTGTCGGCGGGCCGCATGGCCAGCGTCGACGACGCCGATGTGCGCGTCGAACACCTGGCGCCCCTGCTCGAGCTCCTCGGCGCGCTCGACGAGAAATTCCACGAGCGATGGCGCCAACACGGGTCTGTCTTCGTCGTCGTGGATGAACTCGATCACCGAACCTGTGTCGCCATCGACCACGAGCACCTGCCCGCACCCGTCACTTGCGAAGGGAAACCACGTTGGGCTCCACCACGACGACGGCCACTGCTCGTCGCGCGCGAGCGTATCGAGCATGGCTTTCTCACCGCGCGCGTCGTCGAGGCTGAGCAGCGAGAACCCGCCATCGAACACCGCGGCAGTGCCCACCTGCCCGTCGACGAGCAGGAACAACGACGACAATGGTCCGTCGGCGTCAGCGCGCCCGGCGCGAAACGTCACCGGCGTGTGCGCGGCAAACCAATCCGCGAAGCGTTGCCACGAGGTCTGCAGGTCGTTGGCGTCAGTCATGTCTTCTGCTTGCAGAGCACCACACAAACAACAACGAGGCCACGGTGGGCCTCGTTGGTGACGTGCGTGTCGACGTTGTTCAGCGGCTCGCGCACTCGAGCGGGCAGCCGTCGCCGTCGGCGTCGATCGGGGTGCTGCCGTCAGCGCACTCCACCCAGATTTCGGGGCAGACCACGCCGTCGCCGATGCACTCAAGGACGCAGCCGTCGCCGTCGACATCGGCCGACTGTTGACCCTCGGGGCAGTCGATGACGACGTCGGGACAGTTCACCACGTCGTCGCGGCACTCGAGCGCGCAGCCGTCGCCGTCGAGGTCGATGGGGTCGCGGCCGTCGCGGCACTCGACCTGGATTGCCGGGCAGTTGATGGGTTCGTCGCTGCACTCAAGAGCGCAACCATCGCCATCGACGTCGACGGGCGCTTGACCATCCGGGCACCGCTGCGAGTCGGGGCAGCCGTCGTCGCGGCATTCGAGGAAGCAGCCGTCGCCATCGAGGTCTTGCGGGGGCTCACCGTTGGCGCACTCGACCCACACGGGCGGGCACGCCGTGTCGTCACGACACTCGAGCGCACAGCCGTCGCCGTCGAGGTCGACCGGGTCGCGGCCGTCGGCGCACTCAACGTAGCCGGCGTCGCACACAACGTCATCGCGGCACTCAAGCGCACAGCCGTCGCCGTCGAGGTCGACGGGCCATTCGCCATTGCGACACTCGACCCAGATTTCAGGACAGCCAACATCGTCGGCGCACTCGAGTTCGCAGCCGTCACCGTCGATGTCGATCGGGGCCGAACCGTCGCGACACTCAACGGCGATCGCCGCACACACCGGTTCGTCGCCGTGGTTGAAGATGTTGATGTTGAGCGTGCACGGGCCGTCGGCGGCGCCGAGGAACAGGCTCAGCGCGGAGAAGCCAGCGAGGTGAAGAGCGCGGTGGGCGGAACGAGACATGAGCGACTCCGTGGTGGTTGCCGCTGTGTTTGCAGTTTGGGTGCCAACGCCCTCGCCTCATTCTGCCGCGCCGCCGCGTGCTGCAGCTGCGAGGTCGAGATCGCAGCTAGCGGTGTGGTGTGCGCACGGCGAGGGCTGTGCGCCCCACCGTCGACGACACCACCTGCACCACAGCGCCGTCGTCGACGACAAATGTGAGCAGGTTGTCGTTGGCATCTCGACAATCGACGAAGAGTTCTGTGTCGAAGGGCAGCACCGGTCGCTCCGTCGTGGCGCGTACCTCGCAGTGCGTCGCCTTGAACGCGCCGCAGCACGCGCCACCACCGCTGCGCGCCGCTCGCAGAAAGCGCGCGACGTCGTCGGCGAAGGTCGCGATCGTCGTCGCGCCACGATGGCCGAGGCCAGCCAGAAACAACCGCGGCAAGGTGAAGCTATCGCCGCCGTGGTGGGCGCTGAGGCCAGACGCCGCGTCGTCCATGTGCACCTCCGCGCGCTGCACCTCGACGTTGAAGCGCGCGAGCCCGTCGAAGGTCTCGCGGTCGACAACCACCGGCCCGCTGGCGTTGCCCATCACGGCATCAGCGAGGCGTTGCGCCGTTTCGTGGGACGGTGCTGCACGCACAACGGCAGCGACGACGACGACGCCCAGGCCACCTGCAAGCACGATCGCGGCGATGGCCGCCCGCCGCAGCAGACGAGGCATGTCGATGGCTTCATCGTCGTCCTCGACGACATCGTGTGGGACGGCAGCAGATGTCGTCGGAGTGCCCTGGGTCATTGGTCGTCTCGCGCAACGCGCAACGGCGCGGCACTCGTAGCGGCGGGTGGTGCAACGCGGTCGCGACGCCAGTCTTCTTCGGCAGCCAGGCGGTCGTCGGCACTCGCGATCCTGCCGCCAAGTGGACGCCCACAGCCGGGGCACGTCGCCGCGAACGCGGGCAGCTCGGCCTTGCAGTCGGGTTCGCTGCAGATGTCGAACGTGTTCCTCCATGCGGCGGTGAAACCCGCGACAAGCATCACGACCACGCCGACGACAGCCGCGCCCGATGGGACCGCATCACCGATGGCGACGCACACCACACCCCACACCAGCGCTGCGGCCGTCGTCAACAGCACGGGCCCAGCTGCACGGCGATCGAGCACGCGAAACACTGGAGTGCTGGTGTCGCTCAACGCGTGGTCAGGCTCGTTGTCGTCGCCTGCATCAACGTCGCTCGTGTCGACGGTGGCGGCGAACAAAGCCCATGTCGGTGGCGCCTGTGCTGCGCCGAAGAACGCTGGTGGCTCGAGCTTGAGCGCTGCGTCGAGTGCTGCCCGCTGGTTGGCGCGCAAGCCATCGCCCAGACCTTTCGATGTCGTCACGCCCCGCGCTTGCGCCCACGTTGCCAACAGGAAAGCGAGCTCCCCCGGCGAGGCCCGCAACGCGGCAGACCGGTGCTGCCAGCTGATCGCACTTCGCCCGACGACGTCGCCGCCCTGCTCAACGACCCACGAGCCCTGCAACAACAGCCAACCAAACCCGAGCGCCACCGCCATCGCGACGACGTCTTCTGTGGCGCCCGCATCGTGCCCGTGCTTGAAGAGCTCGACGCGCGCCACGGTGAAGGCCACAGCCTCGAGCAACGCATCGGGCAGTTCCACCAGCGTGCTGTCGATGACGAGCTCGATGTCGTCGCCTGAGCCCGAACAGTTCAAGCGCGTGCTTGGACCGACAAACACGGTGCGCTCGCCGTCTTCGACGATGCTGTGCACGTCGTCGAACCAGGCGACCGCGCCCGGGATGTCGATCGTTCGCGCCGCGTGCAGCAGCATGCGACGCAGCACCCGGGTGGCGCCGTGCGCATCGGCGGTGAAGCGATCGGGAAAGCACCGCTCGTCGCCCACGATCGCCGGCGCTTGCAGGAAGTGCGCTTCACCAACAAGCGCTCGCGCTCGGCGCAAACGCTCCAACCAGCCATCACGAGCAGCACCACTCGGTGCCGTCAGCGTTTCCAACATCTTCATCCCCCGCGCGTTGCACTCCATCACTACCACATCGACCGGCCGAAGATATCGCACCAAAAAAGACAGCGCGGTCTTGTAAGCGCAGTTCTTTCATGGAGTTCTCCGCGGCCTCGCCTTCGCCAGCGCGGACATACCCAACAACAAAAAGGCGCTCCTGGAGCGCCTTTTTCGACCCACAGACTGTGGACGCGATCACTTCTTGAAGTAGATGGCGATCTCGCGGCCTTCGACCTTGGTCTCAAACGGCACGGCGGCCTTCATCTCGATGACGATGCGGATGGTGGGCGTGGCGTCTTCGATTTCCGACGGCGTGATCATCTTGACCGGGCTGTCGTAGAAAGCCGACGCGTCGAGGTGGTTGCGGTTGTTGCGCAGCGGAATCGTCGCGTTTTTGATCTCGAGCACGACGAGGGAGTCGCCCTCTTTGCGCACGGCAAACTCGGCGCTGTCGTTCAAGCGCGCGAACACGCGGCCCTGCGTGGGCGAGTTGCGGAAGCCGATGTAGGTCATCTGGCGCGCACCGCCCGTGGCCTGGGCGATCTGCACGGCGTCGGTGGCGGTGGCGCGGCCCAGCTCGCCGTCGACGATGTGGTCTGAAGCGCTGGCGACGCGCACGCGGGGGGCGGCGGTCTTCACGTCAGCGCGCGTGCCCTTGCCGAACACGGCGATCGTGAGCGTGTTGCCCACAGCGTTGACCTCGTAGTCCTGCCCGGCCGACGTGGGCAGCGTCAGGCGCGTCATCGGCGACGACTTGCCGTCGTGGCGCGTGATCTCGACCTTGTTCACCGGGCCGCTGCCGGGCTTGCTGCCCGCCGTGGCGGTGGTGTCGAGCAGATCGACGACGACGGCGTTGGGCGACGCACTCGTCCACGATTGAAACGTGAGCGGCTCGGTGGCCTCGACGACGATGTTGACGCCGGAGGCCGCGGGCTCGAGCCGGATGTCGGTGACGCGGGGCGAGGCAGCGGCAGCAGCGCTGAACCCGAGGGCGAAGACGGCAGAGACGACAGCGGTCAGGCGAGACATGGGCAACTCCTGAAGACCAGGGCGGAACGCGTCGACGCTAGCAGAGGCCCGCTGCGGCCCGAAGAAATCGGCCAAAGCACTCACGCGGCGACAGATCTGGCCAGCGTGACGACGACGGCCTTGGAGGTGGGCGTGTGGGATTCGCGCGCCCGACTCTCCAGCGGCACCAGCACGTTGAGCTCGGGGAAGTAGCCGGCCACGCACCCTGCGGGCAGATCGTGCGCGACCACCGCGAAGTGGCGGGCCACGCGCTGCACGCCGTTGTAGTGGCTGGTGATGTCGACGCGGTCGCCGTCGACCAGCCCGCGCGCAGCAAGATCGCTTGCGCCAACAAACAGGATGTCGCGACGGTTGTAGATGCCGCGGTAGCGGTCGCTCTCGTCGTAGACGGTGGTGTTGTACTGGTCGTGGGAGCGGATGGTCATGAGCACCAACTGCTCGGGCAACAACGACCACTGCGGCAGCGCGACCACGCTCAGTGCAGCCTTCCCCGTCGACGTGCGCCATTTCCGCTGGGCCGCACTGTTCACCAATGTGAAGCCATCAGGTGCGCGCACGCGGGCATTGAAGTCGGCGAAGCCCGGCACAACACGCGCAACGAGATCGCGAATGACGTCGTAGTTGTCGACGAAGCGCTGCCACGGCCCACCCGCCACATCGCCCACGGTGGCTTGCGCCATGCCCGCCACGATCGCCACTTCAGACTTCAACGTCGACGGTGGCGCGAGCTTGCCCTCGGAGCGGTGCACCACGCCCATCGAATTCTCGACGGTGACGAACTGCACACCGCTGCGCTGCACATCGCACTCGGTGCGCCCCAAACACGGCAGGATCAACGACACAGCACCAGGGGCGAGGTGGGTGCGGTTCAGCTTGGTGGCAACGCTCACCGTGAGCTTCGCGCGCTGCAGGGCGGCATCAACGCGTGGGGTGTCGGGGGCTGCAGCAACGAGGTTGCCACCCATGCCGATGAACACGTCGAGTTCGCCGCGCTCAAAGCCTTCGATGGCGTGCACCACGCTCACACCATGGTGGCGCGGGCTCTTGAGACCCGTGGCGTCGTCGAGGGCCTGCAAGAACGCTTCGGGCGGTTCTTCGTTGATGCCCATGGTGCGGTCGCCCTGCACGTTGCTGTGACCACGCACAGGACACGCACCAGCACCGGCGCGACCGATGTTGCCGCGCAGCAGCAGCAGGTTGATGATTTCGCGCACGTTGTCGACGCCGTTTTCGTGCTGCGTGATGCCCATGGCCCAGCAGGCAATCACGCGCTCGCTGCGCGTATACAGCTGGCCCAACACCTCGATGTCAGCGCGCGAAATGCCGCTGCCCACAACGATGTCGTCCCACGCCACAACGTCGAGGGCGGCCAGGAATTCGTCGAGGCCGGTGACGTGCTCAGCGAGGAAGGTGCGGTCGAGAACACCACCGCGCTTGCGGTCTTCGTCGACGACCACCTTCATGATGCCCTTGAGCAACGCGACATCGCCGTTTGGTTTGACCTGCGCCCAGTGCGAGGCGATGTCGTCGCCCACGCCCAGCACGCCCATGACCTGCTGCGGATGCGCAAAGCTTTGCAGGCCGCGTTCGCGGATCGGATTGACGACGACGATCGCACACCCGCGGGCCCGCGCCGCCGCCAACGTGCTGAGCATGCGTGGGTGGTTGGTGCCCGGGTTTTGCCCGATGACAAAGATGCAGTCGGCCTCGGCGAAGTCGCTGAGTTGCACGGTGCCCTTGCCGACGCCGATGGTGTTGCCCATGCCGCGGCCGCTGCTCTCGTGACACATGTTCGAGCAGTCGGGCAGGTTGTTGGTGCCGTAGGCGCGCGCAAACAGCTGGTACAAAAACGCGGCCTCGTTCGACGTGCGCCCCGACGTGTACAGCGCCGCTCGATCGGGCGATGGCAACGCACGCAGCGTGCTGCCCACGACGTCAAATGCGTCGTTCCACGAGATGCTTTGGTAGTGCGTGTCGCCCGGGCGCTTGATCACGGGCTCAACGAGTCGGCCGTTGTGTTCGAGCTGGTGATCGGTTTGCGCGCGCAATTCGCTGATGCTGTGGCGCGCAAAAAAGGCGGCGTCGACGACGCGGGTGTCGGCTTCGTGGGCGACGGCGCGAGCACCGTTTTCGCAGAACTCAAGGGTCGCACGGTGCCCTGCAGGCTCGGGCCACGCGCAGCCAGGGCAGTCGAAGCCCTCCTGCTGGTTGACATCGAGAAACACGCGCAGGCCGCGCACGAGGCCCGAGGTTTTCGCTGCGTAGCGAAACGAGTTGATCACCGCGGGCACACCCGCAGCGGGCTTTGCATACGGCGGCTTCGTCGGCGTGGCCTCGAGGGTCTTTGTCGACGTGGAAATCGTGAGCGCCGTGGTGTCGTTCTTGCCGGACATCGGTGTGTTGTGAACCACCGCGGCGTGCACCGCAAGAACGACAACGCGCCCAACACGGGCGCGCTGTCGTCGTGATGCAGCGTGTCAGCGGGCTTGCGTCACGGGGTGCAGGTCACGGCGACATCTTCGGTGTGCCCACAGTTGTGCAGGCCAATCCCCTGATGGCTGCACTGCAACAGGCTGCCTTCGGTGCCGATGCACTCAACGTTGTCGAGGAGGATCTCGCCGCTGCCGACGCTGTTGCCGCTGAAGACACCGTCGGCGAAGCCGAGTTCGCGACAGGCCACACGGGCTTCTTCGGCGCCAAAGCCGTCGTCGCACACCGTGCCAAACGCGCCGTTGAAGAAGATCTCGAGGCGCCCGCTGCTCGCGCCGCCGACGAGGCGGATGTCGCCGTCGCTGAGGCCGTCGCCGCATGCACCGGAGCCACAGCGCGTGCCAAGGGAACACACCTCGCCACACGATCCGCAGTTGTCGGCGTCGGTCGACGTCGTCACGCAGGCGCCACCGCAGACGTCGCCCGTGCTGCAGTCGGTGCCGAAAGCAACGTCGGCTCCCAGTGCACTCCAATCGGCAGCGCTGTTTGTATCGGCCGACCAGGCATCGCGCCCAATGGCGGCGTCGTCACCGGGATTGGTCGCCGTCGCGCCGTTCCACGAGGTGCCCGCGGGTGCTGGGGTGGCCGAGGTACCGGTGCGCACGAAGTCGACGCCCACACCGTCGCTGTTGCGCAGCGCCACGGCGATGAACGTGCTCCACACCACCGGCGTGTCCATGAAGAGGCGCTCGTTGCTGGACGCGCCGCTCTCTTCGCGCAGCACCACACGCGCACCGGGCGCCAGGGTGATGCTTGAAGGAATCGTGAACGCGCCCGAGCCGCCATCGCTCACCCATTCAACCGCACTGCCGGCGAGGTTGACGACGCTGCTGGTGCCGTTGTGCAGCTCGAACGACTCGGGGGCCGTGTTGCTGAGGCGCGAAATCACGAGCCCGCCAGACGACGTGCACGCGCCATCGATGCAGGTCTCGTTGTTGCTGCAGGCCTCGTCGCACGCGCCGCAGTGGTCGGGGTTGACGAGGATGTCTTCGCAGCGCGCGTCGCACAACGACAAGCCCGCGGCGCAGTCGTACCCCGGCGTCGACGGCCCATCGACCACCCAGTCGGCAGCGCTGTCGCTGTCGAGGCGCGCGATGTTGCGCACCGCACTGACGTCGGCGGTGAACACGTCGCTCGACGACACCGGCAACTGCACGTTGTTGCCAAACCACGACGTACCCGCCGGTGCTGCTGTGCTCGACGTGCCGAAGCGCACGAAGTCCATCGCCACATCACCGTCGTCGAACAACGATGCCGACATGTTCGCGGCGAACACGGTGTTGCTGCCGAGGTAGACGGTGCGGGCGTCGTTGTCGCCGGTGCCTTCTTCGAAGAACAGGTAGCCGCCCGCGGGAATCGTGGTGCCGGCGGGGATGAAGAAGTTCAGCGTGGATGCGCCGCGCACCTCGAGACGAAAGCCCGACAACAACACCTGCAGGGCCGTGGGGTTGTGCAGCTCGATGCCCGCCGGCGCTACCAGGCGAAGCTCGCTGAACCACACCGCACCAAACGCGTCGACGCACGCGGCGGCGCGACAGGTCTCATCGACGTTGCAGGTCACACCGCACGCACCGCAGTTGTCGTCGTCGTTCGAGGTTTCTTTGCAGGTATCGCCGCACAAGCGACCGCTCGCGCAGATGTCGCCGGGGCTGCCGCGGTCGACGAGAGACCAGTCGGCGGCGGTGTTCGTGTCGGGTCGCGCCACAGCACGCACCAACGACTGCCCCGACGTCACCGATGGGTTCGGTGCACTCGCTCCGGTGAACGTGGTGCCCGCGGGTGGGTTCGCCACCGACGTGCCGGTGCGAATGAAGTCGATGCCAGCCCCCGACGACGACAGCAGGCGCACCGCGATTTCGGTCGACCACTGCAACGTCGTGCCAAGCGACACGCCACCCTCGACGGGCGTTGCCGGATCGAAGAGTGCTGTGAGTTCGCCGGGCCGAAGGCTCACGGCGCCAAGCGTGACCGCGCCGGAACGATTGCCGTCGGCGGCCCACTGCACCTGCAGCCCGGCGAGGTTCTGTGTCGACGTCGAGCCGTTGAAGAGTTCGATGTAGCGCGGCGTGCCGGGATGCAGCTCACTGATCACCAGCCCGTTGGGCCCATCAACGCAGCTGCCAGCAGCGCACACGTCGCCCGCAGGACAGGCGCGGTCGCAGCGGCCGCAGTGATCGGCGTCGGTGTCGAGGTCGATGCAGTCAGCACCACAGCTGTCGAGGCCGCGGGGGCAGCTCTCGCCTTCTCCTTCGCCCTCGCCCTCGCCTTCTCCTTCGCCCTCGCCTTCGCCTTCACCTTCGCCTTCTCCCTCGCCTTCGCCTTCTCCCTCGCCTTCGCCTTCGCCTTCTCCCTCGCCTTCTCCTTCGCCCTCGCCTTCGCCCTCGCCTTCGCCCTCGCCTTCGCGTCCTTCTCCTTCGCCTTCACCTGCTGGCGAGGGCGCGTTGCACGCGGTGATCAGTGACAAGAACAACAGAAGTGATGGCCCGATGAATCGCATGCAGCCGTCGTAGCCGGCTCCCCGAGTGCACAAACATGTCGTGCGCCGCACCAGGCGATGTGTGCCGGGTCACGACGAAACTCATGGAGTTGGCGTGCCGCCAACCCCATGAATATCAATATGAATTCGACCGCAAGCGGTCGAAATGGCCCGCGACGCCGGGCACATGTTTTCGTTTGTTTTCAAGCCATTACCGCGTCGACCGCGCATCAAAAAACGAAGCGCGCCCCGAGAGGGGCGCGCCTGGGTCAGCGGGCGAAGCCCACTGCTCCACAACCGTCTTCGATCAGTTGGCGATGTTGAAGTTCACGTTCGCCGACAGACCTTCCTGGCTGAACTGGTCGCGGGCACGGGCCTGGAGCACGTGCGCGCCGTTGGTGAGTGCCGTCGAGTTGAAGGTCATGCTGTAGGGGGCCGTGGTGTCCGAACCGCGCAGCACGTTGTCGACGTAGAAGTACACGATGGTGATCGGCGAGGCGTCAGTGGCCACGGCCGAGAAGGTCACCACGCCAGCGGTGCCGGACTGCGACGCCGTCACAACAGGAGCAGCGAGGTCGTTCGAGGTGGTGAACACCACGCCCGTCGACGTGGTCTGCTGGTTGAACGTGTCGTAGGCGCGGGCCGTGAGCGTGTGGGCCGCATTCGTGAGCAGGCGCGAGTTGAACACGAGGCTGTAGGGCGCGGTGGTGTCGGTGCCGCGGAGCACGCCGTCGATGTAGAACTCAACCTTGGACACGGCCGTAGCGTCGGTCGCCGTCGCCGTCAGGGTGATGTTGCCGGTCAGGGTTGCAGGCGTGCCCGCGCTGACGACCGGGCCAACAAGATCGTTGGTGGTCGTGAAGGCGAAGGCCGCCGAGTCGCCGAAGTTGCCGGGCACGTCGTAGGCACGCGTGACGAGGCTGTGCGCGCCATTGGTGAGCAAGCGCGAGTTGAACACGACGCTGTACGGCGCAGTCGTGTCGGTGCCGCGGAGCACGCCGTCGACGTAGAACTCAAGCTTCGCGAGGCCCGACGCATCGGTGGCCGTGCCGCTGAGCGTGATGTTGCCGGTGGTGCCGGTGACGCTGGCGGTCTGGCCGGTGGGTGCCGTGAAGTCGTTGCTGGTGGTGAAGTTCACCGCTGGCGACGAGTTGGTGACGCCCTGGTTGTCGGTGGCCGAGACCACGAGGCTGTGCGGGCCGTTGGCGACGGTGCGCGAGTTGAACAGCTGCGACCACGGCGAGGTCGTGTCGGTCGCGACGGTGACGCCGTCGACCTTGAAGACCACCTGGGTCACCGGGTACGGCGCGGTGACGTTTGCATTCATCGTGATGTTGCCGGTGGTGCCCACAACGGCTGCGGTCGCGGTCGGGCCCGGGTTCACGTTCGACGTCGTAAACGGCGCGGCAGGCGAGGTCGCGAAGTTGCCGACCTCGTCGGTCGCCACGATCACGAGGTTGTGCGCGCCGTTGGCGAGCTTGGCGGAGTCGTACACGAGCGACTGCGTGCCCGACGAACCGACCACAACGCCGTCAACGCGGTAGCTGATCGAGGTGGCGCCAGGGGCCACGGCCGTGAACGTCACGTTGCCGGTGGTGCCAGAGACCGACGCCGACACGGGCGAGCACGTGCCCGAGATGCTCCAGGCGCTCGACGACGTCCACGCGCCGCTGCCCTGGCCGGTGACGCCGAGGTAGCCTTGGCCCGCCGTGATCTGGCTGGCGCGCGAGAACGTGATGCCACCGGGGCTGAAGGTGCCGCCGGCGATGGTGATGGTGCCCGAGACGTTGCGCCAGATGTTGTCGGCGCCACGCTGCGTGCCGCTGATGGTCAGCGTGTTGGGCGTGAGGCTCTCCATCGTGGTGATGTTCGCCTGCAGCGCCGGGTTGCCGAAGCCGCCGGTGAGCGTGTAGCCCGTGCCGAGCGAGACCAGGCCGGTGAAGCTGGAGCCGGAGCTGAAGCCCGACACGCGCAGCACACTGCCGCCACCCTCAGGGATGATCGACGCGATCGTCTGGGTGGCGCCGATGGCATTGGAGCCGACGCTGCCCGAGCCATTGGGCGATGAAGAACAGGCGAGCAGCGCTTCTTCAGTCGACGCAACTTCGTCGATTTCGATGTCAGTCGTTGTATCTTCTTCGACGCCACAGGCGTGGAGGAAAGGTGTAATTGCGAGAGCGAGGAGGATTTTACTACGCATGATCGAGTCTCTAAGTCATGCGAAGAAAAACGCAAACGTTTCGTCACCGAAATCGACCGCTGGATCCATATTCTTTTCCGCGCATAAGTGACGCCCTTTCACACACAGACGAGGCAAAAATGCACATCTCCGGTGTATTGGCGCTTCACAATGCGCTGAAACAGTGTCGCGAGATTCGCACTCCCCTCGTTCGTTCATCACCATAGCAAAAGCGCCACAGCGCTCCTGCTGCGGAAAAGCCGCGGCGCCCATCTCGCTTGGTTCTCGGGCAGTTACAAGCGAATTCGAACACTTGGCGCTTCGCCAAGTGTTCGAATATCAATATGAATTCGACCGCTTGCGGTCGAATTTCCTTGCTGAGGGGGTGTCGCCGCGTGGGCGCTGAGCGTGCGGCGTCCGCACGCGGCGGCGACCAACCGCCCAGCCGGTTTCCTGGCCAACCACGACAAACCGCGCAGCAGGTCTGGCCGAAACGACATCGGGCGGGGAACGCCCCGCCCGATCAACCGCCCAGGCGGTTCTCCCGCCGGTCACATCGGAGCTGGGCTCACTTGAAGCCGAGCTGCTTTGCGGCTTCGACGAGGCTCAACAGCTTCGCCTGTTCAGCGCCGTCCGCCTTCGTGGCCAGCGTGGCGAGCAGGCCGGCGATGCTCAGGTCCTTCAGGTCGCCTGCCGACAAGGCCGGGCGGCTGAGCACGTCCTTCACGTCGCTGACGAAGCTGCGGTCGCCCTTGACGTAGTCCTCGGCCAACGCGCCGACGGTGCTCGACTTGGCGATCACCGCGTCGATGCTCTTGCCCATCGACACCGCGTTGACGAAGCGATCGAAGAAGGCGCCGTCGCCACCGACGATGTCGATCTTCGCGTGCTTGAAGGCCTCGCCCAACACGCGCGACTGCTCGGCGGCGATCTTCGTTTGCGTCTCGAAGCCCGACAGCGACAGCACGCGCTCGTTCTCGAGGCGCAGGCGGAATTCTTCGTGCTCGCGGGCGGTGCCTTCCATCGCCTTCATCGCGACCAGCTTCTCCGACAAGCCCTTGGCCTCGGCGAGCATCTTGTTCTGCAGGGCATCGGCTTCGGCGTGGCCCTTCTCGCGAATCGAGACGGCTTCGGCGAGGCCGCGCTTCTCGATGGCGGCACTCTCGGCTTCCATGACGCGCGCGCGCGCCAGGCCCTGCTGCTCTTCGGCAGCGGCGTCGGCCTCTTTGCCCTTCGCGGTGGCGAGCAGCTTCTTCTCGACGACAGCGGCCTCGGCCTCGCCCTTTTTCTGCAGGGCCGATGCTTCAGCAGACAGCACGTCGGCGTGGGCCATGCCCTTTTGCTTTTCACCCTCGGCGACGACGGTGAGGCGCTCCTTCTCGACGCGGGCCTCGATCAAGCCGCGCTTCTCGTAGGCGACAGCGTCGGCCTCTTTCACCTTCACCGCGGCAAGACCCGGGGCCGCTGTTTCGGCCTGGATGCCCTCGGCGCGACGCACCTTCGCGCGCGCTTCGCGGTCGGCGGCCTCGAGGTCGGCGTCGGCCATGATGAGGCGCTCTTTGGCGAGGTGGGTGGCGGCCTTCTCTTGCGCCTCGGCACCCTTGATGTCTTTGACGAGGCGCTGCTGCGCTTCGGTCTCGGCGATGATCAACGCCGCGTCGCGGTTGCGCTTGGCCTCTTCGACGACGCGCACCGATTTGATGCGCTCCTCTTCCTCGGCGACGGTGCGGTCGACGGCGATGCGGCCGCGAACGACGTCGGCGATTTCCTTCTTCTGCAGCTCGAGCAGCTTTTCTTTCTCGATGCGCGAGAGTTCGACTTCGCGTTCGCGGATGATGGCTTCAAGCGCGCGATCCTTGGTGACGCGTTCGGATTCAACACCGACGACGCGCTCGCGGTTCTTCGCGCTGACTTCGATCTGGCGCTGCTTGTTCTCTTCGGCGATGGCGATCTGCTCTTCGGTGTTGATGCGCGCCTGAGCGGCCTCGAGCCGGGCCTTCTGCACTTCCTTTTCGCCGTCGGCGTGCTCACGCGCCTGCGCAACGATCGCCTCGCGTTCACGGGCAGCGATGGTGCCCTTCTGGATGGCGTCTTGCTTGCTGATCACCTCCTGCGTCGAGGTGTTCTCCTGCTTCATGATCATCGTGGCTTCGTTGCGCAGCCGGTTGGTCTCGACTTCCTTCTCCTTCGTGATCTTGGTGATCGCGCGGATACCCTCGGCGTCGAGCATGTTTTCGGGGTCGAGCGCTTCGAGCGGCGTTTGCTCAAGGAAGTCGATGACGACGTCGGTGAGTTCGTAGCCGTCGAGGTCGGTGCCGATCTGGTCGTAGATCTTCTTTCGGAAGTTCGCGCGGTCTGTGTACAGCTGCAGGAAGTTCATCTGGTAGCCGACGGTCTTGAGGGCCTCGGAGAACTTCGCCGAAAACAACTGGTGCAGCGTTTCGACGTGGCTGGCGCGCGTGGTGCCGATGCGACCCGCGACCTGCTTCACCTTCTCGGCGTCGTGGCTGACCTGCACGAAGAACGCGACCTTGATGTCGGCGCGCACGTTGTCCATGCACGTCAGGCCTTCGCGGCTGCGACGCTCGATTTCGATCATCTTCACCGACAGGTCCATGACCTCGGCACGATGGATGATGGGCAGCACGAGTCCGCCCGTGAAGCTCACGGCGATCTCGTCGCCGGTCTTGTTGTTGATGAGCGCCTGGCCTGGAGAGACCTTGATGTAGAAGCGCTTCACCATCAGCGCCATGCCGCTGATCAACACAAAGAAGCCGCCAAGTACGGCGAGAGCAGACAGCACGATCGGGTTCATCGCGGTGGTCCTTTTGACTGGTTCTCAACAACAGAAATGGTGGAGTGCTCGACGACGTCGGCCTCCAAACGGGCGAAGCGCTGCGCGTCGGTGGGCATGAGGGCAGCCACCGGCTCGACGAGGAACACGCCCTGGTCGTCGCGCTCCATCAGCACCACCTCGGCGCCGCGCGGCAAACGCAGGCCCACCGCGCGCACGCGCACGATGA
>JBIKRQ010000495.1:0-4364 GCA_044349155.1 Myxococcota bacterium
TGAAGAGACCCGCGACATCTTGGCAAGCGTCGGTCCCAAGGCCGCTGGCTTCGTTCGACACGTTCTCAAACTCGCCAATCAACCGTCATGAAAACCGCTGTAGGCTTCCATTGAACCCGCCTCGCGGAAGGGCTCTTTGCCTCATAGGTGTGGGGTTCCCGTCGTCAGGGCCCCCGGTGGACTTTCACCTCCCTCTCCGCGCCCATGCCGGGCGCACCATGGATTTGGCGTTCCGCCAACCCCATGAATATCAATATGAATTCGACCGCAAGCGGTCGAATTTGTCGTTGTCGTCGACGACTGCTTCAGCGCCGCTTCGACATTTTCGCTGTCGCCGGCGGATGCGCGATCACTTCACGGCGTGCGCGCTCAATCCATGCCTGCAGCTGCTCGACGTCGTCGTGAAAGGACTCGGGCACCATCACCCAGTGCTTGGGTTGCTTGGTGCCGTACGTCCAGGGTGCTGCACCGTCGATGGCCAGCAACGTCTCGCTCGACGACGGCAGCCGAACCACGATGCGCCCGTAGGGCATGAGCAGCACGCAGAGATGACCGCCGACGAGCCACACATCAGAGCCGAACATGCGCCGCGCTTCGATGTTGGGCCCCCGCTCGACGAGGACGGCGACGGTCTCTTTCAAGTGGGCGAGCAGCGACGGGGAGGCGCGTCGTTGCGTCATGGTGACTCGGTGTCGTCGAGGAGCACGCAGTTCCCCACCGGCACCATCACGCCTCCGAACTCTGCCGCGACGTCGTACTTGCCTGCTGGCACCTGCAGCTCGAAGGCGCTCGTCGCCTCAGTGCCCAGCTCAAAGATGGCCTCGCCAACCTGAGCGCGATTGGTCGTCCCGCGCGTGCCACGAACGCGCACCATGTCGAGGTCGTAGGCGAGATGGGCATGCGTGTCGTCAACGACCCGCTCCTGCAGAAATGCACCCGAATCGGCGAGGTATGCGCGGTGCAAACCAGCATCGACGAGCGCGCCATCACGCGCGAGAACGCTCGCGCGCTTTCCAGCGGCCGACATGCGTTGGAGCAACAAGGCAGACTGCGGTTGTGCGACGCCGTCGTAGGAAATGTCGACAGTGACAGCGACGGAACGCCTCTCGATCGAAAGGGTGTCCACGTCGCCATCGACGACGATGTCAGCCACACCCAGCCCGACGTCGCGATTCTCGTCGGAGACGTTGACTGTGTAGGCGCCAAAGGGGAGCTCGATTGCTCCGCGGAAGAGCCCAGGCTCGGTCTCGTGGACATACGTTTTGTAGATGCCTTCCAGTACCCCGTCGGCACCGTAGGCCTCGAAACCAAGAAAGACCGACGACCCGCTGGAAACCGTGTCGCGGTACTCGATGCTCACCTGAGCTGCATCGAACGTCGCCTGAACGATTGTCTCTTCACCGGCTCGCACCACCACATCGCGCGCCAGAAAGTAGCCGTACCTGTGCTCGATCCAACGATCGAACACCCCTGCGCGCTGCCGTTGGTCAACAAACCTGGCGTACGGGCCTGCGGGGATGGCAGCTCCGTTCCAAATCACCTCGACCCGCCACGAACCGAACGGTGGTGGCACCGGCAGCGTCGCACCAACAAACGTGTCGATGGTGAAGCTTTCAGCCAGCAGCTCCTCGTCGCCGAGAATGCCGTCGCGCAACCAAAAGACGTCGAAGGTCCCCTGCCACGCCCGCAGATAGTAGGGCGGAGGCCCGTTGAAATCGACACGCTCGCCCTCGATCGCTTCCAGGTCGGCGAGCAACCTTCCGGTGTCGGGCTCCCGCAAGGCGTACCAGCCGGGCACCGCGTTGATGCGAGCGCCCAGGATGGTCGGTGGTTCGAGCGTCGTGTCGCCGTCGACGACCTGGTGCCGCGCAATGCGCGCCATTGGGCCCCAATGCTCGCCGACGTAGATGTCCCAAACACCCGCTGGGATTGCTCCTCCTGCGACCGGGATCTGGAGGGAAGGCGCGTCGTGCGCAGCGTGGGAGGGGAAGAGCGTGAGCACCTGGCGGACTCCCGGTGGGCGACTCGGCCAGTCGACAGTCACCGACAGATTCACGGGCCGAACGTCGACGTCGAACGTGCAGCCGTCGGGGCCGCAGTCGGCGGTGTCGCAGATGACCTCGCAGGTGCCTGCGTCGCTGCAGCGCTCGTCGTCGAAGCACGATCCGCAGGGCTCGCCGCACACGGGGTCGAGGCCGCACACGCGCTCGCCGCACTGCGCCACGCACGGCTCAGGCACGGCACACGACGCAAGAACGAGCAGACCAGCCAAAATCGCGTAGCGCATCATGTGCTCCCCGGCGCCAACACTACGTCGACGTCGTGACGACGTCGAGAAGCTCCGTGCGTGACAACGCGGAAAAATGTGCGTCGTGGCGTTGCCAACGGTGGTCCACAGCCCCAGCGTGGGGACATGGTGAAGGTTGGTCACTCGCCGCTGGTGCACCGCTCACACGTTGGGTCGACGGGTTCGTCATCGACGCCCGCGACACCGTTGCCGGCAACGACCTCGACGAGCTCGACACCACCGCCACAGCGCTCCGTCGTCGCCGACAGCCAGGAGCAACAGCGCAACGCACCAACGGCGCAGCGCCGCTGGGCCGACACCGCCGTCGCTGCCGAGACCCGCTTCATCGCTGCCACCGCCGTCGACGAACGCCTCGTGCATGGCGAAGCTGCTGCCGCCGCGTGGCTCGCCGAGGGCAGCGTCGACAAAGCGCTGCGCGTGCTCGATGACGTCGTCACGCTCACGCCACCAGGCCCCAAAAAGCACGCGCTCGAGCAAGCCGCTGCGGTCCTGCGCAACCCCGCCGAACTGCTGTCGTCGATGACGCCGGCACTGCTGCGCTCGCCGGGGCCACGCGCCCAGCTGAGTGCGGTGTGGATGCAACAGGCGCAGACCATCCTTGGCGATCCCGCGCAGCGCCTGAAGCTCGCCACCGCGTTCTCGGCGATGTCGGGTGGCCCTGCCCAACGTCGACAGAGCCCTGCCCGCGTCGACATCGCCACCCTCGGCCGCGCCTCGGCGCTGATCGAAGCAGGTCAGCCAAAGGCCGCGGCCCGCGTGCTTGATCGCTTGATCAAAAGCCTTGATGCGCGCGCCGCAGCGCCAGCGACGACGATGTCGCCCCTCGGGACGCGCTTTGCGCCCGTGCCCACGCGCACGCTTGCCGATGCACAAGCACTGTCGGCAGCGCGCAAGCTGTTGGCATTCACGTCGTCGTCGAAGCCCTCGTTGCCCGCCGACCTGTCGCCTGCTGCGTGTCTCAGCAAGTTGAACACGTTTCTGGCACCACCGTTGTCGACGACGCAGCAGGCGTTGCAGGCGGCACAAGCGCTGTTGCGACGGCCGGTGATGGCGCCAGCCGGATCGCTGGCATCGTTGGCACCGACCACGGCGCGCGCCATTGGGGCCGCGTTCGACCTCGTGTTTGAGCGCGGCGGTCCATTCGTCGACGAGCGCGGCACCGTCCGTCGCGCCGCCAACAGCACCCTCACCGCCGTCGAGAACCGCGACCGCGCCCTCGACAACGCGTTGCGCGCCGGCGGCTTTGTGCGCGACGACGACACCGGCCCTGGTGCCCAGATGTGGCGCGCGCGCGTGAATGGCCGGCAGATGGTCGCCGTCGTCGAGCCCGTGGCGATTCCAAGCATCGCGGCCGATGCCGGCGATCAGGCAAAGTACGCGCCGCTGCGCGTGTCGTTTGCTGCGTCGACGACCAACGGCCTTGTCGAGGTGAAAAAGGCCGCGATCATGGGCGGCCATGTGTTTGGCAACGAGCACTGGTCTCTCGTCGAAGAAGGCTTCGCCGCCGCCGCACAACGTCATGTGCACGGTGGCCATGCCGCCGGCGATGTGGCCGCGGCCTCGTTGGGCGACATTCGCCAGCTCGAGTTGCACGGCCTGCCCACCGACGAGGCGCGCGCCGAAAAGCTCGCCCAGCGCAGTGAAGTGAAGGCCGCGATGTCGCAAACAGCGTCACTGCTCCAGCGCTTTCGCGATCGCGGCGGCAACGTCGACCGCTGCGTGATCCTGATCGACGGCGAGAACGCCGGCGGCAAGACCACCATCAGCCTCGACGTCGCCGCCCACATCAACGAGGCCCTCGGGTTCTCGACGTTGCGCAGCTACTCGCCAAAGGCACCGACGTCGACGGAGAAGCAGCTGTTCGCAGAGGCGCAGGCCAAAGGCGAAACCGGCTTCGCCGCGCGTCACCGTGCGCAAGGACCAGCACAAGACAGCAGTGTTGTCTTCGATCGCACCTACGCTGGCGACGTCGTGTTTGTTTTGCGCGAGCAGCTCGCCGCAGCGCGTACGCCGCAGGAAAAGGCAGCGGTCACGTCGACGATGGAACGCTTTGCTG
>JBIKRQ010000496.1:0-4361 GCA_044349155.1 Myxococcota bacterium
GCGGTGAGGCGGTGGCGGGCGAACGACGAGACAGCGCGAACGACGAGGCAGCGCGAACGACGAGACAGCGCGAACGACGAGACAGCGCGAACGACGAGACAGCGCGAACGACGAGACAGCGCGAACGACGAGACAGCGCGAACGACGAGACAGCGCGAACAGCGCGAACGACGAGACAGGGAGACGGACTGGTTCGAAGTCAGATGCTCCCTGGGTATCTCGAAGGTCCGACGTTTCCGGTGAGCGCTCGGCCGCAGCGAGCACAAGGCGGGCCCTTTCCGGGCGTGTGCCGTGGTGAAAGTGTCGACGCGTGCCTGTTGCTGCGTTGTTGTGCGTTTTCCTGCCGCTGCTCTCCCCTGGCGAGCCGGCTGCGCCCCATTGGCTGGACGCCAACGACGGGGTCGTGGCTCTCGAAGGCCTTGAAGTGCTTCACGACGTCGACGGCACCCTGACCATCAACGACGTGGCGCAACGCCCATTTGCGATCGCGTCGGGGACCGAAACTGGCGTGGGGCTGCAGCGTTCTGTGCTGTGGGCACGTTTTCGGATTGCAAGTGCTCGACGACATCTCGACGACGACACGTGGGCGCTGCGTGCTTTGTTTCCGCGCCCACACGAACTCGATGTGTGGACGCTCGACGACCGAGGGGCCGTGGTCGCCCATGCACGCACCGGGCTTGCCCTGCCCCACGAGTTGCGGCCTGTTGAAGACGACGATGCCTTGATGGTGCCCCTCCCCTTCGTCGTGGGGACCCACATTGTTCGCGCGGTGGTCGAGCCAGCACGCATGTCGTTCGACATCGGCACCGACCGCGCCTTCGCCGCGCACCGTCATCGCGAAGGCCTGTGGGGCGGCCTGTACTACGGAATCTTCGTCGGGCTCGTGTGCTTCAATCTGCTCTTCGGCGTCGCGACGCGCGACCCAGCCCACCTGCTGTACTGCGTGTTCGCCAGCTGCATGGTGGTGCACATGGGCGTGCGCGATGGCTGGGTGCCCAACGACATGCCGCGCGGATTGTTCCTCGGCGCGGGAATGACGTTGACGTCGTTGGCATCCACGGCGTTTGCGCGACGGTTCCTCGGTGTGGAGGCGTCGTCGTCACCGCGACTGGCGCGCGCGTTTTCGGTGGGCACTGGCATCGCCATCGTCGCCACCATTCCACCGCTGCTCGGCGTTGCGGCCATGCGTGCAAGCATGGTGGTCACGCTGCTCAACATCATCATCATGGTGGTCGCCGCCATCGACGCCAGCCGGCATGGCAGTCGACCTGCCCAGCTGTTCCTGCTCGCGTGGGGCGCGCTGATTGGCAGCGTGGTGCTCGCCATCCTGAACGCGATGAAAATCATCGACGAGCCGTGGACCTCGACGATCGGCGTACGCGTTGGTGCCGCGAGCGAAATGATCCTGCTCGCACTGGCCCTCGCCGCGCGCGTTGGGGTGTTGCGAGCTGAAAAAGAGAGCGCGGAGCTCGCCCTCAAAGACACGGTCCTCGCCCAACACGACGCCGTCACGCGCTCGATGATCGAAGCGCAAGAAGCCGAACGGCTGCGCTTCGCCCGCGACCTGCACGACGGCATCGGCCACAGCCTGCTGCTCATCAAGCAGACCGCGACCCGCGAGGCGCCGACGCTGACCGAACCGTTGCAGCAGGTCCTCGACGACGCCCGCGGGATCGCCCGCTCACTCATCCCGCCACGACTCGACACCGCAGGTCTCGCCGAGGCCGTGCGCGCACTCGCCGACGAACACAGCGCCGCCACCCACGCCGACGTCGACGTGCTGATCGACGACGACACCGCCGATGCCGCCCACGAGCTCGGCGCACTCACCGTGCATGCCTTTCGCATCGTGCAAGAAGCACTCAGCAACGCGACGCGCCACGGCGGTGCAGACCACGTCAAAGTCACAGCCACCGCTGTCGATGGCCGCCTGCGCCTTCACATCGTCGACAACGGGCGGGGGATCGCCGACGACGTCGTGAGCGGTGTCGGGCTCACAGGCATGGCCCAACGGGCGCGGGTGCTGAAGGGCACGTTGCTTGTTGAGCGTCGTGGTGATGGATGCTCGGGCACCGCCGTCGTGCTCGACATTCCGCTGCAACAGGAGACAGCTTGAGCCTGCGCATCCTCGTCGTCGATGACCACCCGATCTTCCGCCGCGGCTTGATCGAGGTCTTGCATGGCGCTGGCCACGTCGTTGTGGCCGAGGCGGGCGATGGCACCAGCGCGTTGCCGTTGCCGCAGCAGCACACGCCCGATGTGGCGATCGTCGACGTGGGGCTGCCCGACATCGACGGCATCTCCGTCGTTCGCTCGTGGCGCGCGGCGGGAGCCACCTGCCCGGTGGTGTTCTTGTCGCTGCACAACGAAGCGCACATCGTGCGCGAAGCATTCGAGGCCGGCGCCAACGCCTACGTGCTCAAAGATCGCGCGGCCGACGACGTGCTCGCCGCGGTCGACGCCGTCTGCGCTGGTGGGCGCTTTGTGTCGGCGCCAGTGGCCTCGGCCCTCGAAGCCCGCGACGAACTCGAGCGACTCACGCCGGCCGAGCTGCGCGTGGTGGCCTTGCTCGCCGACAACCTCACCAGCGGTGAGATCGCCGAACGTCTTGGGCTGTCGTTGCGCACGGTGCAAAACCACCGTGCCCATGCGGCCACGCGTCTGGGCTTGAGCGGACCAAACCGCTTGCTGCAGTTTGCCCTCGAGCGTCAGGCGCGCCTGCAGGCGCTGGTCAGCGACGACGAGCGGTCGCCTGCACGGTCTTGACGGCGGCGCGTCGTCGAACCGGAGCAGCGACGCGGGCCTCGGTTTCGGCCTGCCAACGCGCGATGAGTTCCATGGGGTCCATGGGCTCGGGCGGGGCGTCGGGCATGGCGGTGACGGGGAAGTGCCACAGCGGAGTCGAAGCGCGTCGGTTTTGCATTGGCCGTGTGAACTCACGGTTCGTGCCAGCGGCGCACGGCCGTAACCCCTTGAAAGAACGCGTGTCAGTTCCGCTGCGACCCGGCCAATCGTCCGTTTGCGGACAAGACAGCAGACACTGTGGATCTGAGACAGGACACATCGCCGAAAAGTGCGAAAACCAGCCTGTCACCTTCTGCGGAGCGCCCCATGAGCACGTCAATTCAGAGCCTCTCTACCTTCACCGGTCTTTCTGAAGTTGAGCTGCAGAAGCGCGCGCAGGAGTTCGTTGCTGCGGGCAAGGTCAAGGGCCTCTCGGCACTCGAAGAAGCGCTCGTCGCCACCACCACTGGCCCGAAGCAGTCCACCGTCGAGGCCTACGGCGCCATGACCGCCGCGTCGACGCAGTCGGCCCACGCCCTCGAAGAGCCTGCGCAGGTCCTCGCCCGTGGCGGTGCCGATGCCGGCTTTGCAGCAGCTCCCGCAACGGCGAGCGCGTCGTTGGTGTCGGCGTCGTCGTCGGCCAGCCTCGACAAGGCAGCGGCCAACGGCTCAGCACGAGTGAAGGGCTTCGGCGAAGCGCTCAGCAAGGCCGAATCCGAGTTGAACATCGCTGGCGGCGACATCGACACCAGCAGCCGCGACCTCGTGTTCGAGCAGCTCAAGATGCAGACCCAGAAGATGAGTCAGATTTTCCAGCTGAACTCGAATGTCTTGAGCAGCACGCACGAAAACTCGAAGACGATCATCGGCAACCTCAAGGCCTGATGTGAACCAGCGTCCTCCAAAGCCTCCTGCTCCGTCCGCTCCTGTTGCGCCCGCGCCGGCCAAGCCGACGTTGGGCGCAAAGCCTTTGCCGGCTGGGCGTTTTCAGCCTCCACCGCGCTTCAACGACGCGCCTGCGGCCCCCACACCAGTGGCGCCTCCCACGCGCGAACAGTTGGCCGCTGTGGCCGCGGGCAAAACGACGTGGGCCGAGCTGATGGGCATGACCAAGGCCGAGGCCTTTGGCATCGCCCAGGGCGCCTACCGCCTGTTCGAGCACGGGCACCGCGAGAAGGGTCGCGCCGTCCTCGAGGGGCTGCTTGTGGCGAACCCGAAGGTGGCCGCGTTTCACGCGCTCATGGGCGGCATGCAGGGCCGGCTCGGCGACGAAGCAGCGGCGAAGCAGTCGTACGACACCGCGATCAAGCTCGAGCCCGGCAACCTCGCGGCCCGCGTGAACCGCGCCGAACTGCTGCTGAAGCAGGGCATCCTCGACCTCGCACTCGACGATTTGCTCGCCGCCACGAAGGCCGATCCGCAGCAGAAGACGGCGCTGGGGAAGCGGGCGTTTTTGTTGGCGCGTACGGCGTCGGCGGGGCTCAAGGAGCTCATTGCGCGGTCAACGTCGCGCAAGCCGGCACCTCCTCCGGCGCGTCGCTGAGGCCACGTGGATTCTGAAGCGCAAGCCCTGGTGT
>JBIKRQ010000155.1:0-14057 GCA_044349155.1 Myxococcota bacterium
CCACAGCGTGCCACCACAGGCGACATTGATGAGCTGCGCACCGCCGCAGATGCCCAGCACCGGCCGCTGATGACGAGCAGCGGCGTGCCATAGCGCGAGTTCGAGGGCTGTGCGCGTCGGCTTCAACGTGCCCAACTGTGGAATGGGTGCCTCGCCAAACAGCGTTGGGTCGACGTCGAAGTCGCCACCGGTGAACAACACGCCATCGCTCTCGCGGACCAGTTCGTCGACGAGGTCGTCGGGCAGACCGATCGGCACCAACAGCGGCAGGCCGCCCACCGCGATGACGCGATCGGTGTACGGCGTGTCGAAGGTGAGGACATCGAGCAGCGGTCCACGACGCGTTTGTCGCCGCTCGAGGTCGGGCGACACCAGAATGCGGGGCGTGCTCACTCGGCCACCACGGGCTCGACGTTTGTGAACGGCACCATGGCCACCGTCGACAATCCGGCGACGGCCGCCGCGCCATACAGGACGTTGCTGAGCACGGCGAACTGCCACGCACTGGCGGCGCGTTCGACGACAAGGCTGCCGGGAACGGGCGTGGTTTTGCTCTCGAGCAACAGCGCCGCGTGCGCGTTTTGCTCGTTCAGCGACGCCACACCGAATCCGGCGGCACCTGCGGCAATGACGAGTGCGGCAGCGCCCGTCGAGACCGGCGCCCACACCGGCAGCGGCGGCGGGTTCAAGCGGCGCGAGACTTCGGGGGGAACACCGCGCACCGCACCCACGCGCAGCGGCTTGTCCTTGTAGAGCTTCGCGGCAGCGCTGCCGACGGTGGCGACGAACTCTTCGCCCTCGCGAGGCTTCAGGCGCTCGGTGATCGACGCGACTGCTTTGCCTTCGGCCTGGTCAAGCCGCCGAATCGTGGCGACCGACACACCGCCAACCACCGACAACGTACCGACGACGATTTCGTCGACGCCCAGGGCATCGCCGATCTCGGAAAGACAACTGGGGCCTTCGGTGCAGCCCACCACCTGCTTGGTGGCCTCGTGCGCCAACATGGCGCGCACCTCGTCCATCGACACCACGCTGACGGCGTCGAGCTTGCGCAGTTCATCAACCATGGCGTCGGTGACGAAGCGACCAACGCGGGGCTCAACGCCGTCGACGGCGAAGTCGTACACGGCGACGCGCAGAAAACGGCGCGGAGCACCGGCCGCAGCGGGAGCAGGGGCGGTTGTGGCGCTCGACACGGTCGCCGCATTCGCTGGTTCGTTGTCGAGAGGAGTCGCGCTACACAGCAGCGTCAGCCAGAGAACGATCATGAACGTGCCTCGCGGCGCACTGTACCTCGGAGCCACCAGAATGCGCGGCAGATTTCACCGGCGTGGAAGTTTCCCGGCCTCCCCCCAGGGGCGCGTCGCCCTTCGCGGCACACTTCTGCACGTGCTCGCCGTCGTCCTGCTGGCCTCTTCGTGCATTCCCGATGTCACCGTCGACGATCCCGGCGTGCAGCTGTTGTGCAACAGCGACGACGACTGCCCCGAGAACTTCGCCTGCAAAGCCGTCGACGACGAGCAGCGCTGCATTTCGTTGGAGCTGCTGTCGAAAACACCGATCGAACTCACAGCACCCTTGAGCAGCGATCAGGCGCGGGTGTCGGCGATCGAGGGCAACAACGTTGTCGCGGCGCGCTTCTCGCTCTCAGAGCTGCCCGCAGCGATCGCGGTGCAGTTTGACGACGAGCCAATGACTTGCACCAACAACACCGACGACACTGGCGTCGCCTTTTCGTGCACCTTCGCCATTGCCACCTCGGTGGTGTCGGGCGTGCACACCATCACGCTTCGCGCGCGCGACGCCGCGGGCAACAGCGTGCGCGACAACGTCGAGGTGGTCGTTGACGCCGACGCCCCTGGCGTCGATGCCGTCACGGTGCTGAGCGGGACCGTGCGCGACAGCGCGGCACCGGCGCGCGCCACACTCGTGCTCGCGGTCGCTTTCGATGAACCGGTGCGCACAGCAACCCTGCAGCTGTCTGCCGCTGAGCCATGCGAGCAAACGATCGACGCCAATACGGTTGTCTGCACGGTCATCGCCAGCGACGACGAAGGCCCGCGCGTCATCACTGGCACCGTCACCGACACGCTGGGCAATGTGGGCACGGTCGACGAAGCGCTCGACGTCATTATCGACGGTACGCCGCCGGCGTCCCCCAACGTCACAACGGAGCAGGTCGTCGTGTATCGCCGCGCTCCCTGGGGTGAGGGGGCACGCTCGCAGCCGACGTTCACGCTCGAGGTCGACGAAAGCGCCGTCGAAGCGGGTGCCCTTGTCGCGGTGGCCGCCGACGGTGAAGGGCGCTCGCAGCTCGCCACCGCTGCTCCTGGCACGATCGATCTCGGCAGCACGGACCACAGCGTGGTCTTCGTCGCAAGTGTCGATGCTGCGGGCAATCGATCGTCGTTTGTCGAGGTGCTCGAGCAGGAGTGGACCGCCACATTGGGCAACAAGCAGGGCACGCGACGCTTCGAGAATCCGCACCAGGTCTTTGCCGTTGCCGACCACGCTGAGCGCTTGTTGAACCGCAGCGACGTCGAGGTGGCCAGCGCGGTGGCGCTCGCACCCGGTGTCGACGGAGGCGTTGAGTCCCACGCCACGCCAACGTGGACGCAGGTGGTGGCCCCCACGCTGCCGACCGATCGCCGCGACCATTGCCAGGCCTTCGACGCTGCTCGTGGCGAGGTCGTGCTCTTTGGTGGGTCGCTCACAGAGCGTTCGAGCGAAGTACTCGAGGAGACATGGGTGTACGCCGACGGCGAGTGGCAACAACGCACACCACCTGCGCAGCCGAGTGCACGTCGCGGGGCAGCGTGTGCCTACGATCCGCTGCGCGATCGGGTGATCCTCGTTGGTGGCGAAGTGCGCAGCGGCCGCGCCGTCGACGAGATCTGGGAGTGGGACGGCAGCACCTGGAGCCTCACAGCCGAGCGAATGCCAGAGCCGGTGTCTGGCGCCGCAGCAGCGTTTAGCCTCGAGGAGCTGGCGGTCGTCGTCGTCGGTGGCAAGGTCGACACTGTGACGTCGGCGCAGGTCGTCGTCGTCGATGCCGAGGGCGTCCACGTCGACGCCGCTTCGTCGATGCCGGCACGCACCGATGCCGCCGCAGCGACCGACGCTGACGGGCACGTCGTCGTCTTTGGTGGCAGCGGGTTGAGCGACACCTGGCGCCGCAGCGACGGCGCCTTCGAACCCGTCACCAGCGCGACTGTCCCTGTCGACGACCTGCCGTCCATGGCGCTCATCGACGATGCGCTCGTGCTCGTCACGCAACAGCAGGTCTTCCGGCTGGGGGCTGGCTGGGTGCCCGTCGCTGCGTCGATCACACAACGCCCCGGAGCGCGGTTCACGCCGGCGGGCGACGATGTCGGCCTGCACTTCGGAGGCGCGCTCAACGACGCACGCAACGCGGGGTTGCACTGGCAGGACGATGCGTTCAGCGCGATTGTCGACGGAGCGATTCCAACCGACGCCAACGCCGATGTCGCCTTCGACGCGCAAACGCACACGACGATCGTCAGAGGTGCTGGCGGCTTCTTCTTGCTGCCACAGCGCCGCACGATCTCGGCGCAAGGTGGTGCACTCGTCGACAGCGTGCCTGGTGGGCCCGCCCTGCTCGTCACCGACAACGGCACGGTGCTCGCCTTCGCCGGCGATGAGTTCCTGCAGCAGGTGCCCGGGAACGTCTCGCCAACGTCGACGTCGCAGGTGGTGCGCGTGGGCAGCGACCTGGTGCTCGTCAATGCCACAGACACGTGGCGGCTGTCGGCCGATGCTGGCGCATGGGTCCGCGAAGCCGAGGCACCTGGCGTGAGCAGCCCTGCCCTCGCAGCACTGGGCGACCGGGTGCTCATGGTCGGTGGCCTGTGCGGTTTCGAGGCGTGTAGCGACGCGCAGGTTCTCGAGGACGGCGCGTGGCACAGCATCTCGCTGGAGGGGATGCCACCGCGTACCGCCACGGCTGCGGTCGAAAATCTCGACGACAACACGGTGTTGATCTTCGGTGGCCTGGCCGCAGACATCTCGCCGCTTGCCGACTTCTGGCGCTGGGACGGCGAGCATTTCGTCCAGCTCGACGACGTGGGCCCCGCCGCGCGCGGCGAACATGCGATGGGCTTCAACCCCGACACGGGCAACGTGCTCGTCGTGGGCGGCACCGCCTTTGGCCAACCCCTCAACGACGTGTGGCAGTACGACACCGCACGCGTCGCACGCCCCGCGGTCCGCGTCGCGATTTCCGTCGACGCCGCCCAACTCGACCTCACGGAACTCGTGCGCATCGACCTCGATCTCGGCGCGACGAACGCTGCGGCCCCGTCTGTGTGGCAGGCCGGCGCCTTCATCGACGTCGACACGCAGCTTGATGCGGTCAGCGCCCGCCGCGCCCTCGTGGGCGATGAGGCCACCCTGCACGTGCTGCTGCCCGCAGCAGCGACCGGCCCAAATGCCGCCGTCAGCGTCGACACGTTCTCTGCCACGTTCAGCTTTCGGAGCGCTCCATGATTCGCCGCTTTTTCTTCCCGCTCGTTGTGTGGGGAAGCGTTGCCGCGAGCAGTGCTTACGCCGAGGTCAACATCGCGGTCGCGCCGGCATCGGTCACCGAAGGCAGCAGCGTTGTCGTCGAGGTCACCGCCGATGCACCAGCACCTGCAGGTGGCATCACCGTTGACCTGGTGGTCATCGATGACACGGCAACGTTCGCCGATTTCACCGTCCCCGGTTTGTCGCTCGTCATCGCCGAGGGCGAGACCAGCGCCAGCCTGACCGTCGGCACCATCGACGACGCGATCGATGAGCCATCCGAAGAATTTCTCATCGGCATCGACACCGTCACCAACGATGTTGTTGGTACCACCGACAGCGAGATCGTCACGATCGTCGACAACGACGCGTCGACCATCACGTTGAGCATCAATCCAACGAGCGCCGCTGAGGGCGATGATGTGCTCGTCGAAGCCACGCTGAGCCGTGCGGCTCTGGGTGACATGCTCGTTGAGGTCACGGTCGTCGGCAACGGTGCTGACGTCGTCGACACCGTCATCGAGATCGACATTGCTGCTGGCGACACCAGCGGGGTCGCCTTGCTGTCGGTCACAGACGATGCCCTCGGCGAAGGTGCGGAAACCATCACGCTCGAGCACACGCTCACCCTGGCCGATGAGATCGACGACGACGTCACGCCCGGTGCGCAGGCCACGTTTTCGGTGAACGCCAGCGATACCCCGGTGCTGACGTTGTCGGCCCCGGCGAGCAGTGTTGAAGGAACGACGGCGACCGTCACGGCGACCTTGTCGAATGCAGCCACCACGGCGATCTCGTTCGCCGTCACGGCAACACCGGTGAGTGCTGAAGCCAGCGACTTTCTCGTGGCCACCAGCACGGTCACGTTTTTGCCGGGCGAGACCTCGGCGACGTTCACCGTCACCCTCGTCGACGATGCCGTTCACGAACTTGCCGAAACGCTGACGGTGGCCGCCACCTCGATCGTCGGTGCCACCGCTGGCACGCCGACTACGCTGACTGTCACCATCGTCGACAACGACGCACCACCGCTCGTGTCGTTGAGTGCTGATGTCGACGTCGACGAAGGCGATGGCGTCGTCACGCTGACCGCGACCCTGTCGGCCCCCAGCGAGGTGCCCGTCACCGCCGATGTGCTGGTCGCGGGCGTGACGGCGTTGGACGACGTTGACGTCGACACCTCGGTGCTGCTGGTCAGCATCGCTCCTGGGGAAACCAGCGTCTCGTTCGACGTTGCGATCGTGAACGATGCGATCGACGAAGACGACGAAACGTTCACCGTCGAGTTGGAGTCGATCGCTGGTGCGCTCCCAGCAGACATCAGCACCACCGTTGCGATCGTCGATGACGACGACGCTCCGTCGCTGTCGGTCGATGCGTTGACCATCACCGAAGGTGCCGCGGCCACGAACCTCACCATCCGCTTGTCGGCGGCGAGCGAGCGCACCGTGCGCTTCGATGCGGCCAGCGTGGTGGGTACTGCGTCGGCGGCCGACTTCACGGCCATCTCGCTGAGCAACGTCGTCATCACCCCCGGTGCAACGTCAACGACGATTCCCGTGACCATCACCAACGACGTGTTGGACGAAGACGAAGAGACGTTCTCGGTGGTCGTTGGTGGCACCTCGCTCACGAACGCGAGTGCTGGGGCCACGGGGACCGCGCGCATCGTCGACAACGACAACCGACCCACGGTCTCGGTGGCCGATGCGGCTGCTGTCGTCGAGGGTGCAGGTGCCAGCTTCACCATCAGCTTGAGCGTGGTGAGTGGTCGCGATGTCAGCGTGCGCGCCGTGACGGGTGTTGGCTCTGCGAGTGCTGATGACTTCACCGCCGTCGACAGTGTGGTGAGCATCGCCGCGGGGTCGTTGAGCACGACGGTGACCGTACCCACCACCAACGACACGCTCGATGAGGACGACGACGAGCAGTTCACGATCGAGCTGCTCGACCTCGTCAAAGTCGACGCCGGTGATGTGTCGGCCACCGGGCGCATCAACGACAACGACGCTCCGCCAACGGTCTCGATCGCTCCAGCAGCGGTCGCCGAAGGCACAGGCGGGTCGACGACGCTCACGTTCACGGCGACGTTGTCTGCGGTGAGCGGCAAGACTGTCTCCACGCGCGCCAGCACCACCGCTAGCACAGCACTCATCACGCGCGACTTCACCACGACATCGTCACTGCTGTCGTTTCCTGCGGGCACCACCACGGCGACGTTCTCGGTGCCAGTCAACGCCGACACCGTCTTTGAGGCACCCAGCGACGAAACGCTCACCGTCACGTTGACGGAGTTCACCAACGTCACCGGCGGCACCACGTCGGCCACGGGCACCATCAGCGACGACGATGCGGTCCCGGCGATCTCGATCGCGAGCGCAACGTTGGCGGTGGAAGGCGACGCAGCAGCCGCGAGCCTGCCGTTCACTTTGTCGCTGTCGTCGGCGTCAGAAGAGATCACCACGGTGCGCTTTGCCTGCGTGGCGGGCACGGCCGGCGCTGCTGACTTCTTGTGCCCCTCGGGCATTGCCACGTTCCCCGCACTGTCGACATCGACGACGGTGGCCGTCAGCGTGTTCGGTGATGTGGTCGATGAAGACAACGAAACGTTCTCCGTCGTGTTGAGCGAAGCCACCAACGGCACCATCGGTACCGGTACGGCAACGGGCACGGTCACCGACGACGACGATGCCCCGTTTCTGGTGCTCAACGACGTCGCGCTCGACGAAGATGCGGCGGCCCTGGTCTTCACCGTGCGCTTGAGCGCATCGAGTGGTCAGGCCGCACAGGTCGACTTCACCACGTCGGCGCAAACCGCCATCGAAGACTTCTCGCCGACGAGCGGTACGGCCGTGATCGGTGCTGGCAGCAGCACCACCACGGTGTCGGTACCGCTGCTGGGCGATGCCCTCGACGAACTCGACGAGACGTTCGAACTCGTCTTCAGCAACGCGGTGAACGCGCAGCTGGTCGACAGCCGTGCGGTGATCACGCTGCGCGACAACGACACCGCCCCGAACATTTCGATCGCCGGCGCGTCGGTTGGCGAAGGCACCGCGGCTGCGGGCACGGCCACCTTTGTCGTCGAGCTCAGTGCGGTGAGCGGTCGCACGGTCACGGCCACGGCGCGCACACAGACAGCAACAGCTACCGCTGGTGACTTCGTCGCCGTGGATCGCCTGCTCACGTTTGCACCGGGAACCACGCGCCTGGACGTCCCCGTCGTCTTCGTCGCCGACCGCGTCGCCGAGGCCAACGAGACGTTCACGGTCGCCTTGTCGTCGGTCAGCGGTGCGGGCATCGCGTCAGCGTCGGCCACCGGCACCATCGTCAACGACGACGCCGCCCCACGCGCCGCCAACGACAACGCCACCACCAACGAACAAGAGGTCCTGACCGTTGCAGCCGAATTCGGCGTGCTTGCCAACGATGTCGACGACGACGGCGATGTCCTGACCGCCACGGTGCAGTCGACGACGACACCTGCGGCGGGCGCACTCACGCTCGCGAGCGATGGTGGCTTCACGTTTACGCCCGCGGCGGACTTCGCCGGCACTGCCACGTTCGCGATCGCGGTGACCGACGGCGTGAACAGTGTTGAGACCACGCTGGCGATCGACGTCGCCAACATCAACGACGCACCGGTCGTCGACACCGACATCGATGTCACCGTGCGTGCCGTCGAAGACGTGTTCGATGCGCCGGGCTCAGCGGTGGTCGACCTGTTCGACGCGATCAGCGATGTGGATCTGGGCGCGCGCCGTGGCCTTGCCATTGTCGACGTCGAAGCGCTCGCCGAAACGGCCAGCATCGAGCTGAGCACCGATGGTGGTGTGAGCTTTGCGGCCTTGCCTGCGGTGTCGGCAGCAACGGCCCTCGCGCTCAGCGACGACCCACAGTTGCGCCTGCGCGTGGTGCCCCTGCCGGGCGGCAACCCGATCGTCGCCGTGCACTACGTCGCCTGGGACCAGACCGACGGTGTCGCCAGCGGTGCCACCATCGACATCACCACGCGCGGTGGTGCGTCGTCGTTGTCGTCGACAGAAGGCAGCATCGTCTTCAGCGTCCAGCCCATCAACGATCCGCCCACGTTTGCCGCACCAACGCCTGTCGAGAGCGACGTGCTCGCGGCGCGTGAAGGCACCGAGTTTGTTGTGCAGGTGGCAGCGCTCGACGAAGACGGCCCCCAGCTGTCGCTGTCGGTCGATGGTCTGCCCGGTGCGGCCACCTTCACCCTCGACAACAACAACACCAGCAACAGCGCGCTCGGCGTGCTGCGCTTCACCCCTGCTCTCGCCGATACCGGCCTGCACACCATCACGGTCACGGCCGCCGATATCGACTTCGTCATCGAGCGCCGCTTCGTCATCGACGTCGCCTTCATCGACGCTGACGGCGATCTCGTCGCCGACACGATCGAGTCGGTGGTGGGCACCCTGCCTGGCAGCGACGACAGCGACGGCGACACCATCTCCGACTTCGTTGAACTCGGTGCTGACCCAACCGCCCCGCCAGACACCAACGGCGATGGCACCATCGACGCACTCGACGACGACAGCGACGGCGATGGCATACTCGACGAGGAAGAAGCCAGCGATGCCGTGCTCGACACGCCTGTTCCCGACAGCGACGACGATGGCGCAACAGACCAGCTCGACACCGACAGCGACGACGACACCATCCTCGATGGCGACGACAACTGCCGCGTGAACAGCAACGCCGAGCAGGCCGATGCCGACGGCGACCTCGTGGGCGACGGCTGCGACGACGACGCCGATGGCGACCGCGTGCTCGACCGCCTCGAGCCGGCCCTCGGCCTCGATGCGACAAACCCCGACACCGACGGCGACACCATCGTCGACGGCGAAGAGGCCCCCGGTGGCGCTCGCCGCGATACCGACGGCGATGGCACCATCGACGCGCTCGACGACGACAGCGACGACGACGGCTACAGCGACGCCGACGAAGCAGGCGACCGCGAATTGGGGACCGCCCCCCGCGACTTCGATACCGACGGCACCGCCGACTTCATCGATGACGACAGCGATGGCGACACCATCGACGACGACGTCGACAACTGCCTGCTGACGGCAAACCCGGGCCAGGAAGACCTCGACACCGACGGCAACGGCGATGCCTGCGTGGGCCGCTGCGGCGACGGCATCTTGCACTTCGGCGAAGAGTGCGACGACGACAGCGACCGCTGCGCCGACGACTGCACCCTCGTGTGCACCCCCGAAGTGTGCGACGGCATCGACAACGACTGCGACGGCGAAGTCGATCTCGTGCGCGACGGCAACGCTGGCCTGCGCTCCGCCTGCATTGAGGACATCGAGCTCGTCGGCGGTGGTCTGGTCGGCTGCAACAGCAGCTCGAGCAGCGTGTGGTGGGCCGTGTTGGCGCTGCCGTTGTTGCTGCTTCGTCGTCGTCGGGTACGCGCCGCCGGCGTGGTCACGATGCTCGTGGCGTGCACGGCGCCGGTGCGTGCTGAAGGCCTTGGCGTTGGCGCGTTTTCGCCAGCGGCTGCTGGTCAGGCCGACTTCGTCGTCGTGGAGGGCACGGGCGTCAACGGGCACCTCGTGCCGTCGGCCGCGGTGGTGTTCGACTACGACCACAACCAGCTGCGTGTGCGCGATGCCCGCACCGACGCCAACGTCGCCCTGCTCGAGCACCGCTTGAGTGCTGATGTCGTCGCATCGTTGTCGCTGTTCAACCGCTTCGTGGTGTTCCTTGGCGTGCCCGGCAGCGTGTTTCAGGCCGCGGGCGTCGACGACACTTTCAAGCCCCTCACGCTGTCGCCTGTGGCGGTGGGCGATGTGCGCTTCGGCGGGCGCTGGTCGATCGTGAGCATGCGCAACGGCCCTGGCCTCGCGTTGTCGACGACGGCCACGGCTCCCACCGGCGATCCCGCACAGCTGTGGGGGGCCGGTGGCTTCACCGTTCGTCCGCAGCTCAACGCGGGCTGGCGCCTCGGCGACGTCGGCCGTGTCGGCGTCAACGTTGGCTACCTCGTGCGTCCGCATCAAGAGCTGCTGGGCCTGCGCGTGGGCAACGAGCTCACCTTTGGTGCTGCCGGCGAACTCGGTGTCGTCGTGCCGAGCTTGAAGGCACTGGTCGAGGTCAATGGCCGCATGGCCGCTGATGCCGAAGTCGCTCCCTCGATCACGACGACACCGCTCGAAGCGCTGGTGGCCGCACGCTACAGCGTGGCACCGGGGCACCTCGTCACGGCGGGTGTGGGCCTTGGCATCACCGCCGCCTACGGCACGCCGCTCGTGCGCGCGTTCGTTGGCTACAGCTTCACGCTGCCCTCGCTCGACGCCGACCACGACGGCATCCCCGACGACGCCGACCGCTGCCCGTCGATCGCGGAAGACGAAGACTTCCACGAAGACGGCGACGGCTGCCCCGAAGAAGAACCCGTCGACGATCAAGACGGCGACGGCATCAACGACTTCGCCGGCGACGACGACGACCCTATCGATCAATGCCCCGAACTCGCCGAAGACAAAGACGGCTTCGAAGACACCGACGGCTGCCCCGACCTCGACCACGACGGCGACGGCATCAACGAAGAGCTCGACCGCTGTAGCAGCGCCCCCGAAGACCGCGACGGCTTCGAGGACGACGACGGCTGCCCCGAACTCGACAACGACAACGACGGTGTCGCCGACGCCAGCGACCGCTGCCCGAATGCGGCCGAAGTGCGCAACGGCTTCGAAGACGACGACGGCTGCCCCGACGTGCCACCCGCGACAACCGCGCCCGCGGCGCCCACGACGACGACACCGGCAACGCCAACGCCAACGCCGACGCCCGCAACGGAGCCAACGAAGGCGCGCGCACCTACGAACATCCTGCTGCCGCAGCGCGTGTACTTCACGTCGGCGGGGGCTGAGCTCACGGCCGATGGTCGTCGTCTCGTCGATCAGGTGGCCGAAACGCTGATGAACAACCCCGGCATCCGTGTCGAGGTGCAGGGCCACACCGACGGTCAGGGCGACGATCGCGTCAACGACCACCTCGCCCTGCGCCGTGCTGAGGGCGTGGTCGCCTACCTCGTCGCCAAAGGTGTGGAGCGGCCGCGCTTGTTGATTGCGATTCTCGGCAAGAGCCAACCGCTCGCGCCCAACGATTCGCCGCGCAACCTGGCCCTGAACCGCCGCGTCGAGTTCCGCGTGCTGCCGTCGGAAGAGGCTCGCTAGCCGACAGGGACCGACATCCACCGACACGCAAGAACGGGGTGCACAACACCCCGTTTTTGCTGCGCTTTTGCTGACGACGTGGCTCGAACCGGCCGGGGTGCTTTCGCTTGTCGTCGTTCTTGCTATGTCGTCGACATCGGTGTTTTGACGCAGGGCTTCCAATCGCGCGCCACGGTGAGACTCACAGTGGCAACCCCTTGAAAGTCCACACGATTCAGCCCCGCAGGTTGCATCGTGTCTTTTTGGAAAGCCACCCAGGCCAGGAGCCAATCATGATCGACGGTGTTGAGCTCATCTCACGGACCTACTCCACGATGAAGCAGCGCCACGAGGCCGCGCGCAAAGCGTTCGGCCGGCCGCTGACGTTGACCGAGAAGATCCTCGCGGCGCACATGCCCGAAGCTGTCGACGAAGACGGCAACGCGCTCGTTCGCAAGAAGAGCTACGCAAACCTCTTCCCCGATCGCGTGGCCCTGCAGGACGCTACCGCCCAGATGGCGCTGTTGCAGTTCATGCAGGCCGGCAAGCAGGAAGTGGCCGTGCCGTCGACGGTGCACTGCGACCATCTCATCCAGGCTCAGGTCGGCGCGAAGAAGGATCTGCTGCGCGCTGTCGACGAGAACCAGGAGGTCTACGACTTCCTGCAGACCGTCAGCCAGAAGCACGGCCTTGGGTTTTGGAAGCCCGGCGCGGGCATCATCCACCAGGTGGTCCTCGAGAACTACGCGTTCCCGGGCGGCATGATGATCGGCACCGACAGCCACACCCCCAACGCGGGCGGCCTCGGCATGATCGCCATCGGCATCGGTGGCGCTGACGCCGTCGACGTCATGGCCGGCTTCCCCTTCAACCTCCGCTGGCCTGGCGTCATCGGCGTGAAGCTCACGGGCAAGCTCTCGGGCTTCGCCGCGGCGAAGGACGTGATCCTCAAGCTGATGGGTATCCTCACCGTCAAGGGCGGCACGAACCACATCGTCGAGTTCTTCGGCGAAGGTGCCGCCAGCATTTCGGCCACCGGCAAGGGCACGATCGCCAACATGGGTGCTGAGCACGGTGCCACCACGTCGGTGTTCGCCTACGACGAGAGCATGGAGCGCTACCTGCGCGCCACGAACCGCGGTGCCTGGGCCGACCTCGCAAACGCGCACAAGGCCGAGCTCGCCGCCGACCCCGAGGTCTACGCGAACCCCGAGAAGTTCTACGACCGCGTCGTCGAGATCGACCTGTCGACCCTCGACCCGCACCTCGTTGGTCCTCACACGCCCGACCTCGCGCACCCGGTGCAGACGATGAAGGCGTCGGCGGAGAAGGAAGGCTGGCCCGTCGAGATCACGTCGGCCCTCATCGGCTCGTGCACGAATTCGTCGTACGAAGACGTCTCGCGCGCGGCCTCGCTCGCTACTGCAGCCCTTGCGGCAGGCTTGAAGGCGAAGGTGCCGTTCTTGATTTCGCCAGGGTCGGAAACCATTCACCTCACCATCCAGCGCGATGGTCAGATGAAGACCTTCGACGACGCTGGCGGCACCGTGCTCGCCAACGCCTGCGGTCCGTGCATCGGTCAGTGGGACCGCAGCGACGTGCAGAAGGGCGTGAAGAACACGATCGTCACGTCGTTCAATCGCAACTTCCGCGGTCGCCAGGACAGCAACCCCGAAACCCTCGCGTTCATCGGCTCGCCCGAGCAGGTCACGGCGATGGCGTTTTCGGGTCGCCTCGACTTCGACCCGCGCACCGACACCATCAAGACCGCCGACGGCAAGGACTTCAAGTTCCCCGAGCCGACGGGCGATGAGCTGCCGCTGCGTGGCTTCCTCGTCGACAAAGACGGCCTGATTGCGCCTGCGGCCGACGGCTACACCACCGCGAAGGTGGCCGTGTCGCCGACCAGCAAGCGCCTGGCACTGCTCGATCCCTTCACCGCCCCCGACACGACGAAAGACCTCGTCGGCGCGCGTGTGCTGATGAAGGCCAAGGGCAAGTGCACCACCGACCACATCTCGGCGGCGGGCAAGTGGCTGACCTACCGCGGTCACCTCGACAACATCAGCAACAATCTCTACATCGGCGCCACCAACGCGTTCGACGACAAGATTGGTGAAGGCAAAAACGTGCTCACGGGCGAGCACAAGCCGTTCCCCGACGTGGCCCGCGCCTACAAGGCTGCAGGCGTGCCGTGGATCGTTGTTGGCGACGAGAACTTCGGCGAAGGCAGCTCGCGTGAGCACGCGGCGATGGAGCCCCGTCACCTCGGTGGCAAGGCGATCATCGTGCGCAGCTTCGCTCGTATCCACGAGAGCAACCTGAAGAAGCAGGGTGTCCTGCCGC
>JBIKRQ010000497.1:0-4346 GCA_044349155.1 Myxococcota bacterium
TAGACAACAGCGAACGAGCCGAGAGGCACGAAATCGAGCGCCGAAACGGCAATGACGTCGTCGAACACAAGTTTGACGACGTCATCGTCGCGCCCAAAGCGCCATTTTTCAGCAACCTGCTAGTGCAGCGCAACGGTCGCGGCCACGTTGTGGCCCGGATCGTCAGGTCGTGCTGGCGGGGGCCTGCAACAGCTGCCGCAGCCGGTCGAGCGCGCGGATGCAGTACAAGCCGTCTTCGATGCGCTCGTCGAAGCTGAAGCGCAGGGGGTACACGCGACGCGCACGCACCACGCCGGCGTCGTCGGCGACGAAGGCATCGCGGGCCGTACCGATCACGCAAAACAACGGGATGTTGCCGTACTCGTAGAGGTGGTGCTGGGCGGCATCCATGCCGATCGAGCCGAGGTTCGCGATGAACATCGAGGCAAACATCGGGTCGCCGTCGATGTACCACTTCGGCAACGCGCCCCAGTGGTCGAGCTTGCGGATGAGCTTGACCAACCAGCCCAACAAAAACGTGGGCAGCGCCAACAGCAGGTCGAGCTCCTTGTCGGTGCGGTTCTTCTTCTCGCTGCGCAGCTCGTTCACGCCGCCGTCGAGCGCGCGCACGATCTCGGCGTCGGTCGCCTGATGTGAGACTTCGCGTTTGATGACGACGACGGGGGCGTTGTCGTCTTTGCGCTTCTTGCCCGAAAAACTCAGCCAGATGCCGCGACGCTGCCAATGACGCCCACCCGCAACGAAGCGGTTCAAGCGTGGGCGCTCGGTGAGCACGCGCACGGCGGCGACGGCGACGACGTGCATGATGGTGGCGTGTACGCCCTCTGCGCGCAGCGCGGCGATGCGCGCGTCGACGAGGTCGGCGGGCAGTTCCATGTCGAAGTAGACGACGGACTCGTTTCTCGTGGGCATGAGAAACGGCATGATTCGGCGCGTGGTGGGCAGGTCGGTGACGAGGTCACCGTCGGAGCGAAAGCGAAACACCATCGCAGCGCCATAGCACTCCGTCTGGATCTCGTCGCTTCGTCACCTGCCGCGCGGCGTCATCGATGTCGTCGATGTCGCGCTCAGCCGCCGATGCCGGTGCACGCGCACGTCGACGCCTGGCAGACTTCGTTGGCGGCGCAGGCACCGTTGCAGTTCGGCTGACAGGCGCAGGCGCAGGTGTCGGGGTCGAGGGCGTGGGTGGCCGGACAAGCCGCCGCAGCGACGTCGCACACGCAGCCGCAGCTGGCGTCGTCGAACACGAAGCCCGCGTCGCACGTGAGTTCCTGGGTGCAGGTACACGAGCACACATCGCTGCCGTCGTCGGTGCAGGCAAGGTTGCCGCCGCACTCGCAGATGCACGGACCGTCGACGACAGCGCCCGCTTCGCGCCACGTGCGGTAGCTGAAGGCGATGGTGGAGCCTTCAACGTCGGGGCGACAGTCGCCGAAGAACTGCACCGTGCGCGTGCGTGGGTCGTAGTCGAAGCCGTTTTCGCGCGAGCGCGGCACGTCGTTGGTGTTGCAGGCGCCCACCGTGGTGTCCGCGGCCATCGCGACTTTGATCGAGGCCGTGATCGCGTCTTCGGACAAGGCGTAGGGGCTCACGTCGGCGATGGCGGCGTCGAGGATCGCGTTGATGGCCGGTGCGATGGAATTGAGCACGTTGATTTCACCGCGCACGCCGCCGAAGCGATCGACGAGGCCACGGGCCACGTGCGGATCGTTCTGCGTTTCGCCACAGTCCTGGCCAACGGGGCACAAGATGCCGCCCAGCGACATCGCAAATGGCCGCGAGCGGAAGAACGCTTCGTAGCTGTCGAGCTGCGCTGCCGACGTGCCTGCAGCAGCCTTTTGGTCGTCGGCATCGCCCATCGCGATCAACAACACGCGAGCCCCCGTGCGCAGGCGGTTGTTCACCTCGACGTCGCTGGGCGGAAAGAACGTGGCGTGGCCGTTGACGGAGTCCTGCAGCAACAGCTGCGCGCTACCGATGATCTCTTCGCTCGATCGGCTGCACGTGCCACCGGCACCAATCCACGCCGGGCCGTTGACGGTGAACGTCGCGCGCAACTCGGTGAGGTCGCGCGTGAAGTTGCGGCAGGTGTGCGCGGTGTCGTTCGCGCAGCTGTCGACGGGGCACGATGCTGGCGTGTTGGGCCCGATGAAGCTGCTGCCAACAACCGCGGCGCGCCAGTCGACGGTGGCGTTTTCCAGGCGCGCGGCGAAGGCATCAACCGCCACGCCAACGGCGGTTTGCTCGTCGTCCATCGACGTGGAGTTGTCGATGGCCCACAGGATGTCGAGCGTGGAGAACGCCGCCGACAACTGCCGCTCGCAGTGCGTGCCCTGGCGATCGAGGGCCTGCCCCAACGCCGAGCCGTCGACGAGGTTGCGCAAAGCGAAGATGCCGTCGCCGTCGACGAGGTTCAGCGGCAACACGCCGATCAACGCGACCACTTCAGATGCACCGCGGCGCACCACTTCGACCTCGACGCGCAGGCCATCGGCGTTGTCGTCGGTGGCGGTGTCGAATGGCGCGCCGGCTGCGGGCACAAGGGCGGCGACGATCGCGTTCAAGCGTGCCTTCTGGCCTGCATTCCCGGCCTGGTCGTAGCGGCCAAGCACAGCGTCGAAGCCATCCCACGTCGTCACCGACTGCGTGAGCGCACCGCTGATGGTCGCCACACCATTGATGGCGTTACGCACCGCGAGTTCGTCGTTGGCCACGTCACCCGTCGGTGTCACGCGCAACGCCACAAAGCCCGCACGGGTCGCGCTGTCGTAGCCGTAGACACCGATGCCCACGCCGCCGTTTTGGATGGTGCCCGTCGTCGAGAACGCGCCTGCAGGGCGATCCACCACCAACACCTGCACGTTGCCGGCGGCACTCACGAGCGCACGCAGCGGCACCAGGTTGTCGACGCCACAGGCCGCCGTGACCACCGGGTCGTCGCCGTCGGCGGGGTTGCTCGGGTCGAGTTCGCCGTCGTCGACGCGGCCGTTGTTGTTGCCGTCTTCCTGACCGTCGGGGATGCCGTCGCTGTCGCTGTCGACGTCGAGGGGGTCGGTGGTGGTGGTCGGGTCGAGGTCGGCCCCTGCCCCGCCGCACACCGCGTCGGTGCTGCCGGACGAGCCCACTTCCACGCCGTCGAGGATGCCGTCGCCATCGGTGTCGTCGTTGGAGGGATCGGTGTTGGCGGCGGCTTCTTCCACGTCGCTCAGGCCGTCGCAGTCGCTGTCGACACGGTTGGGATCGCTTTCGCCCACGTCGACCACGCCGTCGTTGTCGAGGTCTTCGCCACGTTCGCACACACCGGCGACGTCGTTGCCGCCATCGCACAGGCCGTCGTCGTCGGCGTCGGGATCGTTTGGTGCAGCATCGAGGCGATCGGGCAAGCCATCGCCGTCGGTGTCGAGGGTGGCCGCGGGATCGTTCACGCTCGTGCACGCGCCCGCGACGTCGTTGGGCCCGTCGCAGAAGCCATCGCTGTCGGTGTCGGGATTGGTGGGGCTGGTCTCGCCGCGATCGAAGCGGCCGTTGCCGTTTTCGTCTTCGTCACCGTCGAGCAGGCCGTCGCGGTCGCCGTCGGCAGTCACGGGCGACGTGTTGGGCGCTTCGGTGTCGGCGTCGGCGACGAAGCGGCCCTCGCAGCGGGGATCGATGAGCGTGGTGCGGCCGGCTTCAACACCGTCGCGCAGGCCATCGTCGTCGCTGTCTGGGTCTTCCGGGTTGGTGTACGCCCCACCGGGCCAAATGGTGCCGTACTCGTCGGCGTCGCTCAGGCCGTCGCAGTCGACGTCGCGGGTGGCGTTGTCGGGGTTGTTGGGATCGGCCGGCTCGAGGGGCTGCTCGGGTTCTTCGCCTTCGCCTTCGCCTTCGCCCTCACCTTCGCCCTCACCCTCGCCTTCACCATCGGTGGCGGTGCTGCCGTCGCAGGCGGCGACGACGACACAAGACACAAGAGCAGTGGCGAGCAGGAGTGGGCGCAGCATGAGGGGATTGTGACCCAGCGCAACAGGTCCGGCCAGTCCGCAAGTCAACCGACGCTGCGGATCAGGATGAGACAGACACCGGCGCGCCGGCCGCTGCAACGCGTTCGCGCATGGGGCATCCAAGGGATGTGGCGTCGCATTCTCACCTGCTGTCGCGTTGGCCTGCGGTCGTTGCTGCTGGTGCCGCGATCGTGACGGCTACAACGATCTCGTCACAAGCTGGTGGCGGCATCGCGACCTTCGCGGCCGTGGTGTTCGCCTAGCAGGTTGCTGAAAAATGGCGCTTTGGGCGCGACGATGACGTCGTCAAACTTGTGTTCGACGACGTCATTGCCGTTTCGGCGCTCGATTTCGTGCCTCTCGGCT